>JAFWFE010000049.1 GCA_017512555.1 Solobacterium sp. | reverse complement strand
AGTCCTTCGATCCCTTCTTCGGAATACTGTTTGACCCACCTTCGAATATTCTTTTCACTGACTCTGGTGATCTTTGAAATCTCGTAAGAAGACAGGTATTGCTCGACATTCATTTTAACGATTTTCAATTTCTCATCTTCTATATATGTCCTGTGTTTTATTCCTTTTAGGCATCCCATATTTTTTGATCCCTCCCTTTCAGTTTCAATCATAAGAAAAAGTAGACTCAGAACGGAATCTTCATCGACTTTTTTCTGTGTCTACTTTTATCTTACTAGTTCATTTGAAGCCTGGCTTTTTATGAAAACCTATATCGGTTGAATTTGTTCTCTGTTAAGGTCTCTTCTGAATCGCTGTCTCTGAATCTGTAATCATGCCTTTATAGTTGAACCCGTAAAATCTGGCAAACCGCTCCATGGTGTACTCACAGGCTTCCAATTGCCACTTCTCCGGAGCTGTGCCTTGAATGATAAAGTAGAGATCTTTCCCGCTGAACTCATTTTGTTTTACCGATCCGATACAACGGTCAAGAAAATTACGCAGTAATCCGCAGATATTATGCCAGTACAAAGGTGAACCCATGACAACTGTATCTGCTTTATGCATTGCAGTTATGACTTCATTAAACTGATCATCCGCATAGTTTTGTCCAAACGCATAGATCTTATAATCGATCAGGTTTAATGTTTCATACTCCTTTCCCGTAAGTAATTCCTGTGCCAGTTTTGCCGTGTTGCCGTTTTTGTTCGGGCTTGCATTAATAAATAATATACGCATGATTATTCCTCCCGCAGACTGTAATCCTATTATATCTGATTTATAGCTTTTTCGCTTTGCCGCAATTCTACCTTTCAAATACTACTCCGCCGGCTTCTGTGGGATGATCCATGTATACAGTATCCTGTGACTGACTCTTATAACTGAGAATCTTGTGGATGATCAGGATATCCCCTGCCGCGCCATCAACCATGAGAATACCCAGGAACATCAGGCTGTGATTTCCCATCACAATACCTGCGATCATCGGTATGATTCCCAGCAGGATCAGAGGCATGACGGTACCGAAGATATGCTGTCCTTTCTTCAGCGGCACAAGACATGTGCAGTAAGGGTTCATTGAAGGCTTCATCAGACCGAATTCGATATCCTTGAAGTGATGTGGTGTAAAGATACTCCAGCATAGTCCGTGAATCAGTTCGTGTACGACAATCAGCACCAGATATGCGACAAGAAAGAACAACATTTTGAAATTGCTGATGTCAAATCTCTGATTGACCTTGTAATACAGCCAGTAACCGATAACAAATAACGGTATCAGCAAGACGATTGCAAAGACATTCGCCTTTCCCATGTCTATAATCAGATCATGCCGGGTATACCCCTGTTGTTTCAGTTCTTCTGAGATCTTTTCGAAGTGTTCTAATCTTCTCTTTTCAGCTTCAGACAGGACTCGTTCTTTTTTCTCTTTCTTCATGACTATTACCCTCTTATTACAGTAAATTATGAATAAACCCTGGTTGATCCAGGTATTCTTATCTGTTATGTGTTATATTATAAACCTTTCTTATATTGTTTCTTTCTCTCTTCTTATTGTTTTATGCGATAATAGTTGCCGGTATGAATATTCCTGCAGGTATAGCGTTATTACTGGCAACCATGAGCAGTGCTTCCATCTCGATCGTACTGCGTCTATTCCGTGCGTCTGACAACAACCGCTATGCGATGATCCTGGGGAATTATCTGACTTGTACACTGGTGGGATTCCTGTTGATCCCGGATAAATCTCTGTTATTCTCGGCTCATCCCGTAACGTATATCTGCGGTATCGCCGGCGGCTTTCTCTATGTACTGTCCCTGGTATGTATGCAGAAAAGTGTCATGCAGAGCGGCGCAATCCTTTCTTCCGCCTTTTCCAAGCTTGGATTACTGGTACCTTTACTGATGAGTATCCTGTTCTTTCATGAACAGCCTTCTTTGCTACAGGGTGCCGGACTCCTGCTGGTACTTACTTCAATCTACCTGATCAGTAAAGATGATACTTCTGCACGTAAAGAAGATATCCATCTGTGGTTTCTGCTGGTTGTTCTGTTTACTAACGGCCTGTCCGATTGTATGGCCAAGATATACAGTGTAAACGGTATCCGTGATGAAGAATCCGTGTATGTATTCTTTATCTTCTTCTGGGCTTCGATCTTCACCTTCTTCCTGCTTCTGTGGGAAAGAAAAAGAACCGGGAAATCTGCGTCTTTCAGAGATCTTGCCGGCGGTATCCTCGTGGGCATTCCCAATTACTTTTCTTCAATTTTACTGCTTTCTTCCCTGCGTGTGATTCCGGCATTTATCGCTTATCCCGTCTTCTCCACAGGTGCTATAGTATTTGTTACGGTGATCAGTATACCTCTGTTCAAAGAATACCTGAACAAGTATCAAGTTACCGCATTATGCCTGATTCTTGGGGCGCTGGTAGTACTGAATATCTGAGATACCTCTGATACTAGTATCTTTTTTTATGCGCAGTATTACGGTTCCTTGTGATATTCGTAGATCATTTTGTCGTATACTTTTTCACCGACAGTGAGGCTGTTTTTCTCTGTGCGGATATACTTCATCCCTGATTTTTCCAGCACTTTCTGTGATCCGGTATTCTCTGATGCACACCAGGCAGTCACGCAGGGAATCCCTTCGTTTTCGGTCAGGTATTCCAGTACTTTCTTTAATGCTTCAGTCGCAAAACCACGTCCCTGCCAGTCACTGGCAACACTGAATCCAACCTCGATCGTATCACCTTCATAATCATAGGCGCCGATTATCCCGATCAGAATATCATCCAGATCCATTACCCAGGAATAGGAGTGTTCATCCTCATAACTGTCAATGAATCTGCGTACGGTTTCCTGCGCCATTTCCGGTGTTGCGTAAGGATTCCACCCTGAGTACTGAACCATCGCAGGATCTGTCCCAAAACACTTATACAGGGGTACTGCATCCTCCTGTAAATATCTGCGCAGACATAACTGTTCGGTATATAACTCTGCTGTACCATGGACTTCTATCTCTTCTATGGATTCAATCTGGGAATTGTAGATGAGAACATCTTCAATGAAGATACCATCTTCTTCTCCCCCGTACTCATGTGTTAAAAACTCTTTATTCCCATAACTTGCGCTACCTGTAAAGGTATTTCCGTCTTTATCCGTGATCCGGATATACTTTTTCTCGTATTTGGATAGATCCATAGTCAGCTCCTTATCGTGTATGTAGTTGAATTGGTTTTCTGCCTGACTATTCCGGCAGAGATTGAATCATGTTAAGCAGGTTCAGATAGTATCCCCGCACATCCACACGGTGGAAGAATCCTCCCTGTAACGACATATGATCACCGTCAAAATCCGGCAGGATATTCCATATTCCCTTTTCGATATGTCCTGGATCCAGGGCTTTCTGCGGTGCCCCGATCGGTGCTCTCGCGGACACCGTATTCACCAGTCCGTCATTCTCACGCCATGTATCATCGATGACGAAGCCTTCAGGAGTAACACCGGTATACGCTCCCATCTGGATAGAGCGGGCATAATACAGGAACTCTGTCTTTGACGGTACCGGACGATGACTGCCGTCGGGCTGCTTTTCCGTACAACTGCAGGCTGCACAGAAGTAATAGACATCCGGTAAAGTCGCAATCGTTTTATTCTGCGCCAGGGCACGGTCGATCCCCGAAACACGCTGGACATCGTTAGCTGTACGTCTTGTACGGGCTGAGCCAAGACGCAGGGAGAGGATCTTCATCGCTGCCCGGCTCCACACCGGTATCCGGATCTTTTCAAGATCAAAGTCAGGATCGGTAAACATGTCCGGAGCGGATACCCCGTTTGTCGGCGCTACCATCGTCACAATCCCAAAGACACGCTTATGGATACCTCCGGCAAATAACGGTGACAACTGATCCACCGGTGTCTGTTCACGTTCTTCCGGATCTCCGTGAACCAGCAGATGGGCGAGTAATCGTACCGTAGCACCGCCCATCGAGTGTCCGAGTAATACCAGACGGGTATCTTCATTCCATTCCGGAATCAGCGGTTCCTGTGAGAAATCTCTGCCAAAGCGGGCTATCCCTTCCCGCTCACTGTGTACACGTCCGTAATCCACCCGGCTTCCCGAAAGCTGCGCATAAAGCTCACAAGCCCGGATCCAGATACTTCTGGCAGGTGCTACCGATGCCGCATAGCTTTCAAATCCGTTGGCGTTCAGATAAGTAATCAGATTGGGTCCTAACATGCCCCAGTATGGTACATACCGGTTGATCGGGTCATAATGTCCCCATCCTCCGGCGCCGTGGACAAATATATACTTAAGCTTCATACGGCACCTCCCGACCTGTACTTTTTTATTCATGTGACAAGTACAGATCTGACTGCTTAAGACAGGTGTTTCTTTTGTCTGTATACCGGGGATTTGTTAGTGTGGCTCCTCCCCAAAAATCTGTTGTAATGTCTGCGCAAAAACTTCCTCGTATTCTGCCTGTTCTGCTTTACGTAGTTCTGCATTGATCTTCGTGATTTTCTCTGACTTGATCCACCGGAGCTGGTTAACTGCTTTCTCTGTTTTAATAGCCACCTGTGTATATTCCGGACCGATCATCAATAGTTTTACTGCTTCTGACGGTTTCAGATAACCGCTGCTCAGGATACCGAGCGTATCAAAAATCGTATCGTTGGCAATAGGCCCAATGACTACATCTGCGGACAAAGTATCCATGACTCTCCGATTATGATAAATGTAGTTAAACCAGTCTTCATCCCGCTGGAATCTGTGGATGGTTAATCCGGTCTCATCCAGCTCATATTCATTGACAATGTTATCTTTGCCTGCCCACCGGCAGGAAAACTCCCAATCCGGTGAAAGATAGAATCCCTGGCCAAAATCCGCATTCTTTCTGCCTCGGTAGATATCCGGGACACGGATTTCTACATTACTTGTATGATATAGTTTCAATTTCTTTACCTCTTTTTCGTATCAGGGAAGTAATCCGGCATTCCTGGCCATCCAGGCTACTTTGCAGGTCTCTTCCAGTTCTTCACTGCGTCCGAACGCTTCCATCAAATCTTTCCCTCCTGTCAGTAAGCCGTGGTGAGAAAGAATCCACCCGTAATGATCACCGGCCAGACGTTCAAACGTACTGAATAGTTCTTCTGATCCCGGTTTCTCATAAGGAATCAATCCGCAGGGACCCATCTTCATCCCCAGATAAGGGGTGATCTCAGGTACACAATCCTCCGGATTAAGACCAGGTATACATGACCACAGAACAGAATATGTTGAATGCAGATGAATCACTGCACCACCGTCAATACCATCCCGCGCCAGACGGTCATAAACCAGCCGGTGCAGCTTCAGTTCTTTGGAAGGCTTCCTGGTCTTGGCTTCTTTCACATACTCTTTTTCCGTATCGGTAAAGGCATCCAGTGAAGTGTTTTCGTCAACCGGTACTGCCGCAAAATCATCCGGTGTCAGAAATCCGAAACAAGTTCCTCCTGCTGTGATAAAGAGATATCCGTTATGTTTAAAAGACAGATTCCCGGTTGTCCCGCTTCCCATATTTCTGTCAAAACAGCTTTTTGCGATACTACAGGCGAATTTAAGCTTGTCATTTAGCGTATCAATAGTCATGTCATATTCCTTTCTCTCTGTATGGGTGAACTTTCCCGGTCTGTTATTATTATCTGCTCGTCATCAGTTCTCTGTAATTATTATACAGCCCCAGAGAACAGGATTGTACTCATCAACACTTACAGCAGAAATCATCCGGAATAGAAAAGTAAAACCAGCGCTGTTAACGCTGGTTTATATACTGTAAATACTAGCAGTATCGTTCAAATCTTACAGCCCGAAATACCGTGCGGCATTCGTATAACTGATGCCTTCCACGATCTTCTTCAGGGATGCTTCATTGTTCGGATATTCTCCGTTTTCTACCCAGTTTCCGACCATGTTACACATGATGCGGCGGAAGTAGTCATGACGCGCATAGGACAGGAAGGAACGTGAGTCTGTCAGCATACCGATGAAGTTACCAAACAGTCCCAAGTTTGCCAGAGCTCTCATCTGGTCTTCCATTCCGGACTTTGTATCATTGAACCACCATGCGGAACCTAACTGGATCTTACCAGGTACTTCGTCTGACTGGAAACAGCCAAGAAGTGTTCCGAGCAGTTCATTATCTACCGGATTCAGGGAATACAGGATCGTCTTCGGGCATTCTGCGTTCTTATCTAATTCGGAAAGCAGATCCGCAATCAGTTCACCGCAGTTATTCTGGGCAATCATATCGTAACCTGTATCCGGTCCGAGCAGACGATACATTCTTTCATTGGCATTTCTATGGCAGGAATAATGGAGCTGCATAGCGATACCAAGACGGTGATATGCTTTTCCAAGTGCCAGCAGAACGGCTGTCTGATACTTCTCTGCTTCTTCTACAGTGATGCTCTCACCGTTCATGACTTTGGTGAACGCGGTATTGACCTCTTCTGCTGTTCCCTTGCGGAACGGAATATAATCCAAGCCATTGTCACTTGCACGGCATCCCATCTCCGCAAAGAATTCCAGACGCTGAATCAGGGCATCGATGACTTCCTGAGCAGAAGTGAATGTTTCTTTTCCGACAGACTTTGCCAGTAGTTTTACGTAATCTGTAAAGCCTTCTTTATTGATGTTGATTGCCTTATCCGGACGGAAAGACGGACATACTTTAACCGTAATTGTCGCATCTTCACGGATCTTCTTATGCCACTCCAGAGTATCTACAGGATCATCTGTCGTTCCGATAAAGGCTACGTTAGACTGTTTGATCAAACCACGTACGGTCATGTTGGGATCGTGCTGCAGCATGTCATTACACTTGTTCCAGACTGCTTCGGCATTGTCCAGGGTCAGGGGTTCTTCGATACCGAAGAACTTATGCAGTTCCAGATTGCACCAGTGATACATCGGATTACCGATTGCCATCTCCAGAGCTTCCACAAACTTCAGGAAACGCTCATAGTCAGGCTTATCTCCTGTGATATATTCTTCCGGTACACCGTTGGAACGCATAACTCTCCATTTATAGTGATCACCGAAATAGGTACCATCCGGATTCTTACCCCCAAGCCATACTTCTGCCAGATTGTTAAATCTTCTGTCTTCATAGATTTCTTTCGGGGAAATATGACAGTGGTAATCTACCAGGGGCATCTGATCTGCATAATCATGGAACAGATGCTGAGCAGTCCCTGTCTCAAGCAGGAAGTTTTTATCCATAAATGCTTTCATTTTCACTTATCACTCCTATCTCTTGATATCATAATTCATGTTCATCAGGTTACGGATAGATTCCGCATCATCAACGATATTACCGTCACCGTGAATCGTATGCTTGATTACACTGCTGGCAAACTAGCTTCAGCTTGCCTACAACGCGGCAGACTCCATGATCACCAGCAGATTTATCGGACAGGATGTTCTGGCTGCGGAAAAGATTGCGGCAGCCAGCGGTATCGGCTGGATTGCAACGTTGTTTGAAGTCCTCTAAGTTCTTCATTACACGAAGAAACTGGAACAGCAGAAATATTGAGTTGCGAAGCCCTGAGGACAGAAATCTGTTAATCGTATATAAAACCTGCAGTTAGAATCTGCAGGTTATTTTAAATCATAGGATTTTCCGGTTGGCACAAGCTTGGTATCATCCCATGCATATCCATGTTGAATATACTCTTCGAGATGCCACTCCCAACTGTAATAATGATAGAAGAATCTCCGTTCTGTTCTCTCAGGCAGTACCTCTTCCGGTGATCCTCCCTGCATCATTCCAACCAGTGCTTCCGATAGATCAGCATAGGAAATGGATTTCAAGGATGTCCTGTACGTATGATGTTCATTCAGTCCCTTGATCAAAAGCAGTGGATTCTGCGCATAGTCCTTGTGGATTTCCGGGGCTTCCCCATGATCACCGAGAATAACAATAACGGACTGATCGTATACTCCGGATTCCTTTAACGTACGTATGAGTTCATCCGCAATAGTAATACAACACTTCAGACTGTCACGATAACTGGATTTCTTTATCTTAGCTACTTGTTCAGTATAAACGTACGGTACATGGGCACCCTCCAGGTGATAATACCTAAAACACTTATCCCCGATAATCTGCGGATCCGCATTCCGGAGATCACGGTAAAACTTATTGTTTTCCCAGGTAAATGCTACAGCACCATCTATGGGCTTCTGACAACTGATGATCTTGTTAAAATCAACTTTAAATAATGACTTACAGAAATATGGAGCATACTTGTATCCTGTCAGCAACATCTGCTGTATTGAAAACTCCCTGGGATCTGCCACCTGGTTGCTTTGTTTCTTCGTGTTGTCATAGTATTCAATCCCGTTTCTCTGCATGACACTCATTTCCGTATCATACATCCCTGTCCGGTAATTCTCTTCACGGATATACTGCAGACATGGAGAAGAATTCAGGACAAGATCTGTATAATCTTCATACGGCATCGTATTTTCATTCCAGATTCCGCTCAGGAGATGCGGAACTGCGTATTGAGTATGCGGATAACCACCTACAGTATTCTCAAAATGTGTAAAATCCTCAAATACATTCCTGTATTCAGGTTCCTCCATCAACAGTGAAGCAAACTGTCTTCCGTCAGACGCGTCAAACAACAGAAGGATCACATTCTGCTGTGTTGAGAAAACAAATTCATTGTCTTTTGAGATTAAGTGACTGTTCTTATGCCGGAGTCCGTGATTCTGGAAACAGATCACACACAGGGAAATCACCAGAAGAGCCGCAGTAATACGAACGGTATAATGCAGGACCTTCCATACCACTCCTTCCCCTTTTTTTACCATTCTGTATACCCCGTAACAAAGGAGTACAAACAATACCACAGTAATCAGATTCGGTACGATATAATCTGCCTGATTCAGTTCTCTGCCGTCAATTGCCGGGATCCATCCGGACAGGAAATTACCTTGTATATAGGTCATAACATACATGAACAACAACAGTATGACCGCACCGTTGAATATTTTTTTGTTGATCAAACGCAGTATGGCAACCACCAGGCATCCACCAGCGAATAAAACCGCAAACATCTTCAGACACTCCGGAAACAGTGAATAGAAATCAAACCAGAACTCCGTCTTATTATGAAAATAGATCTCCAGCGGCGCATAGATGGTAAGCATGAAGCTGATCACTGCCACAAGAATCACCGCATCCTGCAGACGCAATGTTTTTTCTTTGACAACAACTGTCTCCGTTTCGCTTTGCGTACCTGTGTAAATATATACACTTTTCCCTTCAGGATCGTGAAATACGAGTTCATCGGATTCGTTGATCACCTTATCTTTTTTTGGTATCTTCCGTCTAACCCTGCTCCAATAGATATTGAAAAGACTGCCTAAAGCAATCGCTGCGCCGGCAATTGCCTGAATCGCGTAAGTCATAACCGAAGGATCGACATACGCATGTACAGGTACAGTAAAAAAGAGCATGAACCAGAAAGCAAAGTAGGTCAGCGCAAGGAATCTGCCGGTTTTACAGAACAATTTCTTCATTCCGATAAATCATACCAAGAAATATCTTAAATGAATATATCCCGATGAACATGTTAAGAAAACAAAAGAAACTTCCAAATCATTGTCAGAAGTTTCTTATTCTTTATAAAAGATCGCGTTCGTTTCCGCAGAAAGTTTCAGATCTCAGCGGGGATTCTTCCGGATAATCATTCTTCTGTTTCTTCAGGCATTCCCAGAATATACGATTCAATCTCCATTACCGCATACCCATCTGCCTGGAAGCTGATCCTGTCAGCCGAAAGATCAGTATATAAAGTTATCGTAGCTGTCTGTTCACCGTTGTTCACAAATAATTCCAGACTGTATCTGTCCAAAATCATCCGCAGATTCATCTCTTCCCCGTATTCTTCGGTAATAAACGTTCTTGTGTTTACAACTGCTTTACGGGTTCCGGAAAGACTGCGGTCAAGCGTGATCTCATGCTTGTTTCTGTTATAGATAATAGATGTATGGAATTCCTCGTTTTCAGCAATCCGGATCTCAAATGTCTGATAACCAGTGTTTTCAGAACGGATCTTCAATGAGATATCCATCGTTCTTCCGAAAATTCCCGGCAGTTCTGTTTTTTCGCTGACATGAACATCTTTATATGCTATGCGCGATTTTCTATATTTCTCCAGTTCTCTGACCGGCTGCTGGTACAGTTTCCCGTCTCGTATTGAGAGTTCACGGGGAAGGGTCAGCTGCCCAAACCAACGAAATCCTTCGATTTCGTTTTGCAGGGCATCCCAGTTTTGCATCCAGGCAATCATGATCCTGCGGCCGTCAGATGTTAGAAGTGTTTGTGTCGCGTAGAAGTCTATTCCGTTATCAATCGGCGCATCATATTCGTCGATCAATCTGCTGTTTTCCTTATCAAATTCTCCAATCAGACACAAAGTGCCGTTTCCGCTGCTGTATTTCTCTGTCTTAAGCATTTCCATGGGACTGCAGAGAAGTACTGCCTTTCCGTCAAGCATAAAGAAATCCAGGCATTCCCAGACAGTGCCGAAGCGTTTGCCGTTCGTGGCAAGAACACCCTCAAACTTCCAGTTAATCCCATTATCACTGCGGAAAAACAGAGTTCTGCCGTCACGATCTTTCGTACAACCGCAGACTACGCATGTATAGGTCCCGTCTTCTTCCCGGTTCATCTTCGGATCACGGAAGTCATAATTACTCATCTCTTCCGGAAGATCCGCAATGGTCAGAACCGGATTTCCGCTGTACTTTTCATAATCATTTCCATCGCCGAACGCCAGACACTGCACCTGGATGTTCTTGCCGGAATCTCCATCTTCTCCCAGAACACCGGTATACATAATCATATGTCTGCCGTCATCCAGAGTTACTGCACTTCCGGAAAAACATCCTTCACAATCTGAAGGTGTATCCGGTGCCAGGACAGCCGGTTTGTACTGCCATGTCACAAAATCATGGCTTACCGCATGTCCCCAATGCATCGGGCCCCATTTTGGTTTATAGGGATAATACTGATAAAACAGGTGATATTCACCCCCGTAAAAAGAGAAACCGTTGGGGTCATTCATCCACCCTGTACGTGCCGACAAATGAAAGAGCGGTCTTTTCTCAGGAGATATCTCCCTTTCTTTGATTTCTTCATATCTGCGTGCTTTACTTAATTCCTGACCGGTCATCATCTGTATTCCTTTTCTAAGAAGAGATATCCGTTATGACGAATATCTCTTCATCATTTTGATTTAATTACTTGTAGTATTCGTCTGCGTATCTCTGCATGATCTCGAGGTACTTGGACAAGCCATAAGCCTCCAGATCTGCCTGCAGCTGATCCCAATCCGCATCTGTGAAGCCATTCATGACCCAGTCAGACTTGGCAGTATTGATTCTCTTTGTAATATCCGCCTGGTAGTTGGATACCGCCTTGGTATCATCCGTAGTCATGAAGACATTCGGGAAGACATACTTGGTATGCATATCCGGAGTATAGATATTCTTGATCCAGTCAAGTCTGTACTGTGCATCGTCCGGACATGTAACGTATACATCATAGTAGGAGTCCAGAATCGCAAGAGGTCCGCCGACTGCTTCAGCTTCACGTACTTCTACAGGAGAAGCATCACCTAACCAGCAGTGCTTGAGCATCTGTTCACCATTGGCGTTGGTTCCGAGTTCGAAGATATCGAAGGCATCATCTTCACCGTAGGTACCCCAGTTGTTCTGCGGAGACTGGAACGGATCATACATCTGGTCGAGCCATGCGCAGATGAGTTCAGGCTGTTTGGCAACTGCTGTAATAACACAACGTCCTCTGTCGAAGCCGGAAGTGAAGGATCCATTCTGCGGTGTGAGGTTTCTGGTGTCCGCTGTCAATACAGGCATCGGGACCCAGCTCTTACCGGCGATCAGATCATCCATGGAGACCTGAGCAATGTTGGCAACATCCCAGGAGAAGCAGACGCCGTAACGTCCGGACTTACCCTTGGCAACATATGTAGCCCATTCCTGTGTAAACGCTTCAGGATCGATCAGACCTTCTTCATAGAGTTTATGGAGCCAAGCGACACCTTTCTTGAAGCCTTCGGTTGTCACTGTGCAGATTACTTTTCCATCATCTGTGACAGCAATATGTCTGCCCTTATCCGGATCACCGATACCTTCTCCGAAACCGTTGATCAGAACGAACGGGTCCTGACCGCCGTCATTCATGATACAGGACATCGGGATAATGTCGCCTTCAATGTTGAATTCTTTCTTCAGCGCATCCGCGTTATCACGGAAGGCAATCAGAACAGCTTCGAAATCATCTACTGTGGTAGGTATTTCGAGTCCGAGGAAGTCAAGCCAGTTCTTGTTGATAAAAGGCATGTAGTCAATTGTCTGAATCGCTGTCTTTTCATAACCAAGCTGTTCAATCCACGGAAGAGCCCAGATATGTCCGTCAGCATCTGTACACATAGCTTTGTATTCAGGTGCCTGTTCAAATACCTTTTTCAGGTTAGGCATATATTCATCAATATACTCTTCTACATGGATGATGACGCCCTGTTTCGCATATTTCAGCAAATCGGTATCACTGAATCCGGCATTGAAGATAAAGTCCGGAAGTGTCTTCGCATTAGCCATTTCCAGCTGGATCTTTCACCCCACTGGTCACCCTGGATCGTCTTCCAGTCCACATGGACATTGGTCTTTTCTTCAAGGCGCTTGAAGATCGTACGGTTATTCGGTTCGGATTCTGTTCCGACAGGGAAGTTTGTCAGACCGCGGATCGTGACTGTTTCCGCAAGCGGGAAGGACAGATCTTCCAGATTGACCTCAGTTCCGGCAGTTCCGGAAGCGCCGCCGTTACCATTACTTCCGCATCCGGTAAGAAGCGCAGCGCTCATACCGAGGGACAGAAGACAAACGGCACCTTTTTTTACTAATTTCATTAAGTCTTTCATTTTTATCTCCTTTATGTGTGTTTTAGCCTTTGATCGCTCCAGCCATAATTCCGTTATCGAAATACTTCTGGAAGAACGGATAGAGAATCATAAGCGGGATACTGGAAATAATAATTGTTGCGTACTTCAGCAATTCAGCAAGCTGCGCACGCTCAGCGGTACTCTGCATATCGGAGACCATTCCGGGTTCCGGCTGGCTCTGGATCAGGATTGAACGCAGAACAAGCTGCAGAGGTTGTTTGGACGCACTGTTCAGATAGATCATGGCATCAAAGTAACTGTTCCACATACCGACAAACTGCCACATGGAGATCGTCGCGATGATCGGCGTACATACCGGCAGAAGGATCTTAAAAAAGTAGACCATTTCGTCAGCACCGTCAATTTCCGCAGCTTCCTGCAGATCGTTCGGAATACCCATGTAGTATGTTCTGGCGATGATCATGTTCCAGACGCTGAAGGCGCCGGGAATCAGGATCGCCCAGATCGTATCCAGCATTCCCAGGTTGGAAATCAACAGGTACGTCGGGATCAATCCGCCGCCGAAGAACATCGTGATCACAAACAGTGTGTTAAAGAAGCCCTTACCCTTGAAGTCCGGTCTTGACATCGGATATGCCGCAAGCAGGGTGACCACTACCGAGATAATGGTAAAGAGTACGGAATACAGAAGCGCATTTCTGAAACCTACCCAGATCTGCTTGTTAGACATGACACGCTCATAGGCGGTCAGTGTCCACTTGGAGAAATCAAATGTCAGACCCTTATTCTGAAGGGTAACAGGGTCGATAAATGAAGCGAGGATAATGTAGATCATCGGCACTATGATCGCAAGGATGAACAAGCCGAGAAGAATATATCCGATGATAAGAATTGTCTTATCTTCTACCGGATACTTGGAAAACTCACTTTTCTTTTTCTTTTCCATGGTTCACACCTCACTAAATGCCCTTTCCTTCATTCAATCTCTGAACGATCTTGTTCATGGAAATCAGAAGGATGACATTGATGATCGTATTGAACAGACCTACGGCTGTAGAGAAACCGTAGTCTCCGTCCAGAAGACCTTTCTTATACACGTAGGTAGAGATGATTTCGGAAGTGCCGAGGTTCAGATCTGTCTGCAGTGCATAGGCCTTCTCAAAACCGATACTCATGATATTACCTACCGACATGATGAACTGGATCAGGACAGTATCCTTGATTGCAGGCCATTCAACCGCTTTGATCTGCTGGATGATGTTGGCTCCGTCAATCACGGCTGCTTCCTTCAGTTCCTTACTGGCATTGGACAGTGCGGCTGTATAGATAATGGAAGCCCAGCCGGCACCCTGCCAGATTCCGCTGGCGATATAAATCGTACGGAACGCAGAAGGCATTGTCATGAAGTTTGTGTTGGTTCCGAAGAGTGAATTGATCATACCCGTCGGAGACAGCAAAATGCGGACGATACCGCAGAGGACGATTACCAAAATGAAATTCGGCATATACAGCACAAGCTGTATTTTCTGCTTGGTCTTCGAGCTGAGAATACGGTTCAGCAGGAAAGCCAGCAGGATCGGGATCGGGAAACCCCAGAGTAATCCGAACACACTCAGTTTAAGTGTGTTCATCAGATATCTCATGAAGTCCGGTGAGGAAAGGAAACGGGCGAAGTGGTCAAAACCTACCCACTCGCTTCCCAGGATGCCTCTGATCGGGTTGTATTCCATAAACGCGATCAGTACGCCTCCCATCGGGAAATATCTGAAGATAATGGTCAGCAGGAACGCCGGCATCATAAAAAGCACATAAAGACGCCAATGCTGCTTCATGTACAGAAGCGTGTTATGCAATTTGGACGGTTTGACACCAGTGTTCGCGTTTTCACCTGAAACTTGTCCCATTAGACTCCTCCTTTGCTTCAGAAGCATACTGGTCATGCACACCGCGGCCAGATGTGCATTTGCACAGTATTCTCATTGAAAGCGCAAACAAATCATAGCATCCGGATTTGTCATATGCAATATACATAATTTGCTTTTCGCACGATTAATTGTGCGTATAGCGTATTTTTTGCAAAACATTTCGCAAAATATTACTGAAAACATTTGAATTTTGTGCATTTGCATATTTTTTCCGGTTTACATTTGACACTTATTTATGCATCCTATATCATTAATGCAGAAAGAGAATTGTTAAATGGAAAAGAAAGTTACTATACAAGACATCGCAGATGCATTGAACCTCTCGAGAAATACCGTCTCGAAAGCAATTAACAATTCTGACGGGCTGGCAGAATCCACACGTGAAACTATCCTTCAGAAAGCTGTTGAAATGGGATACAAACAGTTTTCCTATGTCAAGAATTATCTGCATGCTTCCGCCAGCACAGAACAAGCCGCTGATTCTTTGGAAGATTCCGGAGAAATTGCCCTTCTCACTGCTTCATTTATCAATAGTTCTCACTTTGCTTCACCAATGCTTGATAAATTCACCCAGGAAATCCATCAACTCGGATACCATCTGGTTACTTACCGCGTAACTCCGCAGAATATTGAACTGATGACTCTGCCGAGAACATTCTCGAAAGAAAATATCCGTGCTGTCATGTGCATCGAGATCTTCGATCAGGCATATAGTGACCTGATCTGTTCGCTCGGTCTTCCCACATTGTTTGTCGATAGTTTTCCGGCCATGTCCGGCAAGGCTGTCAACGCCGACCTGCTTCTGATGGATAATCTTGCTGGTATCATACAGTTCATCGGTGACATTACCGCAAAAGGAATCCGGAAGATCGGCTTTATCGGTGATTATACTCACTGCCAGTCCTTCTACGAACGTTATCTCGCCTTCCGCATCGGGATGATGAACACCGGTCTGAAGATTGAAGACAAATACGTTATCTGTCCGAAAGACGGCAATCTGGACATCATGGCAGATATGCTTGAAGGACTTGACGACTATCCTGATGCCTTTATTTGTGCTAATGACTTTGTGGCAATTGACGCCATGCTGATCCTGCGCATGAATGACGAAACCAGCACACAGGATATCCGCTTCCTCGGCTTCGATGATTCACCCGAATCAAGATCTTTCATCCCTACCCTGTCTACGGTGCATATCCATACACAGGCAATGGCTTTTTCCGCATTACAACTTCTGATTACCCGGATCAAGGAACCCGCCATGGAAAATCGTATCGTACATGTTGCAACAGACCTGATTCTGCGGGAATCCACCCAAATTTGACAGGAGATTTCATGCACTTCTTCTCTTATGACAGCAAATTCAGCCAGATCTTGCTGAAGATATCCTGCAGCTGCTGGCTGAACGTACTATGGTTTGCCTGTTCCCTGCCGGTTGTCACCCTTGGTGCTTCCACAACCGCCCTCTATGACGTTTCCCTGAGGATCGTCAAAGACCGCGAGACCCATATCACCAAAGAGTTCTTCACGGCTTTCCGGAAAAACTTCCGGCAGGCCACGAAACTCTGGCTGATCATGCTTGGCGCCGGTATCTTCCTGGTTTTCGATCTGCTGGTCGTCAGCCGTCTCAGAAGTGCGTCTTCAGGAACTCCCGCCGTTCTCTGGACACTGATCCTGGCGGTGCTTATCGCTGCCATGATCGTCTATGCGATCATCCTGACATACATATTTCCGCTGATCGCCTACTTTGAAAACAACGATTGGGCAATGCTCAAAAACGCATTCCTGATCGGTACCCGATATCTCTTCTCGACGATCCTGGTCTTCGCCATACACTTCGCAATGTTCTGGCTGATCGTCGCTGTCTTTACACCCCTGGCTATCTTTGGTGAAGGAATGTGTGCCATGCTGAGTTCATTCATCTTCGCCGCAGTATTCCGTGCCTGTGCATATACATCTGAGGAGGAAAACTGATGCCTGCATCAAAAAAAGAAAAACAGGCAATCCGGGAATCTTTCCGGAAGATGAGCACAGCCCAGAAAGCCGACTATATATTTACGTATTACAAACTGCCTGTCATCACTGCAATTATCGCGGCCGCAGTGTTGATATCTACTGCTGTCAGGTATTTCACCAGGAAGGAAACGGTGCTTTGCGCAGCGTTTGCGAACGTCTCCGTCGGAGAAACACTGAGCGAAGATCTGACAGACCGCTATCTTCTTGAGACAGAGAGAAGTCTTTCGAAGAATGAAATCATCGTTTACCGTGATCTCTATCTGACAAGTGAGCCCTCTGCCGAAAACCATCAGTATGCATACGCCTCCAAGCTCAAGGTCCTCGGTGCTGTCAATGCCAGACAACTCGATATCGTCCTGATGAACCGGGAAGCGTATGATCTGATGTCATCCAGCGGTTTTCTGCTGGATCTTGACGAAGCTCTCTCACAAGATCAGGAACTATACCAGAGAATCCGTAGTTTCCTGTGTGAGAACACTGTCATTATCGAAGACAACGCGGTTGCCTTCAGTCTCGGAGAAGCAGAGACCTACGAATCCGTGACCGAAGATGCAGTAAACGCTGTTGACTGTTCGTCATTTCCGTATTTTGAACAGGCTGGATTCCCCGACACAGTATACTTCGGGATCATCGCCAACAGCACCAGGACACAAGAGTGCCTGCGGTGGCTGTCTTATATCAGCGGAAATACGGATGGAAACAGCTGAGCACCACCAGGTAAACAGGGCGGGTGAAACACCGCGCCAGCAAGCAGGTGCCAAAAGAAACACGCGGTGCACTGCTTCATAATTCTTTCAAAGAAGAAAGGGGCAAAATAATACTACATGGCAACAGTTACATTGAAACATATACAGAAAATCTATCCCAATACCGAAGCTGAAAAGCCGAAGAAAAAGAAAAAAGCAGAAGATGAACCTGCTGAAGAAAAAACTTATAAACTTAAGGTTACTGATGAAGGTGTCGTCGCTGTAGATGACTTCAATCTTGATATTCAGGATAAGGAATTCATCGTTCTTGTCGGTCCTTCAGGATGTGGTAAGTCAACTACTCTGAGAATGGTTGCGGGTCTTGAAGAAATTACCAGAGGCGAACTCTACATCGATGATAAGCTTGTCAATGATGTGGCTCCGAAGGACAGAGATATCGCCATGGTCTTCCAGAACTATGCTCTGTATCCGCATATGACGGTCAGAGAAAACCTGGAATTCCCGTTAAAGTTAAGAAAAGTACCGAAGGACGAAATCAACCAGCGTGTCAAAGACGCTGCTGAGATCCTCGGTATCACTCAGTATCTGGAAAGAAAGCCAAAGGCTCTTTCCGGCGGCCAGAGACAGAGAGTTGCGATCGGCCGTGCTATTGTACGTGAGCCGAAAGTCCTGTTAATGGATGAACCGCTTTCCAATCTGGATGCCAAGCTGAGAAACCAGATGCGGGCAGAGATCATCAAACTGAGAAACAGAATCAACACAACATTCATCTATGTAACACACGACCAGACTGAAGCGATGACTCTCGGTGACCGTATTGTGATCATGAAGGACGGCGAAGTCCAGCAGATCGGTACACCGCAGGAAGTCTTCAACGCACCGGTCAACACATTCGTCGCAGGCTTCATCGGAATGCCTCAGACGAATATGTTTGAAGGCCGTCTGATCAAAAAGGACGGAAAATATGCCGTACAGGTTCATGATGCTGTAATTATTCCATCGGAGGAAAAGCAGAAGAACCTGAAAGCACACAACGTCAGAGAACAGGATATCATCGTTGGAGCAAGACCTGAGCACATCACACTAGATGAAGTGCCCGGCGCCATGATTCCGGGAACTGTTGACGTATCGGAAATGATGGGTTCTTCTGTCCATCTGCACATCAACGCTGACGGTAAAGACTGCATCATCATCGTACCGACACTGGACCTTGACGGTGAAACCTTCCGTACCGGATCCACAATCCACTTCACGTTCGCGCCGAATGCCGTGCATATGTTTGACCCGGCAACCGGTAAGAACCTGGAATTCTAATCTTCTAGTATCTAACAAAAGTTTCCCCATTAGTACCTCTGGCTTATTCCTATATACAGGAATAAGCCAGAGGCCTTTTTAAATCACATCTCCAGAATCGTATATGTGCTTTCTTCCGATAAGTATATAAAACAAATACCAGATTCTCTCAGATCCGGTATTACAATCCACTAATTTTCATCGTTATTGCCGTATAGACCCGTTTCTGCACATTCTCAGGATTCGTCACTTTTAAGAATCTTGTAAAACACGATGCCCGTAATCAACAGGATCAGTCCGGCTGAAAGGCTTACAACGGTTATAATCGGACTGATACCGGCTTGCGGCAGATAGAGACCTCCGGCTATCAGATAAACACTGATAATAATCAATAGGATTCCGATGATTCTCCATGTATTCTTACTCACAGGTTGTCTTCCCCTCCAGGTTGCACATATTTCCCTGCAGAAGTGACATACACTTTTGAACCGTTCTTCTTTGTCCGGAAGCCGGAAACGGTTGAGGATTACGGTTTACGGATGCGCACTGTGTGGATTTCAAAGACGCCGAAGTCTAGTTCAAAACATCCCTTTTCAAAGGGTATTTCCTTTTCAACATTCTCAAGAAGATTCGTCATATAGGCTTTACCTTCGAAAGCTGTCCTGACTGAGGCGTGCACAGCGGCATTCTGAGACTCATAGAAACGCATAATAATATCACTGCTGCCGTCTTCTGCCGGTTTCAGGGTATCCATGATAACGTTTCCGCAGTCGATACTCACAAGACTTCCGATCACTGCTTTACCCTCGGCAGTTATCGGCTTGTTATTCAGTGCCAGGCCCTGGCGTACGATATTACTTCCCGAGAACGGTCCCTCAAAAGGCGCAATCGCATAGACAAACTCGTGCCTGCGGTTATCTGTGCGCATATCCGGAGACGCAGCAGCCCTGAGAAGTGTAAGTTCAAGAGCGTTGCCGTTCATACTGATCCCGTACTTGGAATTGTTCAGCACAGCGGCACCGTGACTTCCGTCTGCCAGCACGCTGTAGCGGTGGTTACAGACCTCGAAACGATCTTTATCGTACTGACGGGAACGGTGAACAGGACGCTCAACGTATCCGAATTGAATCTCGTTGATCCCGTTGGTGACATGTACATCGATTGGGAAACTGACCTTCAGCAGACGGTGCAGTTCCTTCCAGTTGATCAAGGTATGGAACTCGATTCTCTCGGCACCGGCGGTCAGGGTGATCTTCTGGCTGTATTCGGACTCTCCGATCTTACCGCTCACGTTCAGGGATGCGCAGAGACCTTCGGCTGTCCCGATGGATACCACGATATCACGGGCACCCGGGAGTTCCTGTTCTCGGTACATGGAATCAATATCCCATGCGTCGAATTTTCTGGGCACATCCTTGAAGAAACGGAAGTGATTCATCGGGGCGGCAGCGTATTCCCTGCCAGAGTCCTTCCGCCTGAGGCTTGTAATCTCAGCGTCCTTGTTTATCACCGCACGCATGACTTCGTTTTCCAGGACGAAACCGTCTGCCGACGCATAAGCTTTCGCCGTTGGTGTTTCCGCCGCAGTACCGGGATAAAGTACCAAAGCTCCTGCGGAAGGCAGGTTTACCAGTGCTTTCACACCGTCTTCTTCAGTCTCGACGGGAACTGCTGTGCCGTCTGCCGTGACCGCTCCGGCTTTAAATCTTTCCGGCAGTACCACGATCTCCTGTCTCTCAAAAGAGAGCGAGTTGAACACAGAATATGCCTCCTCATCCTTTTCCGTAAGACTTTCGGCGTAGCCTTCCGCCCAGGATTTCGCTTCGTCAATTACAGCACCGACCCGCTTCTCCGCTTCTTCATAAACACGGTGAATGCTTGAGCCGGGAAGAATATCGTGGAACTGGTGGAGCAGGAGTTCTTTCCACAGACGGACATGCGCATCATGATCTACGTCGTGACCGGCAAGTCCTGCCGCTGCTGCCCAGAATTCCATCTCATGCAGGGCACCTTCCGCCCGGCGGTTGTTCTCCTTTACCTTTGCCTGTGTCGTATATGTACCCCGGTGGGCATCGAAGTAGAGTTCCCCCTGCCATGTATTCTTCGGGCCGCCTTTGGCCTCCATATCTTCAAAGAACTGTACCGGACCGGCCATCTTCACCTTCGGCATACCTTCGAGATTACTCTCACGGCAGATATATTCGATATGGTCTCTTGCCGGGCCTCCGCCGCCATCCCCGTAACCAAAGGGATACAGGAACGCATCGAGATCTCTTGCCTGCGAGCGTTTGGACCAGGTTCCGGCAATCGTTTCCGGATCGGTATCGTAAGTATAACTGGTCGGCAGGAAGGCAGTGACCTGTGTACCATCGATTCCTTCCCAGTTGAAATAGTGATACGGGAAGCGTTCACCGCCGTTGTAGGACCAGTAGATTTTCTGGGTCACAAGGTATTTCACACCGCTCTTCTTAAGAATCTGGGGAAGTGCCCCGGAATACCCGAAAGTATCAGGAAGCCACAGAATCACGGATTTGACACCGAGTACATTTTTGTAATAGTCAAGACCGTACATCAGCTGGCGGATCAGCGCTTCGCCGCCGGACATATTCGTGTCAGGTTCAACCCACATCGCGCCTTCTGCGATCCATCTTCCGTCCTTGATTGCTTCACGGATCCGGTCAAAGAGATCTGGATACCATTGCCGGCACATCTCGTAAGATGCCGGCTGGCTCTGTAGGAAACGATAGCCGGGATACTGCTCAATCAAACGCAGCTGGGCAGCGAACGTTCTCGCGGTCTTGCGGTATGTTTCCGCCATCGGCCAAAGCCAGGCCAGATCCAGATGGGCATTGCCTATTGCGTAGAATTCAGGAACGGTAGATCCGTTGACAGCCGCAAGCACAGGCGCAAGTTTCTCCCTGGCTGCCTTGTAAGAAACGATACGATCTTCCAGCGGCTGCTCGGGATCAGCAATCAGAGTGAAATTCTCCAGTGCTTCCGCGATCTTCGCTGCACGCAGAGAGGTATCATCCTGTACAGCCAACAGTTTCTGCAGCGTATCTGCGTCCATGAACAGCTGGTAGGCTTCCTCGTTCCAGATACCGAAAGTCGCGTTAGCGAGCACTGCGCGGTCATGGTTCTCCTTACGTGGTTCATACATTCCGGGAAGTACAGGCCCTGTTGCCCAACTCCAGGAATCGGGATAATCATGGCCGGCATACGTCTCCATCAGGATGTCATAGGTCTCTCCCTCATGGCCACACGTTGTGATGAAGTTATCTTCAATGTAATGATGCGGAACTTCCACCCACGAAGAGCGGTATGTACCGAATTCCTTACCGTTGATAAATATCGTGCTTTCACCGCCGGTCTGAAGATCCAGAGCAATTCTTTTTCCCTCTGCCTCTTTCGGGAGAGTGATCGTACCGCGGAACCAGCAGTATTCCCACTGGTTGCCCCAGGTATATCCCTGTTCAACCGGGATGAACGAAAGCTTCATGGCTTCTTCCCGACGCAGTTCCTCTACCGTGCACGCAGCCTCAAAGGAGATCTTCCCAAGCGGGAGATAGAAGTCATTGGAGAGTGCTCTCATCCAGTGACTCAGCCGGTCTTTGTATTCATTCGATAAGACTTTCATTTTCCGCCTCCTGTGCGTATATTCCGCGTCTTTTCAGCACATGATCCGTTGTCTCAAAAAATATCCCTTGTGCCTTTCCTTCATTGTTGGAACCGGAATTAAAACCTCCGCCATGGAAAAAGAGAATGACAGGACAGTTTTTCGCATCCTTCGGTGTATAGATATTCAAGTTCAGACAATCTTCATCGTAATGAAAATCTATTCCCTGACGAAATTCCCTGTGATAGAAAAGACGTTCCGGTACATCAAGGTGGGCATGAAACTGCCGGTACTGCGGACAGGAATTACCCATCTTTCGCGCGTCAAAAACACCTTCATAGGAGTCAATCAGAGTACTGTATTCAAACCTGCCCGCTTTCGCATAGGGAATACCCAGGAATTCACAGGAGCACTCATATTCATTGCCTGTAAAGGTGCCGATGGATGATTGTAATGTGATATCACTCATAGTAGTTTCCTACGTTTTATTGTATATCAGTTTTTCTGTTCCTTCACCCTTTCTTCGTACTTATCGGCGGCATCTTCCCTATATGAATCTGTTTCTCTCTTGTATAGACTCCTTCACTGTTATCTTTGTATGAATCAGGTTTGTACCCATCACGGATTCATAGTTGAATTCATCCGGTGGACAACCTTATATAGCAATCAACAGGGATTCTATATAGTAGTATTATCTTTTTGATCCTTAGC
The DNA here is from genome assembly GCA_017512555.1 of Solobacterium sp. Taxonomy (GTDB): domain Bacteria; phylum Bacillota_I; class Bacilli_A; order Erysipelotrichales; family Erysipelotrichaceae; genus Bulleidia. The sequence continues at coordinate 35,427 of JAFWFE010000049.1, read as the reverse complement.
ACTGCATTCTATGAATTGAAACATATACCAATCGAAAAAGCCTGGATTTCTCCAGGCTATATTTTTGGTTAAAATGTCAAATTACCGTTCTAATAGTAATTATTATGCGGTTTACTCGCCCCTCTGCTTCATTGTCGGGAGTCGTACGACAATGAAACCAAAAATTGGTAAGAATGTTCGCCAGTGTTCAATTTCTAGAATACACCATCTTTAACCCTCCATCTACCACACTATTTGTCGTAAAAATGTGGTACGTTTGTGGTAAGCTTTTGAAGCTCTTTTTGACTGAACGACACTTGAATGTGAGTGTATACATTATCTGTTATATCCAGTGACTTATGCCCTAGCACAGTTCTTCTAACAAGATCATCAACGCCAGCTTCTTTCATTCGAGTTGACATTGTATGACGTAAAGAATGGCAGGAAAAATTCGGCAAAAGAATCATGCCCTCCTTTACTCCACCCTCTTTATCGATTATCGCCATATTACAATCCCTAACAATTCTTCGAATTGCTTTATTTACCGTTCCTTGATGCTGAGCATCTCCATTTCGATTAACAAATATGAAATTCGTATACGGTCCAATAATCTGTCTACATTCAATTCCGACTTCGTTTTGATACTCTTTTTCCATCAGCAATGCTTCTTTAACAATAGGCAGCATTGGAATCAGTCTTTTGCCTGCCTCAGTTTTAGGAGTGTTTGCACCCCACTTCTGATGACCATGCTTGGCCTTTTCGTCTCTGCTGCAGTAATAAACTATATCGTGATTAACACTGATGTAGTTATTCTCAAAATCAACATCTTGCCATCTCAGGCCAGCAACCTCTCCAATTCTCATGCCTGTATATATCATTGTTACCATAAGCGGGTACCAATGGTGATACTTACATCCAGGTTTCCTAAGATACCCTAGGAACAGTTCTTCCTCTTCAACAGTAAGGCTTTTTTTCGTTCCCCTTTCATGTGCATATGCTCGCTTAAGTTCCGATATTGCATTATTCGATGGATTGTTATGCAAATACTCATCTTCGACACCAATTTCAAGAACTTGGTGTAATACTGTATGGACATTGTCAACTGTGTTTACTTTCAGTCCTCGTACCTCATGCAATGTATTGTAAAAAGCGCGAATATCCGATTTTTTCAGGTTCTTCAAAGGCAGATCACCAATCATATCCCTTACAAACATCTCATACAAGTATTTGTAGTTTTCAAATGTATTTGGCTTTAGTCCTTTCTTTAATACCTTCCACTTTTCATAGAGATCGTTAATAGTTAATGTGTCTGAATCAGTTTGTATACCTACATACATATCACGTATCAGGTGTTGTTCTTTTTCACGTAACTCAGGCAAAGTATCGGCATAAATAGAGTGTCTCTTTTTCATGCTATCCGTCCATCTATACTCATACCGATGGTTTGAGCGTTCATACTCACCGTTTTTCAAAACACGATTTTTGCTGTCTTTTCTTCTTATGGTTCCCATCTTCTGTGACAAAGAAGCTCAGTTCCCGATTCAGCCTGGCACCGAATCAACTAAATTGAATACTGCTTGGCTATAAACTCATCAAATTGTTTTCGTTTTATGAGACGTTTGCTTCCGACCCACAAAACAAATTTGCAATTCTCATCATCACTAATCATCCGGAGCTTATTTCTTCCAATTCCGGAATATATTGCTGCCTCCTCCAGTGTCAAATTTGATTTCTGCCAAAGCGGCACAAAGTCATCGCCTTTTAATGCAGCAATCATATAATCAATCTGCTGACTGAGATCTTTTACTGTGCCCTTCTTTCCTCCTTTTTCATTTGTTGGATCTTCTTGATAATGTGTATTCATACATTCATTTCCTTTCTCAACATGTCGTTGTATTTATACTTATAAGCAAGCAAAACTATACCTGCCAGATTCGAGGTACTGGCGTAAAACCACAGAATTTCATCGTACACATCCCCCTTTTTTGCGTTTTTTCGTTTGCAGATTGGCTGTATGAACATACATGAATACTTACAGCAAAATCTTAATGCAATCACAATCTATGAAGCGGTCCTTATAAGCACAGTCACATGTAAATTACATATTGATTGTTCATGTCATATTCGTCCTCACGATCTTTTCTGTACGCATCGTCACCCAGAAGGATATAGTCTGTCGTAATATCCAACCTTTCGGCAAGAGAAGCAAGCAGATCAATAGATAATCCACGGTCACCTCTTTCGATATGACTGAGATGCTCTCTTGAGCAGAAAACATCATCCGCAAGTCTGCTGATCGAAAGATTCTTTTCAATTCTCGCCTCGCGGATCCGCCTCCCAATATCCTCGTTTGATAATCTCACCACCCGGATCACCTGACTTCCTTCATGATCTCGTTCAGGACCTGGATTACCGCTTCGAGTCTCTCTTTCGTGTTGGTGCGTACCATTTCGGCATCATCAGTAATCGGGCAATTCGTTAAATAATTCATGGATACGCCCAGCTTCATGGAAATGGAATATAACAGATCAATGGACATTCCTCGTGATCCGGATTCAGTTTTATATAGGTGATCACAAGAACAGGAAATCAATGCGGCCAATTGCTGCACAGTAAGCCCTCTTGCCTCTCGTGCAAGCCGGATACGTCTACCTGTTTCTTTAAAACTGAATTCCATAATGATCCTTGCAAAGTTATTGTAATTTCCTGCATCTTCGATAATTTAGGCGCGGTTTGCCGGGAAGCGGCGAGTTTAGCCTATCCGACAGTGACAACATACAAAAAGACCTGTCATCTCACGGTGACAGGTTCATTAAACTGGCACGTAGCCCTCCCCCAGTTATGGGGAATTCCTCAATCTACGGGTGAATTTTACGATATTCATGAAGGACTCTCTTTCATGATTAAATACGATAGATTATGGAAAACTCTTGAGGGCAAAAATATCTCCGGCAATGCACTTCATACCAAGTATGGTGTCAGCAAAGGTCAGATATATCGTCTAAAGAAGAATATGAATGTGAGCACAAATACATTAAACAGACTATGTGCTCTTCTTCAATGCGATCTTACGGATATCGTTGAATATCAATTCGATCCATCAGATCTAGATAACTTCCAAAGACAGAAATAATTACAACCTCATCCGGTATTAACGCAGGATAGTTTTCACAAGAGATACGCCTGCGTTTTTATATTCATCATTTGAGGAGGATTTAACGATGGATAAATGTATCGGATTATTTGCCGTGCTTCAAACTTTGATCACTCAATCTGACAAGGACCATCCGATTAAGCGCAGCAAGATCACGCAAACCTTGCAAAACGATTATGACATTACGATTGAGAGAAGATATTTCTACAGAATTCGAACCATTCTCGATTGTCTGGGCTTTTCTTCCGAATACGACGAATCCCGGAAAGGTTATTATCTTGATCCACCGATATTCTCCAGGGGTGAAGAACTCATGATCTGGAACGCTATTCACAGTGCCCGCTTTCTGTCACAATCCGAGAGCAACTCCCTATTGAATAAAATGAACCGTTTCTGTTCTTGCCATCACTACAACGAGTACCGGCAAACGGTCTACTATCCAAACCCAAAGAAAACTCAGAATTCTGAGCTTATGCATAATATAGAAATTGCTGAAGAAGCCATACGGCTCGGCAAAAAGATGTCTTTCTACTATCTCCACTACAACAAAGAATTAAAACTTGAATGCAGCAGCAATGATTCAACGGTGATTGAACCACGATATATTGTTTACCAGGACGCAAAGCCATATCTGATCGCCACTGGCAGAAAAGGTAAGAACCTTACTCACTACCGTTTAGACCGGATGAGCAATGCAGTCATTTCTTCTATCAATTCTGATCCGAATTTCAACACACAAGATGCATATGAGTATGCTGATAATAAGTTGTTTATGTTTAGCGGTCCCCTAACAAAAGTGACTATCAAATGTCAAAAGCGTATTTTAGATACAATGGTAGACCTATTTGGAACTGAAATGATTCTCTTCGAGCCAGATGCTGATCATTATCAGTTCTCCGTCACAGTAAATGAAAACGGTATTGTATATCTTGCGCAACAATTCTTGGATGTTATTGAGATCGTCGAACCAGAGACAATACGTTCGGTTATACAAGCCAGGTTATGCAGCGCATACTCAAACTATTTAGAATGCTAGCGTTTATAGATTTCAATCATTTTTCGCTGAATAATAAAGACCAATTATCGTTCAATGGTTTAGGCCGTTGCAAAGACCATCTACGTATTTACGGCTCCGTTATTCCACATTCATATGCACAACGAGTATCTGATCCTTTAGCCCAAATAATACAGGTTTCGTACAATAATTCTTTTGGGTAACACCTTCGTGGCAGTATATCGGAAGATTAATTCATTGTTTATATGCTTTTGAAGCATATCCGATAACATACGAAACCGAAACAGAGATCTAACCGCTTAATGCAGTATTCATTTCTGTTTCCGGTTTTCATATACAAGAGCGAGTCAGATGACTAATTCCAATGTTGATTTAGGAAGAAGAATCAGTGCTTTATGGAAAATCAAACGGCACATAATCGAAATGAATGGTTTCAATTACGATACCGGTTCAACTTCACATAACAGATATGTAACAACATCTACAGGATAATCTGTTTCATCCCACAACTCTACTTCGCATGCTGGTCCTGAGCTATAAAGACTTACTACGACTCCGATAGTACCTTCTGGATATCCCTCTTTGGCTACAAGAGTTCTTACTTTAGTGTTTTCTGTAATCATTATCGTCCCTCCAAGTAATTAGTAATCATTCTCGGTACACTCTGACCGCTATCAATCTGATACACCGCAATTACATTTTTGGTTTTCCCATTTGGCCCTGTGACTGGAATTCTAAACTTAAACTTTGTTCCATATTCCGATTGGGAAACCTCATACGGTTTGTTATCTGATGTAACATAATTATGTACCTGAGAAATCAGTCCATCCGCATTCTCCCTTGTGTAACCAAGGCCTTTCTCATATGCTTCAGCTTTTCCTCTGGCGTTTGGATTATCAGGGTTCAGAGAGTAATTGATAAACTTCTCTCGAGGTGTAACTGCCTTCTCTGCGTTAGGCATTGATGTAGAAACGTTAGCTCCGTTCTCATTTGCCATTGCCTCTACGCTCGACTGCTCTAAGGATCCCTGGGTTCCGGCTGTGCCAACAACTTCTCCACTTGACGTCCCATTCATAAAATCGAACACCTTTCTCTGTTTCTTTCTCGAAGAGAGTTGTTTGGAATCACAACACGGATACCATTGTCTATGGCGTATTGGAATAGCCGTAAGGACGTCTCGTCCTTCCCGCAAACCGAATAGACAATTATTGTTTTCAATGGCAGGTGATCGACTGCGTATTTTACAGCTGCTTTCAAAAGTGCTCTTTCTGCAGCATATCGAACATGTCCTTTCGTACTGAATGCAACGACCTCGCAACCTTCTACGCCACTGAAGAACAGTGGAAAGCTTTCCTCTGATATATATGTAATACTAGGAATAGCAACCGCTCTAAGTTCTAGTATGAACCAAAGGGTCACAATTCTAGCTTTCCAAAGACGGATCAGATTTTCGATCTTCTGCAGGTCTCCGAACTGTGAATAATCCGGAGATATAATAAATTTGACATCTTTGAATCTTTCCTTGTAAAACTCCAGAAGACTCTTATCGTTGTAATAGATTGCATTGAAAAGCCCATGTAATCCATCAAATGCCGAATCGTAAGTATAGAAACACACACCTGTTAATGCTGTTCGGTGATAGCTCCCCGGCTGATTGTATAGTGCAAGGTAGTCTGGAACAAGATTTGTTTTACAGTAGAGTATAGGGAAGTCATATTCCCCTGTGGTATATGTTTTGTTTGTCAAGGATAAGTAATTTAAATTGAGAAGACGGCAGATGGGCAACGTTCAATCAGATTGCTGATAAAAACAACAAGTATCATCCCGGACAGAAATGGCATCTCAATGCCGGCAGCCAGCTCATCTTGATCAGGTCTTTCTGTGAATAGTTGCCAAGACCCATGTACATATTGACAGTCGCAGTAGCCATTGGTGTCATGAAGGAAGTTAAAGCCGCACAGGTACTCAGGATCATCGGACCAATGGGGTTACATCCCATGGCACCACAGGTCATTGCCGCAATCGGAACGAATATGGCATCGACAGAACGATTGTTCATGAACTGTGTCAGGACAAACGGGACAGCGAAGAAGACGAAACAGATCACCAGATTATTGTGTGTGCCGCCGATCATATTCGCGATCATACCACCAACGAGGTCAGCAGCACCAGTATTGGACAATGCTGAAGCCATGGCGATAACACCAACATATTGCATGATAACACCATGCTGAGTAGCTGCGTTATATGCTTCTTTGGTACTTAAGACACCGGCAGCGACCGTGATCAAGGCACCTGTCAGGGAGATCTCCCATGCCGCAATACCGATCTTGCTGGAGAGCATCATCAGGATGATCGTCCCAAAGAAAGCAATGTAACAGAACGTTTCCTGGATACTGCTGAGCTGTGCCTGTTCACGCTTTCTCGTCTTTACTTCCGCATCGCTTTCACTTGCTGAAGGGCAGAATTTTGGAGCGAGGAAGATCGCATACAGCACCATCAATATAGCAATTGGAGCACGTGCTTTGAACAGATCCATCGGACCCATCGCAAAGCCGGAAATTCCATAGGCTTCGAGATAGCCATTGAAGGTAGCCATAGTTGTCAGATTGCCGCCAAGAGGGAGAGTTAAGACCGTACAGATCGATATGAACCCCAGCGGAAACATCATTTTGGAACGCTCATATCCCAGTTCATCACATACCGCAATTGCCAGCGGGAAGATGACCGAGAAACAGGCAGCTGAACCACCGGTAACCTGGGCCAGCAGGAAGGTGATCAGGACATATCCGGCAAGAACCTTGGTAAAGGAGCCTTTGCTGACTTTACTGACCAGCTGGGAGATCTTATTGACCAACTGAGTCTTTCCAAATGCCGCAGAGATCACGAACATGCTTGCGATCAGGATAGTAGTGGAATTACCGAAACCGCTTAAGGCAGTCTTGGCATCCAGACATCCGGTAAAAACAAGTGCCATCATGATCAGCAGGGCAACGGTAGGACGAGAGATCTTCGTCTGCAGGAACCCAATGATCAACAGGAGAAAGAGAATAAGGCAGATAGTTAATTGTTCGTCATGATAGTATTTCCTCCTCAAATATGACGATAAGTTAGTCAAAGGAATAAGGCTTGATCTGCCTTACAACATCGAGGATCGTGCCATCTCTGGCTTCTACGATCGCTACGACGTTATCTTCAAATTGCAGCGCTTCCGGTTCCCCTACGAGGTCATACGCTTTCTCCTGCAGGCTTTCGATAGACACATGCTTGATCCCTGCAGAATCCAGGCAATCGATGATATCCTGACGCAAAGGATTGACCGCAATTCCGTAATCCGTAACCAATACATCCACGCAATCACCGGGAGTGGTAACGGTCACCACATCCTTGCATACCGTAGCCATACGGCCGCGGATCAGGGGAGTAACGATGATGCAGCACTTGGAACCGGCAGCGGTATCCGGATGTCCTCCCGGAGCACCTCGCAGAATGCCATCCGAACCAGTAATCACATTGACATTGAACTTGGTATCGATCTCCAGTGCTGAGAGGACGACATAGTCCAATTTATTGACATAGGCACCCTTATTGCCAGCGTTTGCGTATTCACTCAGATCGATTTCAATATGATGAGGATTACTGAACAGATGTTTTGCGGCACCTTCATCAAAATCCTGGGTATCAAGGATATAATCCACATAGCCTTTATCCTGCAAAGCACAGATCGCAGAAGATGTACCACCAAGAGCAAAACTCATCTTGATGCCCGCCTTTTCCATATGTTCTTCCAGGAAACGATTCACCGCCAGAGAAGGACCGCCCACACCTGTCTGGAAGGAGAAGCCATCCTTGAAGTATGGTGTAGCAGCGATAACATTTGCGACATTCTTAGCCATCATCAGTTCTCTGGGATCCTGGGTCAATCTGGCTTCCTTAGTCGCGATCTTTTTGGGATCACCGATCTCATCTACGACAACGACCGCATCCACATCGATACAGGAGATGGATGACGGAAGGTTCGGGAAAGGAACCAAGGTATCAGTAATAATGACTGTGTGATCCGCATATTTGGCATCATGATTTGCAAAACCCATGGATCCACAGTTGTTCTTGCCGCCCTGTCCTTTGGCATTACCGCAGCAGTCGGAGGTTGCCGCAGCCAGGAAAGCGATATCGATATGGACTTCTCCTGCTTCTACCGCCCTGGGACGACCACCATGAGAACGGATAATGACTGGGTTTTGGAGCTTGCCGTTAGAGATCGTTTCCCCTATCCTGCCCCTTACACCGGAAGTCTGAGCTTCCACGATAATCCCCTGTTCCATGTAGTCCGCAAAGATGTCCTGCGCTGTTCCCAAGGATGTCGCGGCCACATGAAGATCCTTCAGACCCATTTCTTCCACAAGGACTTTGCATACCATCGCAGCTACATAGTCTCCGTCACGGAATTCAGTGTGGAAGGAAAAGGTCATACCGTCATGAGCTCCACACTTCTCACAAGCTTCCCGGATCGTTTCACATAGCTTACTTTCCTGAGGCTTTTCGTGTCTCACGGTCACTGGTGAAGCTTTCCTGACCTGTTTTCCATCCATATAGTTTTTCCCCTGATAAACTTCTTTGCCATGGACCAGAAGCTCATCCGGGATATTTCTTCCTACCGCATTGATCATGAGATGTACCTCCTATAACTCTCCGTGGTATACACCACAAGCTTTCGCCAGCTTAATGATCCTCTTGGCATCCTCAAAGAAAGGAATATCGACCATCTTGCCATCTACCGTATAGACACCGATACCGGCATCCGCCTGGGCCTGACAGCTCAGGACCAGCTTTTCTGCATAAGCGATCTCTTTCTCCGTCGGAGCGAATGTTTCATGGACAAACTCGATCTGCCGGGGATTGATCAGGGACTTCCCATCAAAGCCCATCTTATGATTCTGGATCACTTCCTTCTTGAAGCCTTCCATATCATCGACATTGGGATACATGGTATCGAAGCACTGGACACCCGCTGCTCTGGCAGCGAGTAACATCTGTCCTCTTGCCGCAAGCATCTCGATACCACCATCTTCGATCTGTACATGCATGGATTTGCGGAAATCTCCACCTGAGATGGCACACCCGAACATCCTTGGGGATGCTGTGACGATCTCATAGGCATTCATGATGCCGAGCGGACTTTCCAAAGCAGCCATCAGTAATGTCCGGCCAACTTCCACACCAAATTCGATCTCGGCTTTCTCTACTGCCTGGTCTACGATACGCACCATTTCCGCATTCTCACACTTGGCAATACGGATACCATCGGCACCAGCTGCCACACATACGCGGATATCTTCCTGCCAGTGCGGTGTATCCAGTCCATTGATCCTTACGATCACTTCGGTATCTCCGTAGTCGATCTCCTGCAGAGCGTGATACAGGGAGAAACGAGCCGCATCCTTCTGGTTTTCTGCTACGGCATCCTCGAGATCGAGGATGATGGAGTCGCTGCCGTAGATATACGCATCACGGATCAGCGCGGGTTTCTGCGCATTCATGAACATCATGGTGCGGCGGAGACGATCTTTTTCCGGTCTTGGGCGATGAATTTCCTTTGTCATTTCCTTACTGCTCCTCCCCAGGGGATCCCTGCCCTGACGCGTTGCCTGCACGGAATACCGCGCATTCCACTCTGGCTTTGATGGTGCAGTCCAGAGCTCCTTTATCGACGACAGTGATGATACCGTCCGAGACTTCCAGTCTATCGAGCGTCTGCCTTACCGTATCCCGTATCTGCTTTCCGTACTGGTTGATCACACTGCTCTGGATGTTGATCTCCAGGTGATCTGCCGGTTCTACGGTGACCTGTGCGTCACTGGATTCCAATGTTCCGGCTATAGCGTTTTTTTCAATGATCATGGGTCTTGCCCTCCTCTTACGGTTTCATGATAGAGGACGCAGTAAGTTTCGTAAAATTCATTAATATCCTGGTTAAGCATTCCTTCGAGGAATGGTATAATGGGGTCAGGAGATCGTTGCATGGATGAGAAAGATTATCAGATCATGAAAGCCCTTTGGGAAACCAAAAACATCACAAAAGCTGCGGAAATGCTATATATCACCCAATCAGCTTTATCAAAGCGAATATTCAACATGGAGGAAGAACTTAACCAGAATCTGCTGATTCGTTACCGTACAGGTGTGCATTTTACACCGGCAGGGGAAAGAGTGTTGCAATATTGCCTTGAGGGAATGGATCGCTTACGCCATATGCAGGCTGATCTTGAACAGATAACCGCAGAAGTGAGCGGTACTTTGAATGCCGCATGTTCCATCAATTTTTCTATGTATGTGCTTCCTGAAATACTGTATGACTATCACCAGATGTATCCTAAGGTAAACCTCGAAATATCGACAGGACAAAGCCGAGATCTTTATAAAAACCTGGTGAACAGAGTGCTTGATGTTGCTATATTGCGAGGGGAGTATGCTTGGAATGGCCTGCGTATGCAAATAAATCAAGAAAAACTGTGCGTAGTATATGCTAATGAATATCAGGATACACCGTTAACAGACTATATGTATATTGCAAGAAAATCAGACAGTATACAGGAAACTGAAATAAAAAACTGGATGAACGAGAAAGGGATCTTGGCTGCACAACACGCAAACATCCGCACGGATTCTATCGTATCCAGCCTGGAAATGGTTCGTCTTGGTCTTGGTTGGAGCATTATCCCAGAGATAGCTTTGCGTGACTTTAAAGGGACGATACACCCTTGTGTTATGAATGATGGCCGAACACTGGTGAGGAATACATATCTTTTCTGTCAGCCGGAAACAGAAGATCTGCCGCAGGTTAAAGCCTTTATTGATGCCGTACAGACCCATATAAAGGAAACTCCTAAGCTGCGTTTGAGCGATTGATACTCTCCTGAAAAAAATGAGTCATAAGGAAAAAGAGCCCTTTGTAATACTGGCTCTTTTCTGAAAATCAGTACAAGTATTTGCTGAAAAGCTGGTATGCCGATTAGGGTGAATTACTTCCTGTTAATCAAATCTTCCCCAGAAATCATCCGGAATGTCATAAGAAACAGAATAGCTATCCCCCTTCATAGGATCTCCGCTTTCATATTTCACCCAGCCGGGGAATTCTGCCATAGGCATTTCTCCTCCGGTTTTCAGCATGCGGGCATACAGGGTTTCGGAAGGATATTTTCCGGTTGTACACCATGTATCCAGCCAGGAAAGATAATCCATAGCAATTCCCGCACAATGTGTAACACTGGGCATCGCATAGAAACGGAAGAATGACTTAAGTGCACCTTTACCGTATTTCTCCTCAATCATCCGATATTGCTGAATCAACTGCCAGGGGCTGATCGACATGTCGCTCCATCCGATGAAGAAGATAAATTTTCCCTGATTCTCAATAAACTCGTCAAAATCCGGCCGGTTGGCATCGTACTTTCGGGATGCTTCCATAAGCATTGTGTACAGTCTGTCGTCAGGGTGGTAATAATCGTGATCAATCAGTTTCCATGTCGGATCCTTCGTGATGATATACTTGAATACACCATCGGCACGATCACCATGATGAACATTATAAGTTGTATCCAGAGGTTCACGAGGAACCGGATCCGGTCCGAGATCCATGGAGCCTCCCTCTAAGGCACAGTAGCCATGATAAGAATCCATCCCATTAGCCATGGTGTAGTCCAGCTGGAATCCTTCCTCATAGACTTTTAATGTTTTCAACTGAGCATCCGTGAGGGTGTACTTATCTCTGATGATCTTAATAAAGTTATCCCTATTTGCCCTTGCCGCATAGATATTACTGACAATTCCATCCTTGATGCCATCCAGTTCATCGTATAGCTCTATCGCATCTTTTTGAATCGAAGCAATCGTTTCTTCGTCGATGAAGCCATCCGAATATGGATACGATTCGGCATCATAACTGTCATAGACTGCTTTGGATAGCAAAGCACCCCACATTCTCAGCAGAACATAATTTGAAGAAGGTTCGCAACAAAAGATACCATCATAGTATTTCCCGTAGGAGATCGCGCATTCCAGCGCTTCTCTTCCTCCTGTAGATCCTCCGGCAAAATAATTCAGGAATGGAGCTTGTCCGTAATACTGCTTCGTAATATAGCGCATTACAAACTGGGTCTTGATCAGCTGCAGCCGGATATAATTGGCAAGAGATTCATCATTGGCCGCAAAATCTGCATCCATGGGACTTGGTGACTGATGCCCGGAATCAGATCCGTATACAACATAACCATGATCCACAGGAATAATGTCACTGACAATGACAGGTCCTTCCACATTGGGAATCTGACCGTTGTTTGCACCTCCACCCATCTGCACACTTCTTCCGTTCCATTCTTGCGGAAGCAGAATCTTCCACTCGATATTGGGAGCGTCAGGGTCGACCGGATAAATATATCCGAAGACTTCTAAGTACTTTTTATCAGGATTTGTGGCAGATATCTTTGTTTCGGTATGAATCACCTCTGCTCCGCTGCATTTCTCTGTAAACCATTCTTTGGGAATCTTCATGCCCTGGAGATCCACTGCCAAAGGATGAATGAGAGTATCCGCAGCAGATGGTATAGCATTTCTGTCTTTCATAAAATACACCCATATTCAATTGTTTTATCAGAGTGGATAGAGACCAATCAGAAGAGCGAATATTCCACTCAGGAAAGCTGTCAGGAAGCCCCACTTAACACCAAATCTTACATGATCTTTATATTCGACACCTGCCAGACCCAGACCGATATACATCGCTGCACCGGTCGCTCCAAACATATTAACAGGTTCCCAAGCCGTATTGATCGTACTAGCCACAACAAGGGCAGGAATACCATGGACGGCAACCATTTCAGCAATGATCGGTCCAATTGTATAGCACATAGCGTTCAGGTCAAAGCCGAGGAAGATCATTGGCGCAAGTGCGAACAGAAGAATCGTATTCAGGTGAGCAGTAGCACTTGTAGGGATCAAAGCTGTCATTTTTTCTACGAGTGCTGCCTTGATCGGACTGTTGTTCAGGATACCTGTGTATACACCTGCTGCAAGGAGAATGGAAGTCATTGCCAGGCAGGAAGGCGCATAGGATTTCAGCCTTTCACCCTGCATCTTGGGATCAGGATAGTTCACCAGGAGACCTAAGACACTTCCAAGCATGAAACTGGCAGTAATCGGGAGGATCCCTGTGAATAAGCAGACAAATACAAGAACGATAAGCAAGCAGTTAAACCAGAAGAGATTAGGCCGTTTCAATGCTTCTTTTTCCGGATCAAGAACAACATCTTCTTCCTCGGCAGTGCTGATCAGTCCTGCGCCTCTCTTGATCTCCTTTCTACCAAGAATTACAGCATAGACAAAGGTACATGCAAGTCCAAAGAACATCAGAGGCAGTCCATACAGCCAGATATCCATTGCCTCAAGACCAAATCCGGCAGCGAGTCTTCCACAAGGGCCACCCCAAGGAACGACATTCATAATACCGATCGTTAAGGCAACCAATGTCATCAGAAGTTCCGGACGCATATTCAGTTTCTTATAAATCGCCAGAAGAGGTGGAATGGCAATCATATAGGTTGTTGCACCAGAACCGTCTGCATGTCCGATAATAGCAACGACGACTGTAATCACTGTGACAAGGACAACATTGTTTCCGCAAAGCTTGATCAACTTGCTGACCATTTTGTCAAAGACACCGACATCAGACATGATACCAAAGAAGATAATAGCAAAAGTAAACATCGTTACATTGTTTACCTGCCCCTGCAAGCCTGATGCTATCCATGAAGAGATATCTGCCGGTGCGAACCTGCAAATGACACAGACGATCAGGGGAATAGAGATCATTGCGACCATGGGTGTTACCTTGCCGGAAATACATAATCCGGTTAAAGATAACATCATGATTAAGCCAATAATGGCATACATCGTAGTTGACATACATTAACCCTCCTTTTTGAAATACCGCTTGTGCACAATCATTCAGGTATTATCTTAAGGATATTATATAAGGCAGAAATAAATTTTATAAAATGAATAATTTTATTCAAATCCCATTCCTGTTTGGAATGGGTTCCGGGAGGTGTACAGACGGAAGAGAAGTGTTTCTGTTCATTTTTCCTTAAGGCAAAAGGTATAACCCGAATTATTCACGGAAGTCAAAAGAGTAAAGGGAAAGTGGAACGTGCGAGGTATTTTGCAGGATACAACACAGTTTCCCTCTACTTTCCTACTATAAAAGCGGGACAGCAGTCATTTGCGCTACCCCGATGTTACAGAGATGAGGATTCAGATCTGCAGAACCCTATCCCAGTAATGCATGAATTCCTTTTGGTGTGTATACGCTGTGCTGAACCGCAGGGAACACTTCCCCGCATGCCGTATCACTTTTACCGCAATCTATTGAAAGATCAGCCGGAATGTATTCATCGTGATCATGCGGTCTTTCCCTTCCAGGATCATATTCTGGAACAGGTGAAACACATTGTAGGCATAGGCACTGATCAGAAAATCCATCTCGTTCTTCCAGAAGTCTTTATGTGAGACGTGTCCTCCGTCAAAGTCATTCTTCAACTCTTTTGTGAAGTTCTCCGATGCCCCTCTCAACTCATAGAAATGCATTCCTTCTTCCGGTGAAATATCCATGTCATTCGTGACGATCGCATAGATGACCGGGAAAAAGGATATCTGTCCGTCCTTCATCACAGAGTACGCTTTGTACAGGATCCGGCGAGGCTGTTTTCCTTTGATGGCATACAGGAACTCTCCATGGTAGGGATGGAACGGTGTATAGTTTTTCCAATCTATCCCTCTGGATATCATGTCATCCATCGCCTCACTATGCAGGGATTCAAATCCTTTTGCGCGGATGTAATAGGTGATCTTCTCATCTTCCAGAAATTTCATCAGTTCCATGTTATAGAAAGCGCTGTCTCCCCGGAAGCGAATGGTCCCATGCGTAGTACAGACGATCAGATCTCCGTCTGTGACTGTGGTATACCCATGGCATACCGGTACAACGTGGGCATGGGAAAAGATCCCCGACAGACGTTCCGCAAGTTCCAGCACCACCTGTCTTCGGGCAATTGCGAAACATACTTTCTTGTGCTTTCCCAGCATGAGTGCAATGGTCTCCAGCACCATCTCTGTCTTCCCCGAACCACAGACACACTTCAAAAGAATATCCGTGTCTTCAATTCTCTCTGCACATTCATGACTGACTTTGATCTGTGCCGGTGTCAGCGGATATTTCAACGTATATTCCTGCCCGTCATCACGGATTTCTTCCAGGGATACCGGTTCCAGTTCTTCTTCCAGCATGACTCTGCCGAACGAAACACATCTCCGGCAGTACCATCCTTTACTGCCATGGTAGAAATATGACGGATCTGTATTCAGACATCTGGGACATTGCATATTCATCCTCCACTTGTTATATACCCGGAATATTCACATTTCCCTTCTGTACAACAGAAAAACTATGGGATAATAAAAACAGAAAGAAGGTACTTGATTATGAGTCATTTTCCTAAGGATTTTTTATGGGGCGGCGCAACCGCTGCCAATCAGGTAGAAGGTGCCTGGAATGAAGATGGCCGGGGACCGGCAATGACAGATGTCACTACAGGCGGCACAGTCAACACTCCCCGCTATATCACTTATCTGGATAAAGACGGCAACCCTGGTACCCTGACCAGAGGACAGGCACTTCCGGAAGGAGCGCATTATGCTGTACTGGATAATTACTATTATCCGAATCATCTGGGTGTTGATGAATATCACCGCTACAAGGAAGACTTCGCGTTATTCGCAGAAATGGGTTTCAAGACCTACAGAATGTCTATTTCCTGGTCTCGTCTGTTCCCCCGCGGAGATGAAAATGAGCCGAACAAAGCCGGTGTAGAACACTACCGGAAAGTATTCCAGGAACTGCGTAAGCATAACATTGAGCCTCTTGTGACAATCTGGCATTTCGATACCCCGCTGTATCTGGAAGAACACTACGGCGGCTGGAATAACCGTAAACTGATCGATTTCTACGTCAAGTTCGCAACGACCTGCTTTACTGAATACAAGGGGCTTGTCCGTTACTGGCTGACCTTCAATGAGATCAACAATACCATCGGCTTTATCCGTGCTCCTAAAGATAAGGAAGATGAAGCGTATCAGGCTGCGTACCAGCAGGTTCATTACCAGTTTGTGGCAAGTGCCAAGGCTGTGCAGATCGGACATGCAATCGATCCTCAGAACATGATCGGATGTATGATCTGCGGTGTCGCAACCTACCCCGCAACCTGTGACCCGAAGGATGTCCTGGAAAATCGTCACAGCTGGGAAAGAAAGCTTCTCTACTGCGGTGATGTCCAGTGTCTGGGAAGTTATCCTACCTATGCGCAGAGACTCTGGGATGAGCACAACGTACACCTGGATATTACAGAAGATGATCTGATTGATCTGGCCAGCGGTACGGTGGATATGTATACGTTCTCTTACTACATGTCCAATCTTGTCACAACACACGAAGTCAAGGATATGGTCGGAGGCAACTTCTCCCATGGCGCGCGGAATGAGTATCTGCAGTATTCCGACTGGGGATGGGCATTTGACCCGGTTGGTCTACAATACTATCTGGAACTGATCTATGACCGTTATGAACTGCCGGTCATGGTCGTGGAAAATGGTCTTGGGGCATACGATACCGTAGAAGAGGATGGTTCCATCCATGACCAGTTCCGCATTGACTACTACCGTGAACATATCAAGTCCATGGATGAAGCCATCAAGAACGGCGTAGACCTGATTGGTTATACGACATGGGGTTGTATAGATGTTGTGTCCGCAGGTACCGGTGAGATTCGCAAGCGTTATGGATTCATCTATGTCGATGTGGATGATGAAGGTAACGGTACACTGGATCGTTCCAGAAAAGATTCCTTCTACTGGTATAAGAAAGTCATCGCTTCCAACGGCGAAGATCTGGCATGATCCATCCGGTGATCCTTCGGGATCACCTTTTATTTGCGGTTTAACCTGTTTTGTATTATGTTTTAGAAGATGATTTACAAATTAGATAAAGATAAGATCTGTTCCCTTGTGGATGACCCCCGGACAGAAGTTTATGTATTTTCTTCCATAGATTCTACGAATAACTTTGGACGTGATCTGCTGGCACAGGGCGCTGCAATTCCGGCGGTGATCCTGGCGGAAGAACAAACCGCGGGCAGAGGCCGGCGCGGACATTCCTTCTTTTCCCCGGATTCCGGGTTCTATTACACCTATATCTATCGTCCCGGGGATGCGGAGAAAGCAATACGTTACGCGACGATATGTACGGCTGTTGCGGCAGCGGAGGCCACTGATCAGTGGTGCGGGATAAAGGTATCCATCAAGTGGGTCAATGATCTGTTTTACCGGAAGCGCAAGATCGCGGGAATCCTGTGTGAAGCACCCCGCAGACCGGACGGAGAACTCTCCGGAATCGTCATCGGTATCGGGATCAACTGTTTTGCGCAGGAATTTCCGGAAGAACTCCGGGAGATTGCCGGAACACTGGAGCTGGAAGATGGAGACCGCTCTGTACTGGCAGGAATCTTGACAAACCGGCTGGCATACTGGCTGAATCATATCGGTGATGAGCTTCTTGAATCATACCGGAGATATTCTCTGATTCTGGGAAAACAGGTCTCTTTCCAGAGAGACGATCAGGTATATACCGGGATTGCGGCAGAGATCAATGCCGAAGGAAATCTGATCGTGGAGTGCGGAGAGAAACGTTATCTCCTGAACTCCGGGGAAATCTCCTTACTGAGCTGGGAATAAAAAAACATAGGTTTATCCGCAGACATAATATTTACGGAAAACCTATGTTTTATTTTATGATCCGAAGATCTTGAGCATGAAGCCGGCAGCTACTGCAGAGCCGATAACACCGGCAACGTTTGGTCCCATCGCATGCATAAGCAGGAAGTTACCGGGATTCGCCTTCTGACCTTCACTCTGGGATACACGCGCAGCCATCGGTACGGCAGATACACCGGCAGAACCGATCAGAGGGTTGACCTTACCGCCGGTAAGCTTACACATGATCTTACCAAGCATCAGACCACCTGCAGTACTGAAACTGAAAGCAATCAGACCAAGAATGACGATCTCGATTGTTCTCAGTGTCAGGAAGGTCGTAGCAATTGCTTTCGCTCCGACAGAGATACCCAGGAAGATAACTACAGTGTTTGTCAGCGCATTCTGTGCTGTATCACTCAGACGATCGGTAAGTCCGGATTCTTTCAGCAGATTGCCGAACATCAGCATACCGACCAACGGTGCGGTATCCGGAATCAGCAGTGCCACAAAGATCGTAACAACGATCGGGAAGATGATCTTTTCAGACTTGGAAACCGTTCTTGCCTGTTTCATGACGATCTTACGTTCATCTTCTGTTGTCAGCAAACGCATGATCGGCGGCTGAATCATCGGAATCAAAGCCATGTAGGAATACGCAGCAATCGCAATTGCCGGCAGATAATCCATTGCCAGTTTACTTGCGGTAAGGATTGCGGTAGGTCCGTCAGCACCGCCGATAACACCAATCGCAGCTGCCACATTCGGTTCAAAACCAAGAACCAGAGCCATCAGGAACGCGGTAAAGATACCAAACTGAGCACCTGCGCCCATGATCAGAGATGACGGGTTGGCAATCAGCGGTCCGAAATCTGTCATTGCGCCGGTTCCGAGGAAGACCAGGGACGGATAAATTCCATACTCAACACCAAGGGACAGATAATGGATCAAACCTTCGGTAATTCCTGTACGAGGCAGGTTAGCCAGTAACATACCGAAAGCAATCGGAATCATCAGTAACGGTTCATATTTCTTACGTATGCCCAGATATAGCAGGAAACATGCGATCAGAATCATGAACAGGTAACGGGGTTCTTCAAAGAATGCGGCAAAGCCGGATTCCATAAAGATCTTCATGAGGACATCAATGATAACCATAAATGAGCCTCCTACTGAATCGTTGCCAGAACCTGATCCGTCTGTACCGAAGAACCTTTGGAAACAGTGACGGAAGTAATCGTACCAGCCTTGGTTGCGCTGACCTCATTCTCCATCTTCATGGCTTCAAGAATAAACAGAACATCTCCGCGGTTTACTTTCTGACCGGCAGTTACCCGGACATCCAGGATCGTACCAGGCATCGGGGCCTTGATCGGGTCTCCGCTTCCTGCAGGCTGCGGGGCAGGTGCAGCAGGTGCGGCAGGCGCAGCCTGCGGTGCCGGTTCGGCAGCAGGTGCAGGATTCGCACTCATTTCTTCAGCAGCACCGACATAGTATGCGGTAGCTTCACCTTTTTCTACTTCTACTTCGTATTTTTTACCATTCAGTGTAACAATGTATTTCATATTCTCTTGCCCCTTTACTCTACTGCTTTGATGGAACGGAAGATCAGCTGATCCAGAGGGATCTTGGTCTCATCACTGATGATTGCCATGATACAGGCAGCTGTCTTTTCA
This sequence comes from Solobacterium sp., assembly GCA_017512555.1. Classification (GTDB taxonomy): domain Bacteria; phylum Bacillota_I; class Bacilli_A; order Erysipelotrichales; family Erysipelotrichaceae; genus Bulleidia. Next base: position 15,746 of record JAFWFE010000049.1, on the reverse strand, counting down.
TCTACGTTGAATAACTTGATTTCACCGCCGTAGGTCTTCTTCTCTGTTTCAACAGCTTCTGCGGCAGGTGCCGGAGCCGGTCTGGCTGCAGGTGTTCTACGTGGTGCCTTCTTAACTTCCGGTTCTTTAATAAAACTTGAGGTTACTTTGTTTATAGCTACGATCAGCCCCCAGAGGATAACCAGCATCAGGAAGACTGTAATGAAGCCGGACAAAGCAATCATTAACGCTTGTCCGAATGACATATTACTCTGCCTCCTGGATCGTATAGGATACCTTCAATGCCTTGGCATCCGCACGGTCCTTCAGATATTTCTCTGCCTGCTGAGGGAATGCCACATAACTCAGTACATCTTCTTCACTCTCGGCGAGGTCGCCCAGGTATGCCTTGGCACCCGGGATTTCCGGTTCCAGCAGATCGTCATAGCGGCCTTCGTATGGTTTCTCATCCCCAAGAGCGATCTTCATCAGTTCCTGACTTAATTCACCCGGAGCTTTTCCGTATTCACCACGCATATATGCCTTGACTTCCTTGGATACACTCTTATATCTTTCTCCGAGAAGTACGTTGGATACTGCCTGTGCTCCGACCATCTGGCTCATTGGTGTAACCAGCGGAGGATAACCCATGTCTTTTCTGACATTCGGTGTTTCCACCAGTACTTCATCGAGTCTGTTCAGCTGGTTCATCTGAGTCAGCTGAGAGATCAGGTTGGATAACATACCACCAGGAATCTGATAGTTCAGCGCATCGATTTTGGTTGTCAGTACGGAAGGATTCAGACCACCGTTCTTCAGGAACTTCGCCTGTACCGGTTTGAAGTGATCGTTGATCTTCTTTGTGACCTTCATGTCTACGCCTGTATCGTAGCCCATTTCTTCCAGTGTATAGACCATGGATTCTGTGGAAGGCTGCGCGGTACCTCCGGAGAAGATGGAGATTGCCGTATCAAAGCCGTCCGCGCCTGCTTCCGCTGCCTTCAGCAGTGACATGGCGCCTAATCCTGTAGTGTCATGTGTATGCAGAACGACCGGAAGATCTACTTCCTTCTTGATTGCGGATACCAGATCATATGCATTCTTAGGACTGATAATACCTGCCATATCCTTGATACAGATAGAGTTACATCCCATATCCGCAAGTCTCTTGGCAAGCTTGACATAACTTTCAAATGTGTGGATCGGACTAATTGTATAGCAGATTGCGCCCTGTGCATGTCCGCCGGCTTTCAGACACTCATCAATTGCCGTAGCCATGTTCATCGGGTCGTTCAATGCGTCAAAGATACGTATAATATCAATTCCGTTTTCTACGGATTTACGTACAAATGCACGTACTGTGTCATCAGAATAGTGCTTATAACCGAGAAGGTTCTGACCTCTCAGAAGCATCTGTAACTTTGTGTTCTTTACCTTGGAACGAATGAAGCGCAGACGATCCCACGGATCTTCATTCAGATAACGAAGACATGAATCAAAAGTAGCACCGCCCCAGCACTCCAGGGAGTAATAGCCGGCCTGATCCATAGTCTCCAGAATGTCAGCAAAATCCGCGCGCTCAAGACGTGTAGCAATCTGCGACTGGTTAGCATCACGTAATACGGTTTCCGTGATCTTTAATTGTTTGCCCATACGAATAACCCTCCTTCGTAATCGAAATCAAGATTTATTATATTATAAAAAAAGAGTAATTTGTTATCTTTTTCACCAATTATTCATAAATAAACGAAAACGTGACAAAAAAATGATAAAAACTTACATACGTAAAACTGTTTTTTTCATTCAGATAATTATTTGTTATACAAAGAGGTCAGATCCTCCGGTGTTGTAATCTTGATGTTGGTATAATCCCCTTCTGTAACATATACCTTTACAGAAGAGTACTGTTCAACAAGCTGGCAGTCATCCGTACCGGTATACCCTTCTGCGGATGCCTGTGCCATACATTTTCGGAGTAATGCCGTACGGAAGGCCTGCGGTGTCTGCGCTGCCGCCAGAATACTCCTGGGCAAGGTTTCACGTATATATCCGTCCTCGATGACCTTGATGGTATCTTTTACCGGTATTACCGGGCATACCGCGTCATTGGTCGTCATCGCGTCTTTGATCCGCGCCAGACATTCCTGACTGAGAAATGGTCTCGCGCCGTCGTGGATCAGGACATACTCTTCCTGAACCAGTGCCAGTCCTTGTTCTACGCTTTCCTGCCTGGTATCTCCACCGGAAGTCACACTGATCCGGTCATCTTCAAGATGGATCTCTTCCCGATAAAGTTCCGGTTCCGTGACTACAACGACGTGCTTACACTCCTGATCCGCAAGAAAAACAGACATTGTCTGTTCCAATATCGTATTCCCTCCCGGACGATAATAGACTTTATTGTAACCAAGTCCCATCCTTGTGCCGGAACCTGCCGCAACGATCACAACGTCGTAATTCATCGCTATCCCACCAGTGAACCAATCAGGCCGTAAGAAAACAGGGTCATGATCACCGCCGCCAGGAATACTCCGATCAGGATGGAGATACTCGCTTTCTTCAGGTCCATATCAAATACAGCCGCAACCAGACTGCCTGTCCAGGCTCCGGTTCCGGGAAGTGGTATACCAACGAACAGGGTTAATCCCCAAAATCCGTATTTATCGATTCTGGGCTTATTCTTTCTGGCTTTTTCTTCCAGCCAGACAGCAACCTTACTTAAGTGATGTTCTGCCATCCAATGCAGTACAGACTTGATGAAAAACAGAATGAACGGGATTGGTATGATATTGCCTACCACACAGATAAATACAGCTTTCCACAGCGGCAGACCTACAAGCTTTGCCAGGATCAATCCGCCTCTTTCTTCAATCAACGGCAGCATACTTACCAGAAATACAGATACTTCCGGTGAAATATGTTGACCGATGGTACTCATAAACCACTGAATAAAACTTTCCATTCTACTTCTCCTCAGCCTATACACTTTATCACAGACTGTTTTCCTGCCGCAATCAGAGATAGCGGTGAATCAGGTTTTCTGCCTGTTTTATCCCATCTACGGCGCTGGATACGATTCCACCCGCATATCCGGGACCTTCCCCGCACGGAAATAATCCTGCGCAGGATACACACATACCGTCATTACTGCGAACCATGCGTATCGGTGAACTGGACCTGGATTCCATACCGATCATGATTCCCTTTTGAATAAACCCGGGAATCTTATGATCAAAATTGATAAAGGCTTCATGAAAGGACAGATTCATCTCTTCCGTAAATAAATCATGCATATCCGTGAACACGGTATCTCTCGGATAAGAGGAAGGAATGACCAGGGAGGAAGTTCTCTGACGGTTTATATAGTCGGTAATATTCTGCGCCGGTGCCGCATATCCGGGATAGTATGCGTTCCTCTCGAGTTGTTCCTGAAAGATGAAACCATCCAGGGGATGACCGTGATCAAAATCTCCTGTGGGAATCTGTACGAGAATCGCACTGTTTGCGTTATCTCCTCCGCGGTCAGAATAACTCATCCCGTTTACCACCAAGGTATCCGCAATGACCGGAGACGGCACAACGATACCTCCCGGACACATGCAAAAAGAATATACACCGCGGTGATTACTTGTGGTGTGCGTCAGCCGGTAACTGGCAGGTCCCAGAAGAGGATGGCCAGCATACTTGCCATATTGGTTCTGATCGACCATATACTGCGGATGTTCCACCCGGAAACCTGCCGCAAAATCTTTCTGTATGATCTCTATTCCCTGGTCATACAACATCTGATATGTGTCTCGTGCACTGTGTCCTGTACAGAGTAAGACATCTGTACAGTCAATGATTCCCTGACTTGTGCTGACACCAACGATCCGCTGATTCTGAATGATCAGCTGTTCCAGGCGTGTGTTAAAACGTATCTCTCCACCAAGACGGATGATCTTCTCCCGGATATTCCGGACAATTCTGCGCAGGATATCTGTACCGATATGAGGCATCGCCTGGTACAGAATCTCTTTCTCCGCACCTGCTTCAACGAATTCCTGCAGTACTTTCTGTATCCGTACATTCTTGATCCTGGTCGTCAGTTTCCCGTCGGAGAATGTACCTGCGCCGCCTTCACCGTACTGGATATTACTCTCCTGATCAAGAACACCTTCACGGAAAAACAGTTCAATGTCACGGACACGTTCTTCTACTGCTTTACCTCTTTCAATAATCAGCGGCTTATACCCGCATTCCGCCAGAATCAGACCTGCAAACATTCCTGCCGGTCCAAACCCCACAATCAATGGTCTGGGCATCTCTGCGCCTGTGGAAGGTAAATCATAGTCTTCTTTTTCGGCCTGCAGAACATCTTTTCTTTTCAGGTATTTTACTTCGTTCTTTACTTCTGCGTATACAGAATAGACATAACTGATCTCATCAAAGCGACTATCCAGGGACTGCCGGTCAATAGTAAAAGAAAGGATATCTTCTTCCCGGCATTTCAGTTTGCGGGCAATGATCTCCTTGTTCAGGGGCTGATCCAATCTGGTTTTGATCTGACTAATCTTAAGCATAGATCTTATTCTTTTTCCTGATATCCCTTTTCTTCTTTATCGTAGTGAAAGACGATCTCCTGACATTCCCGGCACAGCCATGCCTGAAAATGCGCACCTCTCATCACGTGATTGGACAACATGATTTCTCCGCTTTTCGGCAGTAAAGATACCTTGTGCAGAGCTTTTACCCATCCGATCCTCTGCATGGTCTGCAGATATCCTTTCTCCATCTCCTTACCGCATACAGGACATCTCATTTCAGTGTCCTCCGCATTTCCACATGGGGTATACCATCCTCCAGGAATTCATCGGAAGTGACTCTGAACCCTGCTTTCTCATAGAATGGTATAGCGTATACCTGGGCTTCCAGATAGATTTCTTCATACAGTCCTGTACCGAGGATCTCCATGATTCCCCGGTTCAGCACTTCCGCCCCGTATCCCTTACCACGCACGGATGTCACAACACGTCCGATCTGCGCTGTTTCGGGTTCCCCTGTCTTGTCGAAATAACGCAGATAACCTAGAATCATATGATCATCTTCTAACCATACATGGATACTTCTCTGATCAACGTTATCAATGTCCTGATAAGCACAATTCTGTTCCACAATAAATACTTCACTGCGTAATCTCAGAATTGCGTAGAGTTCCTCAACGGTGAGTTCACTAAATGTTTTAATCTTCCATTGCATAGATTTATTATACCTCAGACAAACACACTGTATTGCATTTCATACTTTCCTGATTTAGAATAATAAAGCATTCATTGCCCGTGTGGCGGAATTGGTAGACGCAGCAGACTCAAAATCTGCCGCTGGCGACAGTGTATCGGTTCGAGTCCGATCATGGGCACCATCGCATATAACCGTATTTATACCAGATACGGTTTTTTTTTCCTGATCATTACAGAGTAAAGGCCGGAAATTATTCCAGCCTTTATTTTATTCTTGTGTCCGTATTCCGGGATTAGTTATCTTTCTTGGCTTTTGCCTGAGCGATAACTCTGTCTGCGACATCCTGCGGAGCAGCCTGGTAACGATCAAACTTAATGGTGAACTTACCACGTCCCTGTGTCATGGAACGAAGTTCTGTCGCATAGGTGAGCATTTCTGCCATTGGCGCTTCGGCTTCAATACGCTGATCGCCATCTTCGTTGATCTGCATATCCATGATCAGACCACGACGCTTTGTGAAGTCACCCATCAGAGTTCCGGTATATTCTTCCGGAGCTACGACGACGACTTTACCGATTGGTTCCAGCAGTGCAGGTTTTGCCTTCGGCATAGCTTCATTATAAGCAAGACGTGCAGCTTCCTTGAAGGCTACTTCCTTGGAGTCTACCGGGTGATAAGATCCATCGTACAGTGTAGCTTTGACACCGACAACCTTGAATCCTGCCAGAGGACCACGTTCCATACAGTCACGCAGACCCTGTTCAACCGGCGGGAAGTACTGTTTCGGTACAGCACCGCCGAATACTTCTTCTGCGAATACCATTTCATCGCTATCTGTCGGTTCAAATCTTACCCAGACATCACCATACTGACCGGCACCGCCGTTCTGTTTCTTATATCTGCCTTGTGCTTCTGCCTTACCGCGGATCGTTTCACGGTACTGAACTGTAGGTTCTGTGGTAAGAACTTCTACCTTATACTTGGATTTCAGCTTGGAGATGATCAGATCAATGTGCTGGTCACCCATACCATACAGTACCTGTTCACGGGTTTCCGCATTCTTTACCAGACGGATCGTATGGTCTTCCTGGCAGAGGTTACGGATACCGACACTCATCTTGTCTTCGTCTGCCTTTGTCTTCGGCCAGATAGCGAAGCCCAGGTTCGGTTCCGGATATTCAATTTCCGGATAATGAACGACTTTGTTTGGTGCACATAAAGTATCGTTGGTAGAAGTATACTGCAGTTTGACAACAGCACCAATATCACCGGTGAAGAGTTTTCCTACCGCATTCTGGTATTTACCGTTAATAACGAATACCTGGGATACTTTTTCATTTTCTTCTTTGTTTGCGTTATAGACCTGGGAATCAGAGCTCAGAACACCGCTCATGACCTTCAGGTAAGAAATCTGTCCGACAAACGGGTCAATGATTGTCTTGAATACCAGTGCGGATAAAGATTCAGATTCATTGGTTTCCATCTGTACAGGTTCATCCTTTGCGTTCAGAGCCTGGACAGTTCCCTTCTCCGCATAACTCGGGAAGTATTCCGTAATCAGGTCCATCAGACGTTCAATACTAGTCTGCTTGTCAGCGCTTCCGCAGTATACAGGACGAATCTCACCACTCTTGACACCAATACGGAGACCTCTTGCGATTTCATGTTCATCAAATTCTTCTTCCATGAAGAACTTTTCCATCAGTTCGTCATCACCGGCAGCAATCGCTTCAATGATCTGGTTGTAGTATTCATCTACCTGATCCTTCATATCTTCCGGAACTTCCTGCGGAGTTGTACGGTTGTCGAGGTACCACGCTTTCTTTCTCAGGATATTAACGGATCCGAGCACATTGCCGTCTTTGACGATTGGTGTCTCAAACGGAATGACAGAGTTACCGAATTTAGCACGGAGATTCTCCAGTGTTTCATCAAAATGAGCATGCGGATCATCCATCTTGTTTACAAAGAAGATCGTCGGCAGTTTACGCTTGAGGGCTGCTTCTTTCCAGGCTCTCTCTGTACCTGCTTCGATTCCTTCTTTACCGTTAACAACGATCAGCGCGTTATCACCTACGGTAAGACCTGTAACTTCTTCACCTTCATAGTCCATATAACCTGGAGTATCGATGAAGTTGATCTTCTTATTCTTCCATTCAACAGGTGCCAGATGACAGTAAATGGAGAGGCCGCGTTTTCCTTCCTCAGGGTCAAAATTTAATGCTGTAGTGCCGTCAGCGCTCTTTCCGTAACGGTCGATTGCTTTTGTATAATACAGGCAGGCTTCTACTACTGAGCTTTTGCCGGCACCGGAGTGCCCAAGCACCACAACATTTCTGACTTCATTCGCAAGATAATCTCTCATATTTCTTTCATCCTCTCTACTATTTCAATATATCTTTCAAATCTGCCAGGCATTCCTTACGTACATAATGTATCGCAAGATTACCCTCATAATCTTTTACAGACTTATCTGCACCGTGTTCCAGAAGGAAGTTCACCAGTTCCGGATAACCGATATATGCGGCTCTCATCAGAGCTGTACATCCGCGTCCGTCCTGTGCGTTGATATCCGCGCCCTTCTCAACCAGAAGTTTGATGATATCTGCCTTGTACGCATTCACCGCTTCCATCAGCGCTGTACGTCCCTGCTCATCCTTGGCATTGACATCCGCGCCTTTTTCCACGAGATATTCTACAACTTCGATTTCACCGAGCAGGGAAGCTCTCATCAGAGCTGTACGGCCCTTACTGTCAAACGCGTTTACCTGTGCGCCGGCATGTTCAAGCATTCTGCAGATATTGAGGTGTCCCTTCTTAGCCGCACCCATCAAAGCTGTTTTGTTGTTCTTGTCACGTGCTCTCGGATCTGCGCCGTTATCTAACAGAAAACGCACAATGTCCTCGTATCCTCTTTTTGCGCTGCGCATCAAGGCAGTGCGTCCGTCACCGTTTGCGATGTTTACATCTGCGCCTTTGGCAACCATAGCACATACTTTTTGAAAATCTCCGCGTGCTGCTGCGTCAAAGAATTCCTGATTTGTTAAATCCATAACAATTCCTCCTGTATCTAAAAAACGATGGATTCTCAGGCAATCCATCTAAAAAGTTGACTACGATCCACATTTCCCGTCAAAAAGAACCCCTTTTCGACAGTGCTTAAGCTTGTGACAATGAAAGCGTGAGCTCCTTTGTGAATCATGATAGGTTCAACTCCATTCTACTTACTACTGACTTAATTGTATCTTATCTTGAGATTTCTTCAACATTTCTCCAGCGTTTTTTCGTTTGAATTGTATGAAAATAATGTGAAATACTGAAAAGTTTTTCATTCACTTCAACAGTGCCCGGTACTCCTTATAGTGAGGCATAAACCTCTGTACGATCCGGTAAAAATCCGCAGAATGATTCGGCACAAGCAGATGGACGTATTCATGTAAAAGAACATACCGGAACGCCTGTTCAGGATAGTGAATCAGGCGCAGACTGAGTGTGATCCGTCTTTTCTGCGGGTAACATACTCCCCAGCGGCTCTTCATGTGCTTTACGTTGATCTCCGGCAAAGGCAGACGGTATGCCTCGCAGATCTGTTCATCCCATGATTCCCGGGATTCCCGGATCATTTCTTCCAGCCGGATAGACGCATATTTCCGGAAGACTCTCTGAATACGCTGTTCCTCCGTATCTTTCAGATAGAACGTCATGATATCACCGTCAATGAACACAGAGTCTTTCTTTGACTGTTCATACCGTACATATTTCTTTTCTCCGAGCCAGTAGATCACCGGTCCGTCAATACCTTCTTTGTGGATCTCTTCCGCCTTTTTCCGGTGAATTACCGCACTGATGATCCAGGCTTCTTTTTCATGAAGAAAACGCCGGATACTGTCATCCGTTGTCCGCAGCGGACAGGTGATCTTCAGGCTTCCGTCATCCTGCACCCGCAGATACATATGTTTATTTCTCTTGTACAGGACCTGTACGGTAAGCATCTTACCGCCGATCATTACTTCCATTCTTTTTTCCATAGAAACAAATTGTTGCGTTTACACGTCCTTTAATATAGAATGTATATGCTTGTGGCGGTCGTGGTGAAGTTGGTTAACACACTGGATTGTGGCTCCAGCATTTCGTGGGTTCGAGTCCCATCGATCGCCCCATGTTTGTAAATAAAGCCTGTAAAGGCTTTTTTTGTATATACAGAACTATATCATATTCACAGAAGATCTTCATTTTCCTGTTCCGTAAGATAGCGGATGATCGGTGAATCCGCGCACAATACCGCTTCCTCCTCCGTATTATACGTATTACTGGACGCGATCATACGTATATCCCCGACTTTCTCTGCCACAGACAGGGTATTCACATCATCCTTGTTTATGGCCAGAATCACAAAGTACGGTGTGCCGGAAGAATTGGGATCATTGATTTCCAGACCCTTAAAGTCTTTGACAGATAGTACTCTTACCCCTTCGAACAGACAATCCGTTACCGGGAGTTCATCTCTCTTTTCTACAGAAACGTAGATATCTACACGCTGTCCGGCGATGATCGGTCCTCCAAGTTTCGCGTAATCGATTTCCGCAGTATACGCTGCCTGCCCTTGTTTCAACTGTGATGAAGGATAATCCGGAAGATCCTTCTCTTCGTATAACATACCGAGATAAAACGCGGAGCCGGCTGGAATCATCCCCTGAATCTCCGTATACTTACCGAGAATGTCTTCTTTTCTTGTGTAGGTATGTTCCAGAACATAAGCCTGAGGTATATGCAGTACCATCAGGTCATCTTCTTCGATTTTTGTCCGGGGAGGAATATCTCTGGAAGCCACATAGACATCCTGGATATTCAGATAACGGCTGACGTAGACACGAAAGCCTATACCAATCACCACCAACATTGCTGCAGCACACAACACAAGCATACCGGATTGTAACAACGCTTTACGATTTATCCTGATCATGGATCACCACCTCCACTTATTACATACCCGGAATCTGCCGGATTCCACAAAAAAACAGCTATCTCTGAAGATAACTGTTTTCATGGTTTTATGCCTTTGCGGGATGTTCCACAAGGTACTGTTTGATCTTCTCCTTGACATCCGGTTTGCTGGGCTTGCAGCTTGCGATATCACCGCTTCCTTCAGCCAATGCAGCAGCCATACCTGAACATCCGGGATATCCGCAGCCGCCGCAGTTATAACCCGGAAGCATAGCCAGAAGATCTTCAGCTCTTGTATCTGGTTCAACATAGAAGACTTTGGACGCAAACCCAAGAATACATCCGCAGGCTGCACCCAGCAGCAACATGACCAGAATTGCCTTAATCATTTTCGGTTTCTCCTTTATTCTCTTTCTTTCGTAACGCACATGTCGTTATACCGCAGGCACTGCATTCCGGAGCAAGATTCTCACATCCCTCCGGAACCGGTGTCCTGTTATTTAACTTCAGCAGCCATACATTCAGTCCGAATAAACTGCCGAGGATAAGAATTGCAATTACGACTCTCATTGTTATACGAGTCCGGCAAATGCCTGGAAAGCAATCGCCATGATTGCCGCAACGATCAGGGCAATCGGATTACCCTTGAATGCTGCAGGAATATCGCAGCCGTCCAGATGTTCACGAATCGTCGCAAAGATCACCAACATCAGCATAAATCCTGCAGGTACACCGATGGAATTGACCACTGTTTCAATAAATGTATATTTCTGTGTGATATTATCCAGTGCTACATAGAGAACTGCGCAGTTCGTTGTGATCAACGGCAGGAAGATACCCAGAGATTTATACAGAGACGGAGATTGTTTCTTGATAAACATCTCTACGAACTGAACAAAGGATGCGATCAGAAGAATAAAGCAGATCAGTTTCATATATTCCAGATGCGCAGGGACAAGTACGAAGTAGTACAGTACCCAGGAGAATACCGAAGCACCCAGAATAACGAAGATAACAGCTATACCCATGCCGATGGCAGAAGACAGTTTGGTGGATACACCCATAAACGGACACATACCCAGGAACTTCGCCAGAATGACGTTGTTGATGAGCATACCGCTGATAAAGATCGTAAACAGATTCATGCCTTAGCTGCCTCCTTCTTTTTTGCTTTTGCAGCTTCCAGAGCTTTTGCTTTTTCCTTAGCTTCACTGTTCAGTTTGATGGCAGCTACAGCAGCAGCCAGAACCGCAAAGGTCAGGAACGCACCGGTCTGTGTCTTGAATACAGGAATTTCAAATCCCTGCGGAATCAGACGAATACTGAAGATTTCACTGCCGGACATCGGGTTGCTGAAACTGAGAATACCTGTACCCAGTAACTGACGGATCAGAGACATTGCCAGCAAACTGAATGTATAGGATAACCCCATCATCAGACCATCTCTGGCCGAAGCAGCTACACCATTCTTGCAGGCATAAGCTTCTGCTCTGCCGAGAATAATACAGTTAACAACGATCAGGTCAATGAAGGCACCAAGTGCCGAGAATAATTCCGGTGTATATGCCTGCATTAACATACCGACAAGAGTAACCAGTGTCGCGATAATGACGATATATACAGGAATATGGATCTCATCCGGTGTCAGCGGGGCAATCAGGGATACGGCAATGTTGGACAATACCAGAACGACGATAACCGCTACACCCATACCGATCGCATTGTTCAGACTGGTTGTGATCGCCAGTGTTGAACAGATACCCAGGTATAATCCAAATACCGGGTTATTGAAGATCATTTCAGAGAAGAAACCCTTTTTTTCGTTATTTTCACTCATGTTCTTCCCTCCTATTTCGCTGTAAACAGAGCCTTGGCTGCGTCATAACCCTGCTTGATTGCTGTAGATGTCAGAGTCGCTCCGCTGAGCAGAGGAGCTGAATCCGAAGTTGTCAGAGACTCTACGGAACTTACATACTCTTCATCAAAGCAGCGAGATCCGAAGCCATCGGTTTCACCATGTTCAAGTACCTGGAAACCACCAACTGTACCATCATTATTGAAGGCAAGCAGGAAGGTAAATCCATTGGAGTTATAACCTACATTATGGATCTTATATACGGTTCCGATTCCTTCCGCATCATAGATACCGGTAATCAGACCGGTAGGATCATCAAAATCCTTGACTTCCTTGAATTCTGCGTCCGGATAGATCATTACCAGGTTCGCCTTTTCCTTCTCAATGGATGCGGCTTCAATGATCGGAGCTGTCAGGCCGTTTACACCGGAAAGCAGTAATCCGCAGAACGCGCATAATACGCCAAGAAGAAGTACTTTATAAATCGTGGATTGTTTATTCATAGTCTGTCCCCTCCCAGCTGATCGTTGATTCCGGGATTGCTGCAGCAAATTCATTCACTGATGCAGGATTGCCTGTGGATGCAGCAGACTGTGTCTTGGCGATTGCGCCTACACCGATTGTAATCAATGCTATACATGCGATGGCAATGATTGCTCTCTTCTTCAGCTTCGCAATATCCTTGATCTGACTGCCTTCCAGCATCTTGTCAATTGCCGGAGTTAACATATTCATCAGAAGAATGGAATATAATACACCATCAGGCATATTGGATCTCAGACGGAAGATCAGGGTAAAGCATGCGGCACCAACCGCAAATATGATGCGTCCGAGAATCGTCACCGGTGAAGTAACAGGATCTGTCAACATGAATACACCGCCGAAGAGAACACCGCCGGCAAGTACCTGGAAAATCGGATACCAGATACCCTGACCATGTAACAATCCGATGACCAGACTGAGCACAAATACCGTACCGATATAGAATACAGAAGCCTGCCAGTCGATATCCTTACGATAAACAAGATACACAAGACACAGCAGGATCAATAAGGCACTGGTGCTTCCGATCGCACTCGGATACCATCCGACAAACATCTGCCCGAGACCGCCGAATCCCTTGCTTGTCATCATCGTTGAGAATGTATCCCCTGTAGGCATCCAGCCATAGGACTTGATTGCTGCCGCAGGCGTCGCACTGGTCAGAATGTCCGTACGATTTGAACCGGCAAAAGTATTCATCAGGATAGCTTCTCCGAACGCTGCCGGATTGAAGATATTCTGGCCGAAGCCGCCAAATACGAGCTTACCGAAAACCAAGGCTACTACTGTAGATACAGCCAGCGCATAATAACTTACCTTGATGGAAGACATCAGGGTAAGGATCATTGCGGTTACCCATCCGTAGGATGTCAGGACACCCTTGAGTACTTCCTGCTTCGTTACCTTGCACCAGATTGCTTCTGTTGCCAGCGCAGATACTACGGAAGTAATCATCATCAGGATTACACGAAGACCCAGATTCGGTCCAAACGCCATCGTATAATACAGAGATGAGAAAACTGTGACAGCGATCAGACAGTATGTCAGATCTTTCATGATTCCGGAAGTGCTCTGCGGGCTGCGATAATTCGGTGAAGGTCTGTAAATTAATTTCATCTTTCTCTCCTCCTACTTCTTCTTCGCCATCAGAGCCATATATCTCTTCGCTCTGCGGATGCCTTCAGTCACATCCAGTTTACTCGGACATACATAGGTACAAAGTCCGCACTCGATACAACTTGCGACATCCAGATTCTTCAATGCTTCGATATTCTTTGTCTTTTCAGCCGCATTGATTCTTACCGGCTGAAGTCCGCTCGGGCAGGATTCCGTACACTTGCCGCAGCGCAGACACTTGACGGTTTCTTCGTCTTTCTTGACAAAGATCGTAAGACCGTTATTGGCAGGACCGATCACAAACGTATCGTTGGGAACTGCTGTACCCATCATCGGACCACCAGCGCAGATCACGCACTCGTCAGAAAGATATCCGCCGCATGCGGTAACCACATCATGTGCAGGCATACCAATCGGAACGATCACGTTCTGCGGATTGGCAACACCATCACCGGATACAGTTACGTATTTACGGGTGATCGGCTTACCGTTGACCAGCGCGTTACCCAGAGCAATCGCTGTTGAAGCGTTGTTCAGAATGCATCCGGCTTCAATCGGAAGTCTGTCATATCTCTTCTTGGTAAGGAGATAAACCAGTGTACGCTCCCAGCCTGCAGGATAGATATCCGGTACCGGTCTGACTTCAATTGCTGTACCGGCAAAGGTCTTCTGCAGCTCGGCAATCAGATCTTTCTTGTCTTCCTTAACGGAAATACAGCCTTTCTTTGCCTGACTCAGTTTAAGCAGCGCAAGAGATCCTACTTTAAGAAGATCCATGTTTGCCAGCATGTTCTTATAGTCAGCAGTCAGGTATGGTTCACACTCCACACCATTTACGATAAACAAATCTACATTTTCCGGTTTGAGAAACTTTACATAGGTCGGGAAGCCGGCTCCTCCAAGACCAAGCATCCCTGCATTTTTAACGAAGTTCAGTAATTCTTCATTACTTGCGCTTTCGTAATCCAGTGGTTCAAAAGCCTGTTCCTCTGTGTTCTTATGATCATTTTCGATCCGCAGATGATCGGCCATTTTCATGGCTGTTGTCATCCTTTTTTCGATTCCCGTTACAGTTCCGGAAACCGGCGAAAACAGAGGAAGGTAAAAATGATCATTTCTTTCTGCAATCTTTGTTCCAACTTTCACCTCGTCACCGACATTGACAAGCGGGTTGCACGGAGCGTTCCCGTTCATCAAAGGGATGTACAAAACATCCGGATCCTGGATTGTCAGAACATCCGTATGGTTTGTCAGATCCTTATGTCCGTCAAGGTGCTGAAACATGCGTCCTGTGATAATCGGCATCGTAGCATTCTCCTCTTCAGTTACAGAAATTATAACAAAAATATCCTTTGTTAGCACAGTCATGTGAATTTATCCGGGATTTCCTGTGATATAATTTTCGCAATATGAAATATAGCAAACTTTTGATCCTGATTCTGGCCGTGTTCCTGGTTTCCTGCGCTTCTGAAAAAGAGCCGGAAAAGCCGGTATCCGAGACTCATTCCAAGACTTGTGTCATGGACTGCGGTTTTGATACTTTTTTTTCTCTGAACGATATTCCCATGGAACAGGAGAACTTCAGTACAACCTTCAGCGAACTGCTGGATGAGTACAAACACTACAACGATCTCTTTGACATATACAATGATTACGAAGGGATAAATAACCTGAAGACCATAAACGACATGGCAGGTATACAGCCCGTGGAAGTCGAAGACGCAATCATCGAATTACTCCTGGAAGCCAGAGATTTCTATGA
Source organism: Solobacterium sp. (assembly GCA_017512555.1). GTDB lineage: Bacteria > Bacillota_I > Bacilli_A > Erysipelotrichales > Erysipelotrichaceae > Bulleidia. The sequence continues at coordinate 327 of JAFWFE010000049.1, read as the reverse complement.
ATTATCTGACGGTGCGTTTGACATCACCATGGGAAATCTGCTCAAGGTATGGCATGAATACCGTACGGAGGGAATGGCGCTGAACGAACAGGGAAAACCAGGCAGACTGCCATCTGCGGAAGAACTGCAGAATGCCTATGAACACCACGGCTGGGAGTATGTGGAAATCGATGAATCCGCGCATACTGTGTTTATTACCGATCCCCAGGTCTCTCTGGATGTCGGCGGTATCGCCAAGGGATTTGCGGCGGAGAAGATTGCCCAAAGACTGGAAGTCATGGGAGTCCACGGCGGTATTGTCAATGCCGGCGGTAATAACCGGATGCT
>JAFWFE010000048.1 GCA_017512555.1 Solobacterium sp. | reverse complement strand
TCACTGCAGCTGACATAATCGGGCTTTTCTATCCATCTTCCTTCCATATACTTCTCAACACATTTCAATTTGAATTCCCAGTCATACTTCATACAAAAATACCCCCTTTACTGGTTTGTCCAGTTTTGGGGGTACATATCACCAGAAGAGGACCTCTCTTTTTTCTCAGCTGCTATATGACTTACAGCTTTTGTTTACTTACTTCAAAGTCACCTTGACAGTAAATGTCGCATTCGGCTTCGTTGTCTCGTTACCCTTCATGAATACCTGGATCTTTACTTTACCGCCCTTGTACTTGAGACTAAAAACTGTATGTTTTGCAGCATAAAGCCAATTTACTACTATTATAATCGGTAACTATTAAAATTGTTAGCATCAAAACCCTGGATTTGAGAAATTTCTAACGTATAAAGCCGCCGCCGAGAGTATGCTTTGGATGCTTTACCGGTACCCTTCGGATCTTGCGGCAGGAAAGAACAAAGACAAAGGCTTTGATACACACGTATAAATTATAGAGAAGCCAGACATATAGGAAAGCATACTCTATGGAGAAGTAATTCATCACGCCCATGGCTAAACCCCCTAGATGGATCAGGATCAGCAGCAAATGCGGCAGCAGGTATACAGCTTTCCACGTTTTATCTGACTTTCTGTTCGTTACTTCAAAGATGGTATGGTGTTTTCCCGCGGTCTCAGAGAGGACCGGCAAAAGCAGAAACGGAGTCAGACACATCTCATAGATTGCACTGAGATGGGCAGTTCTGGTATTCCCGGAAAAATACTTGATTTCATAGTTGGAAAGAAGGTAATACGGGAGCCAGAATAAGCACAATTCTCTCCAGTCACAGTGCATGACCTTAATGCCAAAACAGGCAAAAAGTACAGGTCCGGCACAATACAGCAATCTCTTGACCGGGAAGTACCAGTATAAAACCGCAAGGAAATAGCATATCTTCTGCTGCAGACTAAGTTCTTTACTACGCAGGAAATGCGTTACCCTGGGTGTCTGTATGCAGCCGCATGCCCATCTCCGGCGCTGACGGATCAAGGTTGGAAGATCTGTCGGAACTTCACCGAAAGCCAGATCCTCCGTTAAATCATAGCCATAGTATCCCTTTTTATGAATCTCAATACCGGTCGCAAAGTCTTCTGTCAGCGTATTTACCTGAAAACCTCCGGCATCCTCCAGAGCTTTACGGGAGATAAGCATATTTGTCCCGGCCATGAATACCGCATTCACATGTTCCCGGGAGGGTTCCACACTGTAATAGAAATAATCCTGCTCATTGGGCAGTAATTCAGCACCGCCAAAAGCTTTCTGGAAGAGATCTTCTTCCCGGAAACACTGCGGGGTCTGAATAAACCCGGCCTTTGGATCAATCAGTCTCTCTCCTTTTTTTCCGGTTCCACCAAGCATATACGGAACCGTTTTCTCCAGAAATTCCGGTTTGGGGCACATATCCGCGTCAAAAACCGCTACCAATGGAGACTTTGTATGTTTTAACGCATAATTTAAATTCCCGGCTTTCGCATGATCATGTTCCGGTCTTGCGATGTATACCGCCCCATATTTTTTTGCCAGTTCCCTGACTTCCTTCCTGCCGGCATCATCACATAGATGAATATGTTTCTTCTCCTGCGGCCAGCGGATCTTCGCACAGGCCTGGATCGTCTCTTCCAGCAGAGATACTGCTTCCCCTTTGGTCGGCACAAGGATATCCACATCAGGGACTCCGTGCATATCTTCCAGTTCTTTTCTCTCTCCGGTGAATGAACTGACAGCCAGATGAGCGATCAGTTCAAAACATCCGAGTATTTCAGTCACCAGCAGAATGATGCCCAGGATCATACTGTATACAGGATCACCGAAAGGCAGGGAAAAAGCGATACGCCAGCTGAAATAGAACAACGAACAAAGTATGAATATAATCAGATGTATTCTTTTCTTTTTTCTCATATTATTTTCCCAGATACCGGAAGATCAACTTTCCTGTTTCTGAGAGATCGTCTTCCATAAAACTACTGTATTTCATGCATTCCGGTTTCAGGATTGAATAAGGCTCATCCTTGTTGCAGAGAGACCAGGCACACCAGCTGATATTACTCTTGTTCATATATTTCAGGAATGCTTCCGCATCTTCACTGCCGCCTTTACCGATTCCCCACTCACTGACAAATACAGGCAGTTGTTCATTCACAGCTGTTTCCAATCTCTCCCAGGTCCAATGTTCTCCGGAGTAGTAATGGAACGCATAGAGTAGATTCTCTGCGCTGATTGGTGACATCTGGGCATAAGACAACTGACCGGAATAACTTGGTGTCCCCACGATAATAACCGCGTCTGCCGCATACTGGCGGATCACACCAATGATCTGATACGCATATTCTGTGATATCATCCCAGGAACTATTGTTTGGTTCATTACAGATTTCATACAGGATATTCGGGGTATTGGGATAGCGGGATGCCACAGCATCAAAAAAATTGATTGCCTGCGCAAGATGGGTAAGAGGATTACCATCTTTCAGGATATGCCAGTCTACGATCACATACATATCTTCAGCGATGGCATCTTCAATCCCCGCGATCACCCGCCGCAGATTCTCCTCCGGAGCATTTACATATCCTCTTTCGGTATCTGTATACATGGCGATCCGGACCACATTCCCGCCGGCTTCCTTCACGGAACGCATCATCCCGGCATTCAGATACTCCCCGTACCATTCAATACCATGCGTACTTACTCCACGCAGCTGTACCTGCTTGCCCTGAGGATCGCACAGTTTCCCGTTTTCAACATGCAATGGTTTAACCGCAGGTTCTTGTGTAGATGATGAACAACCCGCAAATACCATCAGCAGGACCACAAGTAGAAAAGATATTCCGTACCTGATATGTTTTGTACCCTTCGATAACCTTATGCTATTCGTCTTAAAACGGATTTTATGCAACACGCTAATAAAATTCATAGAATGATTATATAACACTTTCAAATAAATGTGTGTAACAGTAATCACAATAATACTGTAGAACACAACCCGGAAAATAGAAAAAGACCGGAAACATACCTATTCCCGGTCCTTAATCATAGTTTTCGATTATTTGCAATGAAGCGTTATTCTACATAACCCCACTTATTCAGTGATGCCTGTAATTCCGGATAAGCTTTAGCGGCTTCACAGAAGTCTACATCCTGTACAGCAAGGTCAATTGCCTGCTGCATCGCTCTCGCACCGGCAGATGTTCCCATGGGATGACCCTGGATCGATCCGCCTGCTGCCAGGACGATATTCTTGCCGGCTTCACGGATATAACGCTTAACAATACCCGGATGTACACCACCGCCGATGCTGGGCATGGTCGGTTTGATATTCCCCATCGGGAGTGTCAGCTGCTGAAGGATCTGGAAGTACTTCTGCTTACGCAGAGGATATCCGCCGTACGGGGTATTCAGCATCACGATATCGGCACCGGCAATTCTGGCAAGTTTGCCTACTGCCAGCGGAGTAGCCATACCGCTGAGATTCCCTTCACACACCATTCCTGCACCTGCGGAATGACCCAGGATCGGAAGTTTTGTGTTTGCGGCAATATACTTCAGAGCGCTGTAGCCCAGTACAGAGAAGTTGACCATCAATCCATCTGCACCTGCAGCTTCTGCTTTTTCAATATTTTCCTTGAGTTCAGAAATACCGCCGGTGATATTCACAAAGTATCTGACCATTTTACCGGTTACTTCTGAAGCTCTGACTGCGGCTTCTTTATACGCCTTTACTCTGTCTTCCGGTTTTGAATAAACCGGATTACCGAACAGTTCATCATCCTTGATGATATCCACACCGCCGACTGCAGACTGATAGAAAATATCCGCTCCTTCTTCCGGTGTCAATCCTGTACAAGGCTTGATCATATTTAACAGCAGAGGTCTTTCTTCAACACCGAAGATCTTCTGGATACCTTCGATACCAAAGTGAGGACCTTCAAAACGATTCAGGAAAGCTTCACTGAACTGGATATCCATCAGTTTTACCTGAGCGCTTGTGGAAGCGTCATTTCCCAGCAGAGAGGTAATCATCAGCGGGAAATCACTGCCGAAATTCACCGTCGGATAAGCAATCTGAATCAGATAACCCATCTTTTCCGGACAGGATCCGTCAAGTTCCATCGGCGGTACATCAAAGATATTGACGACCTTACCCATGTATTTATCACGAATCTCTTCGGTAATTCCCGGAATCGGCACCCAGGTACCAATTGTCTGTCCTACTGCCAGGGATACTGCTTTCTGTACGATATCTGTCTCCGGCGGCAGTTCGATGTAGTATGTGGCTACGACCACGTCTTCCTTCAGTCAAAGCCGCCTGCTTTACAGGCTTCCAATTTTTCTTTCCAGGTAAGATCTGCAGGCATGGCTTTCTCATACATGCCAAGGAGATAGGCTCTATTTTTGGCCATAGTATGCTCCAGGTCCATGTTTGCGGAGATAGTGCTTATCCAGAAGTTCCTGCTGCATCGGAGGTACATCCGGGTTGATCATTGTGGACAGGAACGCCATCTTCGCAACTTCTTCCATGACTACCGCGTTATGTACGGCATTCTCCGCATCGGTTCCCCAGGAGAACGGGCCATGGGAATGAACCAGAACACCAGGAATCTGATCAGGATCAATTCCTCTTCTCTTGAACTCTTCAACGATGACATTACCGGTTTCCAATTCATATTCACCGGCAATCTCTTCCGGAGTCATCTTACGTGTGCAGGGAATTGCGCCGTAGAAGTAGTCACCCTGTGTAGTTCCAAGCGCAGGAATATCCTTGCCGGCCTGTGCCCAGCCTACCGCAAAGGTACTGTGGGTATGAACAACACCGCCGATATTCGGGAAGTTGAGATAGAACACACGGTGTGTCTCTGTATCACTGCTTGGTTTGTAATGACCTTCAACAACCTTACCTTCAAGGTCTACAACAACCATGTCTTCCGGTTTTAATTCATCATATTCAACACCGGAAGGTTTAATGACAAACAGTCCGCTTTCACGGTCGATTGCACTGACATTACCCCAGGTAAAGGTAACCATGTGGTACTTCGGAAGCAACAGATTCGCGCGGCATACTTCTTCTTTTAATTTTTCAAGCATATTTCTTCTCCTTATTCAGTCACTTCATAGAAAGCTGCTTCATTACGTGTATGGTTGGCAGCCAGGATATATTCCTTGCCATTGTGATGGACGACATCCAGGTTTGCAGGACCGCCGCCCTGGTCAACAGTATGAACTTTATAGGAACCATCTTCCCAGGTCAGTACGAAGCATTCGCAGTCAATTCTGCGGATACCGGCAACGAAACAAGGCTTGCCGCAGAGTGTTGTGCCAACCAGGGCATGCGCAAAGTCAATCGCATTCGGGTAGGTATAGTCTACTTCATATTTTCCGTCTTTCAGCTTATATACGTTGATCGTATTGCCGTGGAACGGTTCAATGGTCATGATTTCTTCTTCGCTGTCACCGTCAATATCTGCCAGGGCGATCTCAGAGATATTTCCTTCCAGGATCCTGGTTAATTTCCAGTCTTCTCCGTCATGTGGAGGAGTAACTCTGACAATATCGTCAAGATGCGTTCTCGTAAATTTCATGATGATTTCCCTCCTGCGGATAGCAAATTACATTAATAGTATAAATTATTCTGTTACAGGAATGTCACATGTGTTCATTATCTCCGCATAAATCGGGATAAAATCCAATATTCAGCAACTATGTGCAATATAGTTTATCAAAGTAAATTAAAACTGCTGTGTTATTCAGCAGTCTGTTCATCCCGGTCATCCACTTCTTCGACAAGATCTTCTTCATAGCACATGGATGTACTGGTGCCTCCATCCAGGCGAATCGCATTGTATACATCCAATTCGGTCAGGAAGTCCTGCACCTTTTCATCCCTCATCCCGTTCCAGAAACTGATCAGATAATACGTACCGTCTTCCTTCTGTGCTAGACAGCTGAACGCGTAATCATTACTGTGGTACGCATACCACCCGTATCCGCCGGTAAGATCCTTCTTTTCACCATCTACGATATACGTATAGGAACCGGATACCGCGCATTCGGACTCCACTTTTTCCCCGATCCATCCGGTACCGTTCACGACATCTTCCCCGCTGTATACCAATTTCATCAGCCCTGTCCTGTCCCAGTAAGCGGTAGAGTACCCGCTTCCGTAATCAGGTATATTCGGTTCACCGCGGAAATGGGTCCACTTGCCTGCCAGACGCACACCCCCTACCGGCTGACCGGCATTGGGCTGTGTATGCCAGGAATAGTAATTCGCGTTGATCCCTCCGGCACGGATATATCCCTCGCTGATCAATCCCCAGTCATAGATGTCACTGAGCCATTCCGCATAGCCCATATAATCTGCTTTGATGAACGTTGTCTCTGACGGCATGACTTCCAGCATGTCATAATTGACCCCGTTGTAATTGCCTATATGATGAATGATTGAAGATTCCGTATCCTTCAGGGTATAGATATTCACCGCTGAACCGACGGTATTATTAAAGCCGAGAATAAACGTATTGGAGTAACCTTGGCCCCAGGCCTTCTTCACGAGTTCTGCTTTCACATCCAGTGTATGGGACATCATCGTAAACAGTCCCACACATAGAATCATCATGATTTTCAACAATCTCTTCATATGGATTCTATGGTAAACGATTTCCGGCGGAAAAGATAGTCTCAAAACTATGCCTGTACTGATGTAAAATGTATACCATGAAAAAGATCGTTCTGCTAGCCCTGGCCGCCTTGGTTCTTACCGGCTGTACAGTGAAAGAAAAAGAAACAGAGATTACTGTTTTTACTCATCCCGTATCTGCTGTCTATACCGGTAAAGTAAAGCGCAAAGTACCGGACGGTGAAGGAACGGCACACATGGATAACGATGTCAGTGTGGAAGGTTTGTTCGAAAACGGCACATTGGTTTCCGGTGAAGCATCCAACGTCCCTTATAACATTACGTATAATACACAGACGATCAGCGGTACTTATACCGGAGAAGTCGCAGGTCAGCTTCCGTCCGGCAACGGAGATTTCACATCGGACATGTTCTCCTACAGCGGCACATGGATTGATGGTGAGCCTGGCGGGAAAGGCACTGTATCTGCAGAGAATTTCCGTATGGATACTCTTTCTGAAGCTTTGGAGGGTAGTTACAGCGGGGAGATCAATCAAGGTCTGGCGGAAGGACATGGTACGTTCACCTATACGGACGGAAACCATGAAATCGAAATGTCAGGTAACTTTGCGGGGAACAAGTTTGATGGATTGATGGTCAAAACCATTCGTTATCCGGATACGGTAAAGTCTTTTCCTGTGTACTACCAGAAAGGCTGGCCTCTGCATACCGCTGTGGCTATGATTGCCTATCTTGAAGGTATGCGTAACGAGTCCTACTGTCTCAGTGAAGCGCAGTCTTCCTTTATCTCTGAACACTCCGCGTTGTTTGAGGGTAAGGACACAAAGCTTCCGGAAGACTATGATCATACATTTGATTATGAAGCATTCAGCGAAGAGGATGAACCCTCTCTGATATTGATCCGCAACGCTGTGATCCGATCTGTACAACGTTATAAGCCATACGCTGATTCAGATACAGTCACCTCTATGATCGTACAGAATCATGACGGATGGTATCATCTGGTCTTTCCCTATGCCGTGGATCAGGCAGATCCGGATGAAACCGCAGACTTCTATATCCTGCCTTTATGCCGCAGTACGTTAACTGCGCCGGAACAGGACTATCCGGCAATTGATGCGGTCGGGGCAATGATGACCGGAAACTAGCTTTGTGTACCGGTAAACCGGAGTGGTGCTTTAAACTGCTTTCAAACTGAGAAAGAATCAGCGATAATAGAGATAATTGTAAAGGAATACATACTTATGCATAATGATGAGAAAATCACGAAAAAGAATCTTCTGATGTTTCCTCTGGGCACGGTTGGACGTGACATCATGTACAACCTTGTCACAAGTTATCTGCTGGCTTTTGTACTGTTTACCAGGAATCTTGATACTGCCCAGCTTTCCGCGATTACTGCAATCATGGTCGCTGCCCGTGTCTTTGATGCCCTGAACGATCCAATCATGGGGAATATCATCGAACGAACCAGAACAAGATGGGGTAAATTCAAGCCATGGCTTTTGATTGGTATCCTGACGACCTCACTTGTGATCTATGCCATGTTCAACACCAAACTGCAGGGCTGGGCTTTTGTCCGCTTCTTCGGCTTCATGTATTTTGCCTACAGTATCACTTATACCATGCATGATATCTCCTACTGGGGTATGGTTCCGGCACTGAGTTCAGATGCGGATACCAGGAATAAATTTACTTCCAGAGCAACATTGTTTGCCGGTATCGGTGGTGTTCTTGCGGCATCCCTGATTCCCATGTTTACAGCCGGTGATAATGCGATCGGAGGAAACGCGGTAACTGCCTACGGAATTGTAGCGCTTGGGGCGGCGATTCTCGGGCCTCTGTTTCTTGCCTTTACGATCTTTGGAGTCACGGAAGAGAGAAACGCGAATGATGAACCTGCTCCTCCCGTCAGTTTCAAAAAGATCATTTCTACAATTACCGGGAATAAACAGCTGGTCTGGATTGCGGTGATCTTCCTTCTGCAGCAGATTGGTAATGGTATTGTACTTTCTGGTATCGGTCAGACTTATATCTATGTTGAATTCGGTTATAAAGGTGTATTCTTCACCATGTTCCAGATGCTGGGTATGATGGTCACTGCGTTCCTGATGATCTTCTATCCTGCGATTTCGAAGAAACTTGGCAGAAAGAAGTTAATGCGTTATCTGATGATCATTGGATCTGCAGGTTATCTGTTCATGATTCTTACAGGTATTATTCCTCTGTCTTCAGGGTTAAAGTTCGGTATCCTCACCTTTGGATATATGCTGGCAAACTTTGGACAATACGGCTTCTATCTGATCATGATGATTTCCATCATGAATACAGTTGAATACAATGAACTGGAACATGGTGTAAGAGATGAAGGGATTATCGGTTCTCTGCGTCCGTTCCTGACAAAGATGTCTTCTGCCCTGACGGTTGCGATTGCCAATCTGACCTATATCACATTTGGTATTCTGAAATATACCAACGGGATCTCACAATACGAACAGGCAGCCAATGCCGGTACAATGAGCGCAGAAGAGAAAGCAGACGCGATCACCCAGTTGTTAAGTGGCGTACAGAACGGACAGTCGCTGGGTCTTCTGGTCGTGATGACAGTTCTTCCCTTCCTGTTAATGTATGCGTCCTACGTTCTCTATAACAAGAAATATATTCTGGATGAAGCTGAGTATGAGCGTATCTGTGCAGAACTGGAAAACCGGAAAAAGGAAAAAACGGCATGAGTTTTACGAAAACCATTTTGAAATATGCCGCACCGGTTCCCAGGATTGAAGCTTTTCAGCGTTACCTGTTTGTCGGTCCGCATCCTGATGATATTGAGATTGGGGCCGGGGCGACCATTGCCGCATTAAAGAAGATGGGTAAAGAGATTGCGTTTGTGATCTGTACTGACGGAAGATACGGACTTGATTACGCGCCGGAAGGAATTACCCCACAGGATCTGATTGAGATCCGGAAACAGGAAGCGATTGCTTCTGCGGCGGTACTGGGAGTCAGCGATGTGACATTCCTTGGCTTTTCCGACGGTGGCTTTTATGACCGGGAAGAACTGGTCAAAGCTTTGGCAAAGGTCATCGGCGAGAAAAAACCGGAGATCATTTTTGCTCCGGATCCGGCAGTCACCAGCGAATGCCATGTGGACCACCTCAACGCAGGAATGGCAGCCAGGCAGCTTGCGTTTCTGGCACCTTTTGCGGAGATCATCAAACAGTATGGTGCTGATCCTGCTCCGGTGAATGCGATTGCCTATTACATGACCGCAAAACCGAATCGTTTTGTCCGTACAGCCCCGTATCTTGACCAGCAGTCCAAAGCCATCTTCGGCTGTCACAAGAGTCAGTTTCCTGAAGGATGCGGGGATATATCCTCAATCTCTCTTTACCTGAAACTACGCGCATATGATTTCGGTATACGTAGTCTCAAAGGGAAAGCCGAAGGATTCCGGGTCCTTGGCAAAACACATATGCACTGTCTTCCTGAAGCGGGCAATTGATCAACAGAGAAAATGTTTACTGAGAAAGACCTTCCCGGTCTTTTTCTTTAATGTTTGAAATGTATTCGTATATTCAGGCTGATATAATGTCTAAGGAGGTAAGAATTATGGCTTTGGTAAAATTCTTGAAAGAACGGATCACAGATGCTCAGGAATTAGTCAGAGAGTTAAGAAAAGACTATGAATACGTATCTGTTCTCGGTTCTTATGCCAGAACAAAAAGTATCTTGTCATCAACGAGGATGACTTCCGTGGACGACGTTGATAACGAGTGCGGCTTTGTGATCAAACTATACGATGGTACTCACTATAGTGAGTATTCAACCAATGAAATCCGGGGATTAGATCCCGAGGAAGTAAAAGCAGCTGTATGTCTTCCTGAGATGAATCAGGGGTTTGTCAAGGCTCCGGTTCTGGAAGAAGAGGAAATCGTTAAATCTTTTGACCGTTCTGATGCGGAACCTTTAGGTGATGAGGAAATCCTGAACAGATTGAAAGAAATCCGGACCTACTGCGAACAGAAAGATGAGAGGATCATCAACGCGAATCTCATCTACCGTAAGCGTTCGGTATCCAAGATCTTTGTTTCTGAAAAGAAGACTCTTGACCAGCACTATGACTGGGTCAATTCAATGATCGTACTGGCTGCCAGAGAAGGCAACACCATCAAGCAGCACAATTGCAGCGAGAATGAAGCGAATTCCCGTCTGGCTCTTGATGAGCTTTCTGCCCGTAAAGATGAAGCTGTAGATACAGTATTGAAGCTTCTGAGTGCTGAACCGATTATTCCGGGATATTACGATATCATCACAGATCCGACGATCAGCGGTCTGATCTGCCATGAGGCTTTCGGACATGGTGTGGAACAGGATATGGTGGTCAAGCACCGCGCCAAGTCTGTTCACTATGTGAATAAGCAGGTCGGCAGTCCCCTGCTGAATATGCATGACGGTGCCGGGGCAGCACTTTCCGCGGCTTCCTATTTCTTTGATGATGACGGCGTTCTGGCACAGGATACACATATCATTGAGAATGGTATTTTAAAGAGAGGGATCAGTGATGCTTTATCCGCTTTGGAATTAGGTCAGAAACCGAGCGGAAACGGACGCAGAGAGTCTTATAAACGTAAGGCATATTCCAGGATGACCAATACATTCTTCTCCCCTGGTAAAGATAAGCTGGAAGATATGATCAAGTCGATTAAGCACGGTTATTATATTTCCACCACCAACAATGGTATGGAAGATCCCAAGAACTGGCAGATCCAGTGTACTGCGGAATATGGGCTTGAAATCAAAAACGGAGAATTCACTGGTAAGATCGTATCTCCGGTCATTATTTCCGGTTCTGTTCTGGATCTGCTTAATTCAATATCCATGGTCTCAGATGAGTATAAAGTCATCGGTTCCGGCATGTGTGGTAAAGGTTATAAGGAATGGGTCTTCGTTTCCGACGGAGGTCCGCACATGAAAGCGAGGGCTAAATTAGGATGATCACCGTTAGTGAATTAAAAGATATCTTAACTGAAAACAATGAGATCAGTGCCTATGAGATCGTTGGTACAGTGAATGAGTCACGTCAGTTATTCTATGTCGGCCGGGAACTGGAAACCAACAGAAGTGTTAAAACGGAAGAACTCACGGCTGTTGTCTATGTGGATTTTGAAGAATTCAGAGGATCTTCGACGGTTGTGATTACTTCCGCGGATGATGCCGGATCTGCCGCAGAGAAGCTTAAAGCAGCCGTAATCAAGGCAAAACAGGCAAAGAACCCCTACTACCCTTTAGTTGAGAAAACCGAGAATCTGAACGCTGTATCGGCTTCTGTACAGGATCTGGCACAGATAGCGAAAGAAACCGCAGACGCAGTATTCAAGGGTGAGGAAGGTGCGGAAAGTCAGCTGAACGCAACAGAAGTATTCGCGGATCATAATACCGTTCACTTCCTCAACAGTAATAATGTTGAACATGAATACGATCAGTATTCTATCTTCTTTGAATCTGTTCCCAGCTATGACGGTGAGAAAGAAGATGTGGAGCTCTACTTCCATAAGTCTTCCGGTCTGAGCCAGACCGAGAAATTTACAGACGATATCCGTTCCGCCATGATCAACGTCAAATATCGTTATGATGCAGTAAAGCCGGAAGAAGTAAAGATTCCTGAGAATCTGTTGATTGCGGTAAAAGAAGAGATGTTATTCAGCATTCTGGGTAACTTTGCGCAGGAACTGTCTTATAACCGGCAGTTCTATAAGATGAGCCACTTTAAGATTGATGACACCATTTCAAAAGTTCCCTTCGATATGGTCCTGAAGGGAGTAGAAGAAGGTGTTTATGGCTCCTCCCCTGTAGATGGTAATGGTATTGTCTTAAAAGAGACAAAAGTGATCGATCAGGGTAAGGCAGCGGCTTACTGGGGCAATCAGCGTTTTGGCTATTACATGAAAGAGAAAGAGATTACCGGTTCATATCCGATTGCTGTACTGGAAAACTATCCTATAATCAGTGAAGAAGACAAGAACAGACCTGTACTCTATATCATGAACTTCTCTTCCCCTCAGCTGGAAAGTGCCAGTGGTTATTTCGGCGGTGAAGTACGTTTGGCCCTTTTGAAAGAGGGAGATAAGATTACTCCTTTAACCGGTTTCTCTGTCAGCGGAAATATCTACGAGGCAATCAATACAGTCAGATTCTCCGAGGAGACAGATGTGGTTTGTTCACCACGGGGGATGTCTTTCAAAGGTCCCAAATATCTGTACTTTGATCAGATGAAACTACATTAATTCAGTTAAAATATAGTCAGAAGAAACGGGAGGAGGTCTGAGAAAACCATGCTGCAGCCACATATTCATCTGGATGAAAGTATCCAGGCTCCCTGTGCTCTGATGCCGGGAGATCCCAAACGTGTAGATGTTATTGCCAGATTCCTCGAGAATGTACAGGAACTGACATTTAACCGGGAATATCGTTCGATTCTGGGTACATACAAAGGGATGAAAGTCATCGGTATTTCGACCGGTATGGGTGGTTCTTCCGTAGCTATCGCTGTCGAAGAGTTGAACAAAATCGGTACCCGGATCCAGATGCGGGTTGGCTCAGCCGGAGCTATGCAGAGCGGAATTGATCTTGGTGATCTGATTCTCTGTGAAGGTGCGATCCGGGATGACGGAGCTTCCAAAGCCTATGTAGATTCCATCTATCCTGCTGTACCGGATTACCGTCTGATGTACCGTTGTGCGGAAGTAGCTAAAGAAAACGGCTGGCCGCACCACACCGGCATAGTCCTCTCACATGAGTCCTTCTACATCGATAATGATGCTGAAATTTGTCAGGCATGGTCTCAAAAAGGCGTTCTCGCTTCTGACTTTGAGACAGCTGCCCTGTTCACTGTCGGACGTCTGCGCGGCGTGCATACCGCTTCGATCCTCAACAACGTAGTACTTTGGGGTGAGGACAGCGCTGAAGCTGTCAGTGATTATTCTACAGGTGAAAATAAGACTGCTCTTGGAGAGGAACGGGAGATCCTGACCACTCTTGAGGCAATGTATCGTTTTTACGGGGATCTGACCCGATAAGGAGAAAAGATGAAAGCTTGGGAAAAAGAACTAGAAATCCTGCGCAGCGGTATTCCCTGCTACCAGGAAAATGACAACGAAGCACTCTGGGAAGAACAAGCCACCGGACCGGAAATTGCCCAGGATGCGCAGACTAAAATTTACTGGCGTTCTCAGGTGCCGGGAAGCCGGGCTGTTGAGTCCATCTGTCTGGCAACCATTCAGGCGATGGAAAACCGCGGATATAAAGTCCCCGGTGCCATGGATATCATCGAAGAAGGTTTCAAGACTTACGAAGCTGGTGATATGCCCAAACTGCATAAGCTTACCCAGCGTGCTTTCCGGGCAGCTTACGCAGCAGAGAAAGATGAAAGCAGTCCGTACTGGAACCAGACTTTCTATGATACGTTTGAGGATTATGCTGCCGCAGTGAATTTCCCGGAAAAGACAGATGTACCCATCGATGACACATATCTGGAAAAGACCTACAGCGGATGGCTATCACAGATCATCGGCGGTGCTTATGGAACTTGTATTGAGGGATATACCGGAGAACGCATCAAGGAACGCTATGGTGAAGTCGATCGCTATATCCGTAAACCAAACACCTACAATGATGACATCACCTTCGAAATCGCTTTACTTCTTGCCTACGAAGAATACGGCAAGGAAACCAGTTCTTTGGAAATCGGTGAAGAATGGATTGCCCGTATCCCTACGGCCTGGAGTGCTGAGGACTTTGCGCTGCGGAATATGCGGGCAGGAATCATGCCCCCGGAATCTGGTCTCTTCCACAATCCGTTCAATGAGTGGATCGGCGCCCAGATGCGTGGTGCCATCTGCGGGCAGCTCTTCCCTGGTGATCTCAAAAAAGCAGCGGAATGTGCTTACAAAGACGCGGTTATCTCTCATGCCAGAAATGGTGTATTAGGTGAAGTGTTCAACGCCTTGATGGTTTCCATGGCATATTACGAAAATGATATCCGGAAGATTCTCGAGACTTGTATCAACCTGATTCCTGCAGACAGTGAATACGGACAGGTGATCCGTTTCGCCTATGAACAGTGCAAGACCCACGAAGATTACTACAGTGCCTGGATGGTCTGCGAGAATCAATATCAGAAGTATAATTGGGTTCATGCTTACCCCAATGCCTGTGCTGAAATCGTCAGTCTGTACTTCGGTGAAGGTGACTTCAACAAGACGATTGCTGCATGCGGCGGATGCGGTCAGGATGTTGACTGCAATGCTGCCCAGATCATGACGATCATCGGCACAATTATCGGCAGTGAAGCTATTCCGGAATACTGGAAGAAACCGATTGGTGACGAACTGGATACCTATGTACGGGATCTGAAGAAGATCTCCATCCATGAACTTGCTGAAAAGACCGCAAAGGTTGCTGCAAGTTTGAAGTAAACGAAAAGGATCTGCATATTGGATGAAATACTCCAGGCAGATCCTTTTTTATTTTTCAATAGATCAACAGGATTAGTATGACTGATAAATGGAAGTAACCAGTTTTACGACTGCTTCCCGATCAACTGTCAGCATGGCAAGTGTATTCTTGTCGCCGAACTTTGCGTCAGAGTAGAGATCACTGACAGTTTTTCCAAATGCGTGTTCACCGCCGGTCTCCACATGTACACAACATTCACGTCCGTGGAATAACTCCGGATGTGCCAGATAAAGCACCGGACAGGAATCGTGCATACACATGATTTCACCAAGTCCTAGACTCTTGTAAAGAGCCAGAGTTTTTTTAGTTGCTTCATTGATCAGACGGCAGACATCATTGTCAGTATTACTGATGACATCCACTTCTTCCTTTGTCAGGTGTGCCTGTAGGGTTACATCAAGACCAAACATAACCACATGAATACCAGACTTGAAGACACAGGCTGCCGCGTGCGGATCACCCATGATATTGAATTCCGCTGTCATGTTGGTATTGCCTGGTCCTGCCAGTACACCGCCCATGATGCATAGTTCTTTGACATATTCCGGGAAGTCCGGATATTTGATAATGGTATTGGCAATATCGGTCAACGGACCAACAGCCACAACACGTAATTCACCGTTCAGTTCCTTTGCCTTACGGTATAATGCATCCCAGGCATGTTCGGAAGTTTCCGGAGCATCGGAATGAGCAATTGCCGCGCCGCCGAGTCCGTCCTCACCATGGACGTATTCTGCTGTCCGCAGATTAACGATCCAGGGTTTTTCAGCTCCTTTGTACACCGGGACATCTTTTCGTCCTGCCAGGGCAGCGATATCACGGGTATTGCGATATGTATTCTCTACCGTAGCATTTCCGGCTGTTGCGGATAGACCAACGATATCCAGTTCCGGTAATTTGAATGCGCAGAGAAGTGCCATGGCATCATCAACACCACAGTCGGTATCGATCCATACAGGAATACGTTCCATTATTCCACCTCCCAGCCATCAAAGGTTTTGCATGCTTCGATCAGGTATTCAACAAACTTTTCACGGTCCAGACCAACGACTGCCCGGCAATTCGGCTTATTCCCGGTCACACCGTAAACATCTGCGACAGTCTCACCACGACTGTATTGACCACCCAGTTCTGTAATCACGTAGTAATCACGGATATCGAAGATCTCCGGATGAACCAGTGAGAGAACAGCGCCAGGATCATGCAAAGTCGCACCCTTCCATCCTAATTCACTCAGATGGATAAAGAAGAAATCAAACCATTCTGCCACAACCTTGGCAACCGGATTACCTAAAGCACGGATCTTCTCCCAGTCTTCAGGATAAACAATTGCCTGTTCGGTAACATCCAGACCGCACATCTGCAGAGGTACACCGGAAACATTCTCAATGTATGAAGCTTCCGGATCAACCAGGATATTGAATTCCGCTGCCGGTGTCCAGTTACCGTTACGGATACCTCCGCCCATGGTGGAGATGACTTCAATCTTGTCTTTCAATTCCGGATGTGTCAGTAATAACGCGCCAACATTCGTCTGTGGTCCGGTCGCGATAATCGTGACTTTCTCTTCGGATTCCTGCAGTACTTTAGCCATCATTTCGATAGCGGATAACGGACTGACCTCACGTTTTGGTTCCGGAAGTTTCGGTCCGTCCAGACCGGATTGTCCATGGAAGTTCGGCGCAATGATCAAGTCGGACATCAGGGGAACACTTCTGCCCTTCGCTACCGGTACATCCAGATGCAGTAATGCTGCAATACGCTGTGCATTGTATGTTACTTTGGCCAGCGTCTGATTGCCGGCTACCGTCGTGATTGCTTTGATGTCGAACTCAGGAATAGATGCTGCCAATACCCAGGCAATCGCATCATCATGACCGGGATCACCATCAAGAATCACAGGTCTTTTCTTTATTGTCATAGGATTCCTTTCTTCTGCGTTCTCATTCTAGTTATGGGCTACGCTGCCGGTTTCCGACTTCTCCTCACTCTCCAGACCCTGCAGACGCTTCAGTTCCTTATTCCGTGTATAGATCGAATACAGTACAACACCGATCAGAACTACCGCGTACGGAAGTGCGTTCAGCGCATAGATCGACAGATTGGAAAGTGTCGCAAAGTTGGAGAACGCGTAGAAGATACCAAACGCAAGACAGCAGAGGCAGATAATACCAGGATTACCAGCACCCATATTACAAGCAGCCAGACCAACGAAGCCACGTCCTGCGATCAATCCGCTGGAGAAGTATGCCAGATAACATTCAGACATGAACGCACCTGCCAGACCACCCAAAGCACCGGAAATGATCAGGGCAATCGTTTTGATCTGCAGAGAGGAAATACCTACGGATTCCGCCGCGTCTTCATTTTCACCGACGGCACGGATACGTAAACCAAGCTTTGTCTTAAACAGCAGGAAGGACATCACAAAGACCAGGATATATGCGACATATGTCAGGATATAGTGCCCGGAGAGGATTTCTCCAAGTACCGGAATACTCTTGAGCAACGGAATGGAAACCTGCGGAAGAGTACCGGAAGACAATGATGTTGTTGTGGTTCTGTCACCCGTCAGGACATACATCAGGAAGACAGATGCACCTGTACCAATCAGATTCATCGCGATACCGACAAGAATAATATCAATCTTAAGACGGAATGCAAAGACGGATACCAGGAAACCCAGAATAGCACCAACAATGATCGCGGCAACCAGGCCAAGCCATGGACCTCCGGCAGCGGAACCACCGACGGCAGAAGACACAAGCACTGCAACCAGTGAAGATATGGTCATGATTCCTTCTGTACCCATATTAATGGCATTTGCCTTTAACGCGATTGCGCAGGCCAGTGCCGCCAGGAGAATCGGTGCAGCCGACATGATGATCATGTAATAGAAAGTCGGAAGAACAATGACTTTGGAAATTGTATTGAAAATCTCAGTTAACAGTCCCATTATTCTGCAGCCTCCTTTCCTGCTTCCAGACGGAGTGCCTGCTTTTTCTTCGCTTCCTCGATGATCATCTTACGATGTGTCTTCGCCAGGAATCTCTCAGCAAGCAGGAACAGTACGATCACGCCTTCAACGATCTTTGTCAGTTCGTTGATCGGGCCGCCGGGCTGGGTAGCCATGATCGAAGCACCGGCACGGATATAAGCGATGAATGCTGCTGCCGGAATCAGCCGTTTCGGATTATTTCCGGCAAAGATTGCCATGGTAACACCGTCCCAGCCATAACCAGTCAATTCAACACCATAGTAATAGTTATAGTTACCAAGGATAACTGTTGCGCCGCACAGACCACCAATCGCACCACCGATGATCTGAACGATCACACCGGTAGAAATAATACCGACACCGACATACTTCGCAAAATTCGGGTTTTGTCCAAGCTGGCGGATCTTGAATCCCCATTTTGTCTTGAACAGGAATGCCCATCCGACAAGGACTACGATAATACCGATGAAGAGACCGATTCGCAGTGTGAAACGGGTTCCCATGAATTTACGGAACGTCAGGACTACATCCTGTGTCCACTGCCAGGAATACTTCGAAGTACGTGTATCACGCAGGCTGGTGGAGAACAGGCAGTATCTGGAGATATACAGAGAGATGTAGTTCAGCATCAGTGAGGTAACCATGATGGAAGCTCCCCACTTCTTCTCCAGCAATGCCGGAATCAAGGTAATTACCGCACCGGCAATGATGGACACGCCAAGACCGCAGATTGCACAAAGGGCAGGACTGGCATTGGCTGCCTCAATATCACCATCCAGCAAGCAGCATACCCACGCACAAGCCAGGCCTCCGCACATGATCGCGCCTTCAAGACCAAGGTTGAACTTGTTGGCAGAGAACATGATACTGACTGCTGTACCGGTAAAGAGCAGCGGAATCATAAACTGGATCCACTGGTCAAAGTAGTTCCATCCGATACCTTTGGCCACATTGGGATTAAAGATCTGAAGTGGTCCCAGGAAAAAGTATTTCAGGGATTCTAACGGGTTTTTAGCACCGATGATAATCAGGACTACTGCTGTTCCCAGACCGATGGCGATTGCAACCGCCATACGCATCAATCCGAAACGAGCTTCGACATCCATACCGCCGAATAATCCGGTTATTGATTTCATCGTTTTCTTATTCTCACTCATGCAAAGCACCTCTAATCTCTTCTTCACTCATATGTTTGACACCAAGCATATAGAAGCCAAGATCTTCTTCCGTCAGCTTTTTGATATCCGGGAAATACGCGTTGATCTTACCGCTGTGCATAACGATCAGCGAATCCGACAGGCTCATGATCTCCGCCAGGTCCGCGGAAATCAACAGAATCGCTTTCCCGGCATCACGCATCTCAACCATTCGTTCACGAACAAACTCAGCTGCGCCGACATCGATACCACGGGTAGGCTGGTCACAGACGACCAGTTCGGAGTAGCTGGTAAACTCACGGGCAACGACAACCTTCTGTACGTTACCTCCGGACAACATACCTACTAGCTGTTCACCGCTGTCACACAGTACCAGGAATTCATCGACCCATTTGTCAGTATCTTCCTTTATGGCTTTCTCGTTGATAAACAAACCGTTATTGTACTTGGGATCCGCAATCTTATCCGCGATGATATTGTCACGGATACTCATGGAACGCGCACAGCCATAGATATTACGATCCTCCGGAATATGGGCAAGACCTGTCTTACGCAGTTCCCCGATATCCATATCCTTGACCTCTTTACCCATTAACTTGATACTGCCGTAACTGTACTTTGCCAGACCGGTGATCGCGTCAATCATTTCTCTCTGACCGTTACCTTCAACACCGGCAATACCTACGATTTCCCCTCTTCTTACCGAGAAGGAAACATCATCAACTTTCTTTTTACCAGCTTCGTTATAAATTGTCAGGTCATTGACAACAAGAACATTTTCTTTCGGGTTTGCGGGTTCCTTAGGGATATTCAGGTCAACATCAACACCAACCATGTATCTGGAGATATCCGCTTCCGTAACATCCTTGATATTCCATACTCCGATCGTCTTACCCTTCTTGATGACAGTAACACGGTCACAGAGTTCTTTTACTTCATTCAATTTGTGTGAGATAAAGATGATCGTACAGCCGGAATCACGAAGATTCTTTAACTGAACGAAGAGTTCCTTCGTTTCCTGCGGTGTAAGAACAGCTGTCGGTTCGTCAAGGATCAGGATCTCACAGCCTTTTACCAGTGCTTTGACGATCTCTACCTTTTGTTTAACACCAACGGACAGATCCTGGATATGTGCTTTAGGATTAATATCAAAGCCGTATTTCTCACAGCACTCTGTTGTCATACGAACAGCCTTGTCCATATCAAAGACAATTCCGTTCGTCGGTTCAACACCCAAAGTTACATTTTCCGCGACTGTCAGGGTAGGAACCTGCATGAAGTGCTGGTGAACCATACCGATACCAGCCTTGATCGCATCCGTCGGAGAATTCAGATGCATCTCTTTCCCTTTGATGATGATTCTGCCTTCATCAGGCTGTTCGATACCAAAAAGCATCTTCATCAAGGTCGTCTTACCGGCACCATTCTCACCGCATATGGCGTGGATCTCTCCCTTTCTGGCAGAAAAATTTACTTTATCATTGGCGATGATACCGTTATTGTAGATTTTGGTAACATTCTCCATTACAAGATAATTTTCCATAATGATCATCCCCTTAAACAAAGTTGCCTTTGGCACCAGGCCAAAGGCAACTTCAGTACCTTTTGTGATTTAATCTTTCTTTTGTTCGATTAGAAAGCAGTTGCTACATCGATAGATCCGTCAGCAATCTTTGCCTTGATATCTTCAACAGTCTTCAGCTGATCATCTGTCAGAGCAGCCTTTGTTGTGGAAGTAACAGCAGCACCGACATAACCACCGTTAACACCAAGTCTGTAGTTCTTGCCATATTCCAATGTACCATCGAGTTCCTGCTTGAAGGTATCATAGAAACCCTGGTTAACGTTCTTGGTCATGGAAGTCAGAGTCTTGTCAGCTTTTGCCTTTTCGCCTGCAGCTTCCCACATAGCACCCTGGTCACCATCAACACCGATGACATAGACATCATCATATTCAAGAGCAGCTTCGAATACACCTAGACCAGCAGATCCGCCGCAAGCGAATACTACGTCAACACCCTGAGAATAGGAAGAAGAAGCAACGTCTTTACCCTTAGAGGAATCAGAGAAGGAGTCCATCCATGTTTCATCAACGACGATATCCGGATTGTATGCCTTAGCACCCTGTTCATAACCAGCGAAGAAGTCCAGCAGAACTGTATTGGACATACCGCCGCAGAAGGAGATGTGGTTTGTCTTGGAAGCCATAGCAGCCATGTAACCTACAACATAGGAACCTTCATTCTGCTTGAACAGTAATGAGATAACGTTTTCTCTCGGGTTAGCATCGAAGTCCCACTGTTCATCATAGAACCAGACTTTCTGATTCGGATATTCTTCTGTCAGTTCTACAGTCATACCCAGCATGTCATATGTACCGACGATAATGATGTCATAGTCTTCAGACATGAATACGTTTTCCAGTTTGGACTGCCATGTTGTATCATCGTAAGAGAATTCGATAACTTCGGTCTCAGCCTTGTCACCAAAGTCACGTTCGATCCACTGCATACCTTCGTTACCGGAATCGAAGAAGGACTTGTCGCCCAGAGTACCGTTGACGCAAAGCGCGATGGAAATCTTGTCGTTTCCTTCAGCTGCAGGTGATGCAGGTGCTGCACTTGCCGGAGCACTGGAACCGCCGTTGGAGCAAGCTGCCATGCTGAGAGCCATCATGCCAGCCAGCACAGATGTGAATAGTTTTTTCATTTTCTTTCCTCCTGTAAGTTTGTTAAACAAACTCTTTACTATATAATTCTATACCAAGGTGAAAGCGCTTGCAATTTTAGAAAGATGAAAAAGATTAATAAAATTAATTTTTTCACAGGATAAAACGAACATCAGGCAGAAAAAGGCATTTTCCGGTGTCTGAACCAGAAACCGGGTTATTCTTTCGCCAGCCCTTCAATAACAACACAACCCGGAAATTCTTTGAATGATCTTGCCGGAAACATCAGTTTTGAGTTAACTAGTCCGCCTCCGGCAATCACATACTCCTGATCAAATACCGAAGAATCAACCAGGATCATCCAGTCCGCAGGCAGCCCGACAGGTGTAATACTGCCGTATTCCATTCCGGTAACTTCTGTCACATAGTTCAGATCCGCAAGTTTCACTTCTTTGGCATCCAGCGGATTTCTCACCCTTGCGTTCATACTTGCCCTTTTTCCGTATGGAACGACCACTGCCGCATAGCGGACAACATCTTTCCTTCTCCCTTCAACCACAAGACAGTTAAGTTCCATCTCATACGGGATATCATACTCTCTGCTTAAAGATTCCCCGTCCGCAAACTCCGGATCAATCTCTGCCACAAGAAACTGACCTGCCCAGCGGGGTGATGTAACATATTCATATACACCGGCAGGCAGAAGATTCCTGGTATTCTCATCTATCGTCTGGAAATTCAGTTTCATCATATACCTCTTTCATTAACGAATACCTTACCTGTATCCGGGTTTCAACAGGAAGTTTCACGATTCACTTTTTCACATAATAATTCAGCAAATTTCCTGGGGCTGAAAATAATAAACTTATAGATTTCGTCATCATTCATTGCGATTGAAAAGACCGGGAAACAGAAAACCCACTTCTTAGAATAGGATTGAATGTTGCTGTACTTCATCTCGAGATTTCTGAGTTTTGGTGAAACCGTCAGTTTTCCGGTTTTGAAGGTTATTTTCTCGTCATCAGCGACAATACCTCCGCCAAGGATTCCCTCCCGGCAGATACTTGCAATATAGTATTTCTTCACATATAACACCTCCGTGAATATACTTTGTCCCGTAATTGATTTTGAAGATATAGCGAACATTTTCTAACCATTCAGCGTGAACCGGCAGACCGCTTTGGGAATCATTGCCCCTTTCTGGTCATATACTTCTTTGCCTGTTCACGGACTTTATCATAGTTGTTCAGCCACGAATCAGATGTAATAGTAAAGCCGGCTTTTTTTATCCTTCCTCAACATTAACACTAAACCGGGAATTCACTTCTCCTGAACCTGTACCACCCTTGATCGTATGGCGCATCCCGTTACCGTACAAAGCAATCCTGCCTGGTTCTTTAAGCGGGAAATGTCCGTTGGAATTCAGTAATACAGTACATTCTCCGGCGGTGGACCGGATATGATCCAGGTGTTGTTTCTCATAATCAAACATATTTACTTCTCCTATTTCAGATATCGGACTTATTCGAATGGATGGTTATGTGTAAATATTGGCGGTTATCTATATTTGATAAAATCATAACACGGAAGGATAATACACTTCAGTAGGATTCCAATATATTCATCATTTTAGATCCCGGTATGACTTTTCTCTAAATCAAAAAACAGGACCACTATAGTCTTGTCTCTTGCCAAAACCGAAAAAGGTGTACTATTACTGATACTTTCCAACCTGAATTCTTTAGCGTACTTTGCAAAGGAAAAGTGAACCTCTTTTTTGGTGGTCCAACTTCAGGGGTTCACTTCAATTACACTCTTTCTTTTCGCTTAGTTTATGGATGGTTGATTCTTCAGCCTCCATCTCTGTGTGTCTTCGGGTGATCATTACTGTATTCTCCTTATACCTGCAGCTTACAGATGGAAGAGTAATACAACAACTGATCAGAATTTGGATAATGAGCTTATTTCAGCAGAAATTCAATACCTTTTTCCGCTGCCGGTACCCAGAATGACCAATTGTGAATTCCCGGAGCTTCATAATACTCAATTTCCGCTCCCTGTTCCTTGAAGAACCCAGCAAGTTCACGATTGTTAGCAATACCAAAGTCTTCAGTTCCGCATGCCATGAAGATCCTCGGGTTTTGAATTCTTTTTTCCTGATTCTGTTTATACTGCCATTCCGCGTTGATATCACTCTCCGGCGCCTGGTCCAGATCACCAAATTGTTCTATGTAGTATTCAAGGTTTGCCATCCGGTTTGGCGTAAGATTCTTCTTCATTTCCGGAAGTTGCTTGGCAATAGCCGCAGAGGATAGTCCCATAGCTGCCCCAAAGGTTTCCGGGAACATCAACGCTGCGTGAATCGCTCCAAAGCCTCCCATGGAATTACCTCCGATAAACGTATCCTCCCTGTTCATTGCCAGACCGTAGGTTTCACGAAGATAATTAATCAGATCCACACCGATAAATGTGGCATATTTATGACCGGTAGCTTCCCTGTCCAGGAAAAAACTAACTCCTCCGGTAGGCATGACGATTGCCAGATTATACTTCATAGACCATTCCGCAACCGGGGTATGGTACAGCCAGTCATCACAGTCACCATTGAAGCCATGCAGCAAAATCAGAGTTTTTGCCGGACGCATGTAGTTGGGGTTGTCTTTCAGAAAGAATCCGGCGTTCTTCGGGGGCAGATGCATATGGAATTCCCCGTTACGGACCAATCCCATGGAAAAGAATTTTACATATTGGTATGACATGATCGTTCCTCCTGTAATTCTGTACGGGTTTATTATAAAGTTTGCGTATATATGGAAGATACTAAAAAAGTTCCCTGTAGTTTCAAGAATCACGGATCAATAAGAATCCATGTAAAACAGGACTTTACGGTCCTGTATAGTACGATGATACTTTTCTGTATGAATGACTATGTTCCGCGGCGGACCGGCTTATCGCATGATTACTATTTCTGCAGCAGCCATAAAACGATTAAAACGGATGTCTGCGCCATGGATATACACGGAGCTCTTGAATAACGCTTCCACACTCTCCCGTACCCGACAAGCAACCGGACTGTCATCGTTGTTTACAGCGACACATAATTCTCCAAGCGTATTGAAAGCTTTTTTGTTGATATTACAAGATCCCGTAATAATACGCTTCTCATTCATCACAAGTTTTACGTGCAGCATATAATCGGTCATGAACACGGACAATTTTCCGCTGGCGTGTTTACTACCCAATAGTTTTGATACGGTAAGTTTATTCGTATCATCCATGTAATTGGAGCTTTTGGAAATCAGTATCCTGACATTTACTCCTCTTTCCAAAGCACGATATATCGCCGCCAGTATTTCTTTCTCCGGGGCAAAATATGCCATCAGTATGGTGAGTTCACGCTCTGCTTCATTGATAAGTTCCAGAAAACTCTCCTTCAATTCAAAACACCTGACCGGTTCCTTCGTGTTTATCCGGAACAGATCATCTTGCTTCTCCGGATTTTCTCTCTTATCCAGAAACCGGGAAACAATCTTTTCGTCACTGATTCTGACCATGTAGTCAAAGTAGACCCTGCCTCTGGAATCACTGTAATATTCCTTATCCTCAATGTTGATACCGCCAAGGATCATGATCTGCCGGTCAAAAATGTAGTACTTGGAATGGTCTTTTGTCTTTCTGTTATCCTGCATGATGACATTCGGGTGTTCTTTCAGTTTCTGGTAAAGTTCACTCCGGTCGGTATGCAGACGTTTCCCGAACAGTTCCCTGTTGTCAGACAGGCACAGTGCCTGGATCTGAATCCGTTCCAGAAGATCAGGACTGTGGCAGAAAGATCTCTGGGATTCTTCCGCATACTCAAGCAGAAGCCCGTAGCGGTCTTTCTCAATCACAACGGAAACACCTCTGTCTGCGGCTTTGAGCAACTCCTCAGCGATTTGGAGACCGATTCTGTCTTCACGCCAGATAAACATGTGTAGTATGATCTCCTGCCTGGCCAGGTGAATCTGATATATGATTTCAGGAAACGCATTACGGCCAGTCTCAAGAAGACTGATCGCATATGTGTTATCCGGTTCTTTTGGCATACTGTCTTTGTACATATATCTTTAAATCTCCAGATCAGGTGAGTAATTCTATCTTCTATAATCAATCATAATAATCATATTCGATTTCTTCAAATATACTCCTCCAAACTTTTTTAATTTTGCAGGCTCTTAAATATATAGATATAATTCCAGATATTTCTCATCGATATCGATCTTCTTTGCAATCTCAGTGATCTTCTCTTTTTCGCATTCCTGAGCAATCTGTATATCTGTCTTTATTTCCATTTTCTTATCTCCATTCATTTATCATCCAGCTTTCTAGAACCAGTAAGGATTGAAAAGCCAGGTATTGCTTATGCCATAGTCTATGAATATTGTCTGTCCTGACATGTAGGAAAAGATTTTCGATCCCATACAGACCAGCGGATAGCCCATCTGTTCCGGAGAAGCCCAGTAGCCATTCCACGGACGGATGAAGATCTCCTCGATCATGTCCAAACCTTCCGCCTCGTTTCCTGTCACAGATGTATACTTTCCGAAATCAGACTTCAGACCTGTATCGGTATTGCCGGGATTCAGACAGTTGATCCTGATCTTCCGTTCGATAAACATCGGGTTGAACGCATTTGCTGCCACATAGAAATTAAGACATTCCTTTGAAAAGACATAAGCTGAAGCAATGATGTCATGATGTTCATCACACCATCTGAGTTTATCTTCATAGGTTTCCTGATCCAGCAGTTCCTGACAGTTTTCGGCATTCTCTTTCCAATTATATCCCCCGGAAGAAGCAATGATGCTGATGGACCCCGAATCCTCAATCTTGCCGATGATCCTGCTGATCAGATATTCGGTAGACAACAGATTGACCTTCATTACTTCCACAGCATTTGAGCCTTCAAAGTAGGCTGTCCCCTGAGAATTCAGGGCGATACCGTGACAAAAGAATACCGCAAACAGTTCTTCCGGTATTTCTTCTGCCAGATCATCAAGATCTTCCTTTTTCCCCAGATCGGCATATAAAGTCTTAGTTACAGGAAAACCCAGTTCACTGTGCCTTCCGTTGCGTCGACATACCGCATAGACGTTCGCTCCAAGTTCACTGAGAAGTCTTGCGGCTGCCTTGCCCATTCCGGAAAACGCTCCAGTCACAAGCACGTTTTTATCCCTGTATCCAAACAGTTCTATTGCATCCATGTCAGTCTCCAATCTGCGTAACGAACGTCTTCGCCGTCTGGCCTCCATCCTGCAGGATATCGATCCCATTCAGGAACGCCGCCTGTTCGGAAACAAGGTAGGCTATCAGACTGGAGATTTCATACGGATGTCCCCACCTGCCGGCCGGAATGTCATCCAATTGACCTTCAGCGATTTCCGGCTGAAGATCGATCAATGCCTGATGCATCGGTGTCAGATGAGAACCAGGTGACACACTCAGAATTCTTGCGTGTCTTCTTGCAAAGCGGTCTACGTTCATCTGTGAATAATAAATGACGAATCTCTTTGCGATGCAATAAGCCATCCCTGCGCAGTTGAAATCATTGTCCGCAAACGGTTCCACCAGTTCATACAGTCTGTCATACAGTTCATCTGAATCGTAATACTGTTCAAAGATATCGATCCACTCATCCTGCGTTTCAAGCTGATAGGCAGCTACGGATGAAAAATTGATCATTACTCCACCATCGGCAATAATGCTTGCGAAAGCATCGGTCATGTTGACTGTTCCCAACGCATTGACACGAATGACCTGCGGAGCTTTGCATAAAGTCGGCGAAACACCGGATGTATGAATAACATTTACGACATCTCCCAGTGAATCAGCGTAAGATGCCAGTTCTCGTACCTGTTCCTTTTCTGTTACGTCACATGCTTTAACAAACGTTTCAATCCCCAATGATTCAAGATTACTCTTGACATCATTCAGTTTATCTTCATTCATATCCGCCAGAAGCACGGATGTCTTTTTTCCCAGTTCCAGGGCAATTGCTTTTCCC
>JAFWFE010000047.1 GCA_017512555.1 Solobacterium sp. | reverse complement strand
CTTTATACGCTTCTATGTCCATTATTACAACTATGAAAGACCGATGTATAAGCTCAACTATAAAAGCCCTGCGGAGTTTACACTCTCCCAGGGCTTCCACCTGACTTTTTAGAACTGTCTACTTTTCGTTGACTAGTTCACTTCAAACCTGGCTTTAATCTTTCGGAGTTTAGTGTATTTCTGCTAACCTCAGATAACATGTAAACTGTCGGTATCAAACTTGACAAATGCCTTATCTCCAACATTATAGATTTTCTTGTTTTTCGGATTGAAATCAGTAATCTTGACAAGTGTATCGCCAACCATGACATGGTAATTCTGATAACTTCCCATAAAGGTACTCAGAATGACATTGCACGGTAACTGTCCGTCATCTGCGACAACAGCAGCTTCCGGACGCAGAACAAGTGTACATTCATCACCGACATTACGTCCCGGAATATCATGCAGGACAATGCGGTTACCGTAAACATCTGCAGCCCCGTCATTACCGTTTTTCTCTGTGATCTTACCTTTCAGGAAGTTTGCTTCACCGATGAAGTCCGCAACGAATTCACTGTTTGGATGATAGTAGATCTCCTGCGGTGTACCCATCTGTGCCACAACACCTTTATTCATGATAATGATCTTATCCGAGATTGCCATCGCTTCCGACTGGTCATGAGTAACATAGATTGCGGTAATACCGGCTTCCTGCTGGATACGGCGGATTTCTGTACGCATTGTTACACGTAATTTGGCATCCAGGTTGGATAACGGTTCATCGAACAACAGAACACCTGGTTCAATGACCAAAGCTCTTGCCAAAGCGACACGCTGCTGCTGACCACCGGATAGCTGGTTGGTCATACGGCTTTCCATACCTTCCAGACCAACGAGTTTCAGAATATTGATGACTTTCTCTTTGATGACTTCTTTGTCCATCTTCCGCAGTTTCAGACCATAAGCAACGTTGTCAAAGATATTGTAGTGCGGAAGAAGCGCATAACTCTGGAATACCATTGCTGTATCACGTTTGTTCGGAGTCAGTTCATTAATCGGTTCTCCACCAAGGTAAATTTCACCTTCATCCGGACTTTCAAAACCTGCAATCATACGCAGAGTTGTTGTCTTTCCGCAGCCGGAAGGTCCCAGCAGAGTAACGAATGATCCCGGTTCTATTTCCAGTGTTGTATCACGGACAGCGTAGAATTCTTTCTTTGTTTTCGGATCCAGATATATCTTGGATATATGTTCGAGTCGAACACCTTTTTTCTCTTTTGCCATATTAGACCTCCTTTATCTGACGGCTGGTGCCGAAGTGCTTAATAAAGAGATTCATGAGGGTTACCGCACCATAGGTGATCATAATCAGAATTGTAGCGAATGCGCAGGCAATACCGAAGGATCCCTTTTCGGCGAATTCGTTGATTTGTACAGTGATCAGCAGGAACTTCGGTGTAACCAGCAGAATAATTGCGGAAATAGCCGTAATGCTTCGTACAAAGGCTGTTACAAGTCCTGACAGGAAACTGTCCTTGATCAGCGGCAGTGTTACCGTCATAAATACCTTAAAGCTGTCTGCACCCATGTCATACGCTGATTCTTCAATACTCTTATCGATCTGTCGAAGCGCAGATATACCGCTTCGTGTACCGGTGGGAAGTGAACGTACGATGAATACGATGACCAGCAGTGCGCCTGTACCATATAAGGACTGAAGGAACCCCGTACGGAATACACCGGCAGAGAATCCGCGGATATATCCGACACCGAGTACAGTTCCCGGTACTGCCATTGCCAGCATGGATACTGCTTCAATAAAGCCTTTTGCCTTGAAATTTCTCTTAACAACAAGATACGAGATAATCATGGACAACAGAGCGGTGATCGGTGAAGCAATAAAGGACAGCAGGAAGGAGTCCTTAAACGCTTTGAATCCCTTATATCTGGTAAATACCAGACCAAACCATTTGAATGTCAGATGGAAATCATATCCCCAGGTCTTAAACAATGCGCCAAGAGGTACGCAGATATACATCAGGACGACGAAGGATGCGACGAGCAGGCAGAACGCTGTGAGAGGACGAGTAACAGACTTGTCCGTAATCAGCATTCTCTGTCTGCTGGCTTTTCCTGTCAATGTCGCGGTACTCTTCGCTTCTAGGTAGTACTTCTGTACAATGAACATCATAAGGGTGATTGCGAGCAGGACAACAGCCATGGCTGAGGCACCCTGTTTATCGTAAGCACCGGTAATCTGAAGATAGATGGAAGTTGCGAGTGTATCGTAGGATCCGCCAATGATCATCGGGTTGGCGAAGTCTGCAATAGACTCAATAAATGTGACAAGGAACGCATTACCCAGACCAGGTAAGATCAGCGGCAGTGTTACTGTCGTGAATACGGTGAAACGGGACGCTCCCATATCTCTGGCAGCTTCTTCAAGGGAAGGGTCAATGTTTTTCAGCAACCCCTTCATCATCATGTAGCAGACAGGGAAGAATGTCAGTGTCTGAACGATGGCGATCCCCCAGAAACCATAGACATTGTTTTCATAGATTCCCAGCAGATATCTGGTAATAATACCTGCTTTACCAAACAACATGATCATGGAAAGTGATAATACGAACGGCGGTGATACGACAGGCAGAAGACTGATCACCTTGAATAAGTTTTCCAGTACTTTTGTCTTAAGCTTTACATATTCTTCAACGTAGGCGAACAGAAGTCCGATCGCTGCCGAGAGAATACCCACCAGAAAGCCTACTTTTAATGTGTTGGTAATCGCTTTACGGAAGTTGGGCATTGCCAGAACACGCTTGAATACATCCAGCGTGAATCCTTCTCCGGACACGAAACTATCTACCAGCAGTATTGCCAGCGGATACAGAATGAATAATGTCAGGAAGACAATCAGAACTACGATGGTCGTAACCATTATCGGATCAGCAAAGAACTTTTTACGATCAAGTTCCTTACTTTGACTTGTAGCCATAAGCAGACTCCTTTCTTTGGATATTTTATGGTAAATACGGGTGGACTTGAGTCCACCCGTATGTTCCGACCGCTATTATTCAGTCTTGAAACGATCGTCTCCTCCGCCTAATGCGTTCATAACTTCTGTGATGTATTTTTCAGTATTCTGTTTAGCATCTTCGAAGTCATACTTCATGACATTGTTCGGGTCGAGTCCGAATTCTTCAGCCACATCAGGCTGCTTTGCGTTGTCGAGGACAAGGAACTGGTAAGAACCATTCTTCGCGGCGAGTTCCACACATTCCGGAGACAATGCATATTCAATCCAGAGTTTGGCGGCATTCGGGTGTTTCGCACCTTTGAATATCGCTGTAGCACCTACTTCATAGGAAGTGCCTGTACTCGGAATAATCAGTTCAATATTGCCGTAACCGTTGTCAACGATCTGTGTGATACCATCATGCAGGAATCCGATACCGATGACACATTCACCTGTACCGACATTCTTGGACGGACCGGAACCGGACTTCGTATAAACCTGAATGTTCTTGTCAAGGTCTACGAGGTACTGGATACCTTCGTCATGTCCGTACTTCTGGATCATGGTGTTGATAACCAGTTTTGCTGTACCGGCAGTATTATAGTTGGACAGCCAGATCAATCCTTTGTACTTCTCATCCAGCAGATCCTTCCAATCAGCCGGTTTTTCCAGACCCTTACGATCCAGTTCATCTTTGTTGACCATGAAGCCCAGGATTCCCTTATAGATACCGAACCAGTAACCATCTTTATCACGGTAAGCATCATCAATCAGATGAGATGCATTCTCCGGTTCATAAGCTTCCAGGAGTCCTTTGCTGGCTGCCATGTTATACGGGTCAGTGGTTCCGCCGAACCATACATCACCGGACGGGTTACCGTTTTCTTCTTCAATCTTAGCCTGAACTTCGCCCGTAGACAGTCTCTGATATTGAACCTTGATACCATAGAGTTCTTCAAAGTGTTCGCAGGCTGCCGCAAGATATTCTTCTTCGCAGGAACCGTATACAACAAGTTCTCCTTCTTCCTTAGCGGCTTTAACGAGTTCGCTGTCGTTCTCGTTAGCGTTGCTTCCGCTGTTTCCGCCGGAGTTATTGCCGCCGCCTGAGCAAGCCACAAGACTGAATGTCATTGTGCCGGCAAGTATCATCTTAACAAGTTTTTTCACAATTCTTCCTCCCTTTCGTGTAGTGTAAAAACTTATACCCGAGATATATTATAGTCCTCTCAAACAAGTATGTAAACGCTTTCACAAGCTTTGGGACATGAAAGCAAAAGAAGTTTTCCATCTCCTGTAAACAGGAACCCGGATCCTTCGCCTCCCGGATTACCGTGAAAAAACAGTGTGTTATATCCGCTGAAATCGTGCGGAGAAATATCTTTTACAGGTATAATGA
Organism: Solobacterium sp.; assembly: GCA_017512555.1. GTDB lineage: Bacteria > Bacillota_I > Bacilli_A > Erysipelotrichales > Erysipelotrichaceae > Bulleidia. The sequence goes on along the minus strand of JAFWFE010000047.1, from coordinate 54,110 downwards.
ATTACAGGAGGCCAGGTCTATGAATCCAGAAAACACACTTGCAAGATTAGCGAGAAATACCGGTCCGGCGAGGATGTTTGTTCCTGTCGGTATTATTCTGATTATCTTCGGCTTTATCATGTATACTTTCCGGTCGGATACCATGCTTGAAACGACGGGTACGATTACTTCTGTTGTGGACGATACCACGGAAAAGAACAAGCCTGAGTATGATGTCAGTTTTACTTATGCGGTTGATGGAAAGACGTATGAAGGGACGTTTGAAAATCTTGCCGGTGATTACATCGTCGGTGATACGATCACGGTATACCATGACGCAGAAAACCCGGAGAAGATCACCAATAGTAAGATGAGCGGTACTGTAGCCCTGGCTGTAATCGGGGCGGGGGCTGCCGCAATCCTGCTGGGTATCCTGATGTCGGTCAAAGCTTTCCGGAAGAGTAAGGAACTGGATCAATCTGTTCCGAAGACGATTACACCGGTGGATTTTGACGGCTATATGTACCGCACAGGGGTACAGGAATATTACTGCCGTTTTGACGGGAATACACTAAGTCCCGGATATATCATTGAAGACAGAGACAGAAAGATCCTCTATGAAGCGAAAATGGTGAAGAATTCTCTTGTCGGAGCGCGGATCTTTGAGTTTACCGATCATACCACCGGCAGAACAGCAAAACATGAAGTCGGCCATACGGTTACCCAGTCCTACAACAATGAGTTCTTTTCTGTCAGTTCCTGGTTTAAGTTTGACGGACAGAATATCTGGGATGTGGTCCATGACCGTGGTATACGTATGAATACAGACCTGACTACGAAATTCCCGTATGTGATCTACGAAGTATCCAGGAACGGCAGAGCTTTTGCGCGTATCGAATCCAGCAGTATCCATGTACACGAAGAAGATGAGGCGCAGCACAAGATCGTTGTCCCGTACGGCAGATATTACTACCGGATCTGGACAGATTCGGAAGATTTAGAGTCTGTTTTCCTTCCGGTCTTTGCGGTCAGTGAAACTGAACAACCTGTTGCGGAGTAAGGAATGTACAAGATTCACAGTGAGATACTATCACCAGACGAATACATCGATTTCCTGAAGCGTACGGATCTTGGCTCACAGTATCCCGCGGAACGCTTTGAGGAACGTATTCCTGTGCTGCTGAAGAATGTCAATATCAGTCTGTCTGCCCGCAATGAAGAGGGAAAACTCGTGGGTGTGCTGCTGGGACTTACAGATTTTGCATACTGGCTGTATGTTACAGATCTTGGTGTGGACAGAGAGTATACACATCAGGGTATCGGACGCAGCTTAATGAAGACTGCGCATGAACTTGCAGGAGGAGAAAAGGATATCGCGGTATATCTGATCGCCATGGATAATGCGGTTCCTTTCTATGAGAAACTCGGTATGGAAAAAGCCGACGATGTCATGCGGTATAATCACATCGACTGGACAAGATTTACGGTAAAATAAACGTAACCAGATACACTTCTGGTATAGAATAATAATGATGAAGATAGCGAAAAGAATAATCACCTGGTGCTGTGTCTTATTTGTGTTTCTGCATCTTTTTACGCCTGTATACGCGGAAGAAATACCGGAAGACACAATAGATCTGATCGATACCTTTTACGTGCTTACGACACAGGAAGACCATTCCCTCCATGTGCCTTTTAATCGTTCCTGGTTTAAGAATGACGCACGTGAATACAATCATGATCTGGCGAAGTTATCTCTGGGTCTTGCGACATCCGCGTTCCGTCCGAATAAGCTGCTTGCGAAAGAAGACCAGCCGGCAGACTATAATCTCCGTTCTTTCCTGAATCAGGCAGGATTCGATGATCTCCGCAGTGATGACTATGATAAAGACCCCAGTATGTATACCGTATCCACGGTTATGGGACATCAGAAGATCGGTGAAGGGGAGGATTCCTTTGAACTGATTGCGGTAGGGATCTGCGGGCAAGGCTATATGGATGAGTGGGAATCCAATTTGTCTGTAGGCACAGGGAAGAACCCGGAAGGATTTTCCAGCGCTTCCCATCTGGTCTATGACCGGGTATTCGGCTATATTTCAGAGAATCACCTGCATGGGAAGATGAAGATCTGGATCTCCGGATTCTCCAGAGCTGCGGCAGTCTCCAACATCACTGCTTCACTTTTGTCAGACTCGGATACGTTCTCTCAGGAGACCGTATTTGCGTATACGTTCGCTACACCGATGACTGTCCGTGATCAGGAACCTAAAGTATACGAGAATATCTTTAATATCTGCGGAAAGATGGACCCTGTACCGAATATCCCGTTTGCGGACTGGGGGTATTCCCGCTATGGTATAACCTACTTCACTCCGACGATGGAGACGGATTCCGACTTCTGGGAAAAGCGTAAGAAAGCCGATATTGTGTACGAAGAACTTACCGGTATTTCTTATTGGGCAAACTCGGATATGAACAGCCAGTTAAGAGTCCTGATGGACTGCTTGCTGAATATCTGTCCGGATGTGGAAACGTATCATAAGTATTTACAGTCTAATCTGATCTCGCTTTGGGAAAAACATGATTTTGTCAGTATTATGTCACGTCTTCTGGAGATGGCGGATAATCCGATCCTGATCAATGATGATAACCGTCTGGAAGCGAATTTACTGATGAACCAGATCGCGTATATCTTACTGGATTATGCAAGTTCGGAGAATTCATTCCGCCGGTATAACCAGAATGCGTCTGTCGGGTCAAACTTCCTGCAGACCCATACACCGGAGTTATATATATCCTGGGTCTTCTCCGTGGATGATCCCGATGAACTGTACAGTAATTCTTCTGAATATACGATCCTTTATATCGACGGTGATACAGAAGTAACACTCTCCAGAAATGACGAAGTTCTGGAAGTTCTGGAGTTTGGGGATAGAGAAATCGGTAACTATCATTACATGGGTGTACAGGATTTTAAGATCACTGTATTGATTCCCCGTGATCAGGATTACAACGTATCCATACGTTCCCTTAGAGAACAGACCGTGGAAGTCCTGGAGGCTGGATTCCAGGTAGGAAGACACGCGCCGGATGAAACATACCTGTACAGCTGTGAGATGATTGACGGCGGTGTAATGGATATCAGTTATTCTGCAGAGGGAAGATCATTCTTCTCCGACGACGCAATCCAGACGACCGTGCAATATCAGAATGAAAGAGGGCAGACAAGCCTGAATCTGATCACACGTGTCTACTCTTTATCAAAGATGATATCCTGGAGGGATCTTGTGCTCGCTATCCTGATGTTGATCGTCCTGCTTGTGACCACAGTGATCTTTATTGTGACACTGTTATCCATGTGGCTCCGTCACCGGTATAAGCGCAGCCGCGGAATGATCCGCAAAGACATCCGTTTCCGTCCGCTTCCGATCATCTGTTTCTTCCTGATCCAGCAGGCCTTTTTGACCAAGGAGTTCTATACTTTCCTTTATGACGCAGGTCCGGGAGACATTAATATGTTCAAGGGTATTATCGGATTCCTGCTTCTGATTATTGCGTTTTATGGTTACCGGAGGAAGAAGGATCAGTTCCATTTACTGATCATCTTCGCGGTACTTCTGCTTGACGGGGCAGATATTTTGATGACTACCTCTGTTCCTGCCGGAGCGGTCCTGTATATCGTTGCGTATATCTTGTTGTGTGTGAATTTTGCCAGAGAAGATCGTCCGGGTATATTCCGGATCCTGGTATGGATTCTGATGTCTGCGGCAGGAACCCGTTACCTGATGAAAATCAACGGGGATTTCGGATATCTGCGTTATCTTGCAATCATGTACGTCATTGCCGGCTGTGCTCTTGTGGTCACTTCCTTTACCCATTCCGCAAGAACTTCCCGTGGTTCGTTCTTGTTGTTCCTGTCCGGAATCCTGATCGTGCTGGATATCGCCCGGGGAAGCCGGTTCCTGTTCCACTTTATCTCTGCGGGACTTCATTATATCGCTGTAAGTACGCTGGCAAGCACAGGAAGCGGATTCCGACGTCCGCGAATGATCCTGGAATATACGGAGGAACCGGAAAAAGAAGAAACCCAACCCGGACAAACACAAGATGATCTGGTATCACAGGGAGGTGACAGATGATGAAATATGCCTTCAGAAATGGAACAATTCTCAATGGAACGAAAGACATGCATCCGGTCACAGGAATGACTGTATTGGTAGAAGATGAACATATCAAGGATATCGTTCCTGACTCAACTATAACAGAAGGGTATGAAACTGTTGACCTGAACGGAGGATATCTTCTGCCGGGTCTGATCAACCTCCATGTACATCTTGCGGCTAGTGGTAAACCACCGAAACCTAACCAGAAACCCACAGACTACAAGAAATTATTCCAGCTTCTTTCCGGACACCCTCTGGTTATGTTTGTAATGAAACGGATGCTGATGGGATATGCGAAAACAGAATTAATGAGCGGTGTGACAACGATCCGTACAGTCGCAGGAATCCTGGATCTGGATGGACAGATCCGTGACGCAATAAACGCGGGGAAATTCACCGGTCCGCGTATTCTTTCTGCCAACACAGCCGTATCTGTACCGGGAGGCCACTTTGCGGGCTCGATTGCCACGGAAGCCGCATCTCCTGAAGAAGCGGTGGAACATGTACGCCGGATCGCGCAGACAAAACCAGATTTGATTAAACTGATGATCACCGGAGGTGTCATGGACGCTTCCGAAGAAGGTGAGCCAGGTGTATTACGGATGTCTCCGGAAATTGTCAAAGCAGCCTGTGATGAAGCGCATCGCCTCGGATACAAGGTGGCAGCGCATGTAGAGAGTCCGGAAGGTGTACGGGTAGCTTTGGAAAATGGAGTAGATACGGTTGAACACGGGGCTGTACTTACTGAAGAAACTATACAACTGTTCAAGGAACACCATGCCGTACCGGTATGTACAATTTCCCCGGCACTTCCTTACGCGGAATTTGAGCTGAGTGAGAGTAATACGTTACCTGTGGCAAAAAAGAACGGTAAGATCGTGATGGACGGCATCATCGCGTGCGCAAAGACATGTCTGGAAAACGATATCCCCGTCGGTATCGGAAATGATACAGGATGTCCGTTTATCGTCCACTACAACTTCTGGCGTGAACTGTACTATTATCACAAATATGTTGGTGTATCCAATGCATTCGCGCTGTATTCCGCAACCCTGGGCAACGCGGAGATCGCCGGTATTAACAACGAAACAGGAAGTATCGAGAAAGGCAAGTACGCGGATATGATCGCAGTCAGACAGAATCCTCTGGAGGATCTGACGGTATTGAGAGATGTGTCCATGGTTGTCACAAAAGGGAAGCTGATCCGCAATCCGAAAGTAAAACGTATGAAGAATGTGGATGTACTTCTGGATAAGTATATGTAGTAATCATTCTTACAGAGGTGGATCTATGAACTATACGATCAAAACGATGAATTCTTTTACCGTAATCGGATTCCAGAAAGAATTCTCCAATACCATGTCCTACAATGACATCCCGGATTTCTGGGGTGAGGTTTTCAGCAGATATCCTTTGACAGATACAGGAGACATCCATGCGAAAGCAATACGTGAGAACGGCATCGGTGAGTTTGGTGTATGTATTGATGATCTTGGCCCGGATAAGTTCCGCTATCTGATAGCGGGGAGATACGCCGGCGGAGAAGTACCGGAAGACATGGTGCTGTATACATTCCCGGAAAGTGATTGGGCAGTTTTTGACTGTACAGGACCGATTCCCGAGGCAATCAAGACGATAACTCCCCGGATCTACACAGAGTGGATGCCGGAACACCCGGAATACGGAATCAACGGAGATGTGACGGTGGAATGGTATGATGCGGAAGGGGATATGACTGCGGAAAATTATCACTCTGCGGTATGGATTCCGGTGTATCACAAATAAATGATCACAGCAGGTAAAGGAGTACATAATGAATAAAAAGAAAGGAAGATGGTTTATGGGAGTGCTGTTAAGTCTTTTCACATTCTTCAGTACAGGAGGATGTACAAAAGAACAGGAATACACGACCGGAGGGACAACCAATAAGACAGATCCGGATGCCCCGAAAGTGATTCAATCCAAAGATATCACAGAATTCCAGGCTTCTTTCTTTCTTGCGAACCGCTGGGCAGGGGAAGAGAACCACGATTTTCAATTCCTGATTCAAGAAGAGAATGGTGTTCTGACCGCATCGGAAAAAATCCGGGACATTCATGCGCAGGCAGATGAACAACTTCTGAAAGATCTGCAGGCTGTCATCGACAAGTATGACCTGGCATCCATGAATGGTGTATATGAAGTGACTGCGGGACTGGCGCCGGAGTGTCAGGAGCGGGAATTCAACGTTGTCTATGCGTCCGGAGAAACCTTGAGGTTTACGATCAACAACGAACCATACGCTAGATGGGCAGAGGATATCTACGGCGTCTTTGCGGACTGGTTTTCCTCGCAGGGGAATGACGCGTTACTACCTGCACAAGAAACATCTCCTGTCACCAGAATACGGTTTGTCCTGCAGGAATACGGGATTATGCGCTCATACAGCGGTGTAAATGTACAGGCAGAGAACGCAATCAACGGAGAAACATATCTCCTGAACGGGGAGATTTATGACCTGAAACTGGAGAAAGAGATCCTGGATGAATACCGGTTATTCCCTGCGGATTACTTTGAAAGAATCACGGAGATCCTGGGTGGCTATGACATTGTGACTAAGTATGATTTCAGCCGGTATGACTACGAAGAAAGAAACTACGGAAACCATGACAAGGGTTATTTCGGCTGGGGTGATCAGCCGGCAGGAGAAAAAGATTCGGAAGTTCTGTCACTTACTCTCCATCTTGAATATGAGAGCGGAAAACGTATCAATATCGATACGAAAAAAGCCAGTGAGATCGAAGGCATGAAATCTGTAATCACAGATTTACTTGAATACTATGACTCTCTGTTTGTCTGGGAGAGGAACGAGGAGTAAGTCATGGTTCTTGAGACAGAGCGTCTGATTCTGCGTCCGTGGCAGATTAAAGATGCCGGAGACTTGTATGAATATGCCAGAGATCCGAAAGTAGGACCCATTGCCGGCTGGCCTCCTCACCAGAACATAGAGGAAAGCAGGCAGGTCATACAGAATGTATTCATGGTGCCGGAGTGTTTTGCGTTGTGCCTGAAAGAGAACGGCAGACCGGTCGGGACAATACAGTTAAAGCTGAAAGGTCATACCGATATGACAGATCGTGAGGATGAATGCGAACTTGGGTACTGGCTTGGTAAGCCTCTGTGGGGACAGGGACTCATGCCTGAAGCCGTACAGGAGATCCTCCGCCACGCCTTTGAAGATCTGGGTATGTGTAAGGTATGGTGCGGATATTATGACGGAAATGACCGTTCTAAACGTGTACAGGAGAAGTGTGGTTTTCGCTATCAGTGGACAACCGAGAATGTGGAAGTACCGCTGATGCAGGAAACACGCAGAGGTCATGTGAACTGCCTGACCAGAGAAGAATGGATCACAAACCGGAAGAGAGACGCACAGATCGAACAGTTGCTGGAGAAACCATGGTGGATCATGGATATTCTTCCCGTACAGGTGCCTGCAGGGGCTCAGGGACAGTATTCTGCCGTGGAACGGTATTTTCTTCAGCCGGAACAAAAATCAGCGTTATATCGAAAATATGCGCATATCCTGATGAAACTGAATTGTTATTACGATCTGGAGGTGTCTTTTGACGCAGGGGATTCCTGGCAGAAGAACCCGGATCCGGAAGACTTTGCGGGCAAGCTGACACAACTATCCGGAAGAGATTACCTGCGGGTTCTGTTGGACGCACAAGATACGATGATGGATCTTGACACAGGAGATACCTGGATGACGATCTATGATCCTTCACCGGAGATACTGGAACTCTTATGTAAACTGGCAAGGTCAGAAGGACTATTTATCTGGAAACCGGAAAATCACCAGGATCGGGGAGTAGATTATGGCAGTTAAACTATTCAGGGCACTGTATATTATCCTGTTTTTTCTGTGTGCTTATGTCCTGGGTACCTTTCTCCATGAACTTGGTCATATGGTCATGGGACTGGTATCTGGTTATAAGTTCATTTCTCTGCGTATTGGCTCTTATGTGCTGACCAGGGAGGACCGGCAATGGAAAATCAAGAGGATGAGTATACCCGGTACTGCGGGACAATGTCTGATGATGCCTCCGGACAGCGACATACCGGAGAAAGTACCTGCCGTCTTATATCATATGGGAGGAGGATTGTTTAACCTCCTGACAGCTTTATGCGCATATCTCCTCTTTCTGGTATGTCAGGGACGACCTCTGCGGATCTTTCTTATTCTGCTCTGTACTGTTTCTCTGGCATTGGCTATTTTAAACCTGTATCCGGTAAAACTGCAGGTACCTAATGACGGTTATAACATAAAACGTATTCTGAAAAGCACGGCAGACAGAATTGCCGCATACAATGTCCTGAAGATCCATAGTTATCCGGATCTTTCTCCCGGAGAATTACCGGAAGAATTGTATTCCTGGAGTGATGAGGGAGAATTCAGCGGTATGAGCAAACTGATGCGCGGATACTATCTGTTGGATCAGCACAGATTTGATGAAGCCGAACAATTCTTCCGTGAAGCTGCCGAAAAGAATGATAAAAGTATCGGGTATTACCGTCTGGAAGCTGCTTGTGAGCTTCTGTTCTGCCTGCTTCTGCGGAATGCCCCTGAAGAAGAAATCCAGGCTGTCTATGACGATGAACTGAAACAATATATCGAGAAGACAAAGAAGCACCAGATACCTAAGAGAAGGTTATTGTATGCGTATCAGCTCCTGTATTGCGGTAATGAAGACACGGCTGAACAAGAATATACAGAAGCGATGGAAATGATGAATACACATGCGTCGAAAGGGGAGATAAAGATGGAGACATCTCTGCTGGATCATGTCCGGAATATGCGTAAGAAGAATATCACCGGCTTTGAAAAGATCATCGTCCGTGAGAGCGGGATGCGTTTTCAGTATGAATACGAAATCATGAATCAGGGAACACAGACGGAAATCTCACAGTATTCTCTGTATTATCAGAACGGAGAAGATCAAAGGAGAAAAGAACGCAGTACGCAATGTGATACCGGAGAAGTGCTGGATAAGCTCAACGAATATGAAATGATGCGCTGGGATGGTTTCCACGGCAAGCATCCCTGGAATGTCAAAGACGGTGTGATGTTTACACTTACTGCCACAGTCAATGACGGACAGGTCATCAAGGCAGAGGGATCTGAGAATTTCCCTGCACACTACCGGGAATTCATGCGCTGGCTGAACGATAATCTTTCGTCTGCAGAGGAGGCTGACCGATGATCCGTAATAAATACCTGGCTTTTGCCTTGTGTGTGATCCTTGTCATCGTCTTCTGGTGTTTATTGAAGTATCTGTTTGATAAGGAAACGTTTGAATTAACCGTAAGTAATCTGATGATCCCTCTGGTTACGGGAATGGTAGTGGGTTACTTCGTGTTTTTGAATGGTCATAATAATTAAGAGAAAGGAAACCTGTTATGAAAACGATTATTGTCAATGCAAGTCCCCGGAAGAACTGGAATACAGCATTAATGCTGAAAGAGGCGCAGAAAGGCGCGGAATCTGTCGGTGCCGAAACAGAGTATGTAGATCTGTATGATCTGAACTTTGCGGGATGCCATAGTTGTCTTGCCTGTAAGCGTAAGAGTGCAGAGAAAAGCAAGTGTTACTGGAAAGATGATCTATCTCCGTGGATTGAGAAGATCCTCCAGGCTGACAGCGTGATCATCGGTGCTCCAATCTACTTTGGTGAACCAACAGCTCATTTCCGTGCTTTGTTTGAGCGTCTGTGCTTCTGTGTATTGTCTTATGACGGCGGCGGAAGCTATTTTGACCGCAGTGTCAATGTCGGGATCATCTATACCATGAACGCGCCGAAAGCGTATTATGAAGCGAATATGAGATCTGCGCTGGAAGGACCGGAACGTACGTATGAAAGACTCCTGAAGGGGAAAGTAAAGGTCATTGCGGCATGCGAAACCATGCAGGTCAATGATTATGAGAAATACAACATGGGTATGTTTAACGCAAAAGAAAGAAAAGAAAGCCGGGAAAACCAATTCCCGAAAGATCTCTTTGACGCCTGGAATCTGGGTGCGGAATTAAGCAGATAGGTATTCTTTGGCAATTTCGATATAGTGCATGGCACTGTTGTCCAGACTCTGGATTTCTTCGTCTGTCAGCGGCCGTACTGCTTTTGCGGGACGTCCGAAGATCAGGTAACCTTCCGGAAAGGTCTTGCGCTCTGTAACCAGACTGCCTGCGCCAACGATGCAATGATCCGGTATACAGGCATGATTGAGGATAATGGAGCCTATACCGATCAGCACATGACTGCCGATCGTACACCCATGGAGAATCACGCAATGACCTACCGTAACATTGTCTCCGATGACCAGAGGTGCAGTACCATCCGTGTGCAGCATACAAAGATCCTGGATATTTACTCGATTGCCAATCGTAATACTATTGGTATCTCCGCGGATCACCGAATTGAAAAACACCGAACAATCTTCACCAATAGTTACATCTCCGGTCACAACAGCACCCGGGGCTTTATATAAGAGCTTTGCCATAGGTTAAATACCTCCGTTAACATTTTATCGGAGAAATTCAGAAAGGGAACGCATGAAAGTAACATATTTAGGAACAACCATGTTGTTGTTTGATGACGGAACAGACCAGGTATTGTTTGATTGTCATGTGACAAGACCATCCATACCGACGTATTTGTTCGGTAAGATGATCACAAATACAGAAGTCTCTGACAGAGTGATCAAGGACTTCCGGATCAACCGCTTACGTGCCATATTCATCTCTCATTCACACCATGATCATGTGATGGATGCGCCGTATTTTGCGATACGCACCGGTGCGGAGATCTATGGTTCTCCCTCTGCCTTGAATGTCGCAAGAGGGGGAGGTGTAGACAAAGAACGTCTGCATTCCTACAAGGATTGTATGGAATACCAGGTTGGAGGTTATCAGATTCGGATCATCCCATCGATTCATTCCAAACCGAATATGTTCAACAATGATCTTGGTCAGACAATCGATACACCACTTGTACAACCCGCAAGAAAGCAGGGATACAAGGAGGGAGGATCTTTTGACTTCCTGGTAAAAAATGGTGATAAAACTTACTTAATCCGTCCGAGTTATAACTATCTGGAAGGACAACTGGACGGTATCCAGGCGGATGTTCTGTATATCGGTGTTACCGGTCTTGCCAAGGATACGCAGGAACGGCAGAAAAAATTCTTTGAAGAAACCATAGATAAGGTACATCCTCAAACGGTAGTTCCTGTACACTGGGATTATTTCTTCGGACCACTGTACGGTAAGATCAAAGGTCTTCCGGCACCGTTTGACAACACAAAGGAAACCATGCGGATCTTGACGGAGCATTGTGCAGGCAAGGGAATACACTTTGTGATCCAGCAGCCGTTAACCACTCTAGAATTCTGATCTATGGCATAAAAAACGTACAGGCTTTCTGCGAGAATACATAGCAGGAGGTACGTTATATGCATAAATCATATCTTGACCGGAATACATGTTCGGAATGCGGAAAGAAACTGGAAAGAGAAGAAGAAAAAGTTATACTGGAGAGAAAGATCTACTGCCGGAAGTGCGGAGAGAGAGCGTGTGACAGGAAGGCACTGGAACTGATCTTCGGCAGGTAAGACCTCTCCGGGGATAAGAAAACAGGATCATATGATCCTGTTTGTTTTCCATGGTGGAGCCGAAGAGACTCGAACTCTCTACCTCATCGCTGCCAGCGATGCGCTCTCCCAGGTGAGCTACGACCCCATGTGTAATTATGATAATACAGTTTCCCGGAAAATCCTAGATAATTCTTATAGCGGATAGAGTAAAATATCTGTATATCTGTGATCTTTATGAAGAAAGCAATCCGACGTCTCTTGGCAGCTCTGTTCCTGCTGGTTCTGGATGGTCTGGCGATGTTTGTGTTTCACCGCCGGCCGGAGTACTTTTTTCCTGTGTACCGGCAGATCTCACAGAAATGGATCGTCTTTCTCTCCGGACTGACATCGTTTGTGAAGGTTGCGGTATGGGATATCGGGGCAGTGGTATTACTTGCGGCAGTCATCGTTACCCTGGTGGTTGTGATCATCCGCAGACGTGGGTTTCTTTCCTGGTTATCCGGTGTATTGCTGGGAATGAGTGTTCTCTGGTTCATCGTGGTATACGGATGGATGTTAAATCACTATGCGCCTCCGCTGGCGCAGGAATTAGGCTTTACCGTGCGTGAATACAGTAAGGATGAACTCTATGACGCCTGTGATTATTATCTCCGCAAAGCCGGCGAATACGCTGTACAGGCAGACCGGGATGATGGAGGACATTTGGTGATTCGGGATTTCTACAAGATTGCGGAAAGCGCGGGATCTGCGTATGAAAGAGTGAGTGAGATCTATCCTGTACTAACCGGATCATCTGTACGTGTAAAGAAATTATCCGTTGTCGGGGAATACCTGATGTATAACGGCATCATTGGTATGTTCATGCCGCTGACCGCAGAAGCAGGCGTACCGGGATCTGTACCCCCGGCACCACTACCTTATACCATGACACACGAAGCAGCTCACAGGTTAGGAATAGCCAGTGAGGAGGAAGCCAACTTCGCGGCCTTCCTGGCATGTGTCCATCATCCCGATACCATCTTTCTGTACAGTGGGTATTACTCCGCATTCAGTTATTGTTTCTCCTCTTTGTATAAAATTGATCCGGAACTTGCCGCGGAACTGTATCACAAATACGATGAGCAGGAAGGTATTCAACTCCTGCAGCAAGACCGCCGGGACACCTCTGAAATCTACAAAAAATACGAATCTCCCATGAAAGAAATCTCCGATCAAATCAACGATACCTACCTGAAGACTTTCTCGGAAGAGAGTGGTATACAATCCTACGGAGAAGTTACGGATGATTTGATAGCCTGGTATCTGGCACTTGGAGACGATGATGAATAATATTATGAGATGTTTGATCCTGTCTGTATGTATCATGATTGGTCTGCCCTGTCTGGCAGTAAAATTTATGGGTAGTTCAGGTATGGCTGCGGTATTCATTCTGTTCTTTGCGGTGAATCCGGCATTTTCCGTAATCAACGGGATATCCTCAGGGAAAGACATGAAAAAGCACTGGTGGCTGCCGGTGATTCCTCCGGTATTCTTCCTGCTTGGAACATGGATCTTCTTTGACCCGGGAGAAAGCGCGTTTCTCATGTATGCGGGGATATACCTGCTTCTTGGCTTATGCGCCATGGTTATTGCCGGTTATGTCCGTAACAAGACACGATAATCAGTGAGGTTACTTATGACGGATATGTTTTCGATGACAGCGTCAGGACTGGATCATTTCCTGGATCTGTTACTGCATGCGGCTGCGCAGATGAATCTGGATGAACACCAGATCGAACTAATGGATGACCTGACAGAGTACAGATACAGGCTCAGGAAGAATTCGCAGGGAACTTTTTCCGTGGATGAATTACCATGGCAGTATGGCCTTATGACAACAGATATACATTTCATGCAGGAACTAACCCGTAACGCAAAATATCTGTATAGTCATACACAGACGGATAAGAATACCGATTCCTGGTTTGCCTGGCTGGAGGACTCCTTGAATAAACTGGCATACTTTCACAAGAAAGAGGGACCGCACTATTTCCGTGTCATATCCGACCAGGTCAGATTCGGATGCGGGTACAGGAGATATCTCTGCCGGAAACAGTATTATGCCTGGCACGGATATCCAAGCAGGAACGACGATTATATCACCTATGCGGAAATCACACAGGAAGAGTTTGAAAGAATCGTCAGAGAGTATCCCCGGCAGATCTCCGCAGATAGAGACACGGCAGAACGATTCCGGCAGGAATACATCGACGGGCATGTTGTACTAAAAGAAGGATGGAATATATCCCTGAAGTAGAGAAATATATGTCAGAACGCGAGAAACTTGAACAACTGATTACACATCCGGAATTACGCTTTGGCTATGTCTGTGAACTTTACTATTCCCTGCTAGGCAGGCCCGTGCCAAAACAGTTGGATCTTCTGCACACCTGGTTTCCCGGCATGATCATCACTCTGGAAGAAAGCGATGGCAGCACCAAGATCACTCCGGTATACAACGATACCGAGAGATGTATTCATGCGGTGAAATACCATGAGTATATCTACAGCGGAGGGAATAACCGGGTAACACAGATCACTGGCAGACTTATCGGTACCTCGTCAAGTAATCTGGAAAAGGAACGTAAAACTGCAGAGCTGATCCAGAAGAATATCTCCCGCCGGATTATCAAGGAGATGGATCCAATTCTGGATCTGCAGGAGAATACAGCAGAGATTCTGAGCGAACTCTCTGAAGAGGAGATCCAGGACTTCCATTACCTGTTGTATATGTATGTACTGCGTACGGCGGATCACTATAACGAGACGGAAGAATATTTCCGGGATACCGAGTTATATCCTTACGATGATGAAGTCCTGGAACAGATCTTATACAATGCCTTGTACCAGTTACTGAAGTATGACTTCGATGGTATGGTTAATGCCTATCTCTGGTTACTGCTGGGAAGTCTGTTGCGGAATGAATGCGGAAGGATTACCAGGACCTATGACAGTTCCTTTATCCCGTTACATAGGAATCCAGGAGAAAGTAGTAACTTTCTGGATAAGTTCTGGTATCTGATCGCACCGGAAGATTTTGAAAGTGTATATACGGGAGATGATCTGGATCAACGTTTCCCCGGAATCGAGTGGTTCTGCGATAATTGTCATGATCATCTGAATGAACAGCCGGGCTTTGACGATCATCTGCCGGAATGGCAATGCAGGAAATGCGGATATGTGAACGTGCTGGACAGTTCTGCGATCTATGACAATGAAGAAGATTACCACAATGATATACAGCGTAAAGATGATCTGGAAGAAGCTGTACAGCGCAGGAAAGAAGAAGTAAAAAAGTAATATACACGTAATATATACGTGTATTTTTATGCCGTATTTTTGGGTATAGAGCCAACAGTATACAGGTTTTATTCTGTATACGGGTATGGATGGAGAAAGATATACAGTAGGTGAATTATGTACGATTACCGGGATAACCCGTAAGACATTGTTTTACTATGACCGGATCCATCTGCTTGAACCATCCGCCCGTATCGGTGCCCAGAAACATAAGATCTACAGCAATGCGGATTACGAAAGACTCCGGAATATCCTGAAATACAAAGAAGCAGGATTATTGTTAACCGAAATCAGGGAGATTCTGGACTTGGAAGATCAACACAAGAAAGAGATCCTTCTCAAAACACAGCAAAGACTGGAAACAGAGATTCAACAGAAACAGAATCAGGTCCAAGTATTAAATCAGTTGATTCATTCCCTGCAGGAGTAATTCTTTTTCTGGAGAGAGTGTTCCGCAGGGGAACAGAATTCGCGTATTTTTCTGTTCTGTAAGAGGAGGTGAATAAATTCTGAACGTTATCTAAGTTATTCCGTGGTTTACACATGTGTTGACTGTTCCGTAAGGGAACAGAAGTAAATTGTAGAAAGGAAGGATAAGATGAGCGAGAAAGAAATAGCGTATGAAGATGTATTAATGCAGAAGTGCAGAGAACTGGAGAAAGAGTGCGAAGCAATGAGAGTTGTAGTACTGCACAACGATAAAAAGTGCCATCGCATGATGACCATGATCCAGTTACTTACAGTAGTAATCGGTATACTGATGTTCCTGGTCTACAGTTGTACATACAGGATGAGTGTATGGGGACTATGGGGGTGATAAGAGGTATATAATATTAATTGTAATATGTAACAAAAGTACAGATATAATAGGAGGACTTAACGATGTCTGAAGAAAAGTTAAATAAGCAAGAATTTCATAATAGTGAGAGTGAAACCGCTGAAAAAACACAGAAAAAAAGAGAAAAAAACAATATAGCTAATGCGTTAAGTAACGCTGTTTTGTCTTCTGAAGCATTAGGAAAAACCAAAAGTTTTGCAAAGCATGTAGGTAATTCTATTGTGGATAGTGGTGAAAAAATCGTTGCGAATGCAAAAGAAATTGATTATTCAGGTATAGCAAAGAAGACAGTAGAAAATGCGTACCAAGTTGCTAAAATAGCAAAAGATCAAACTGCACAGACAGTAAAAAAGGCAAATAATGCTACTATTGAGTTCTTTGATGAAAACGGAAATGGTGAAATTGACATCGAAGATATAATTATCAAAGGTTTGAAAACTCCCGGAGTAAGAATTAATCGATCTGATTTTTTGCACAAAGAGTTATTTAAACGATATCCTGATCATGTTATAGAAAAAGCGATAAATTCGACTCCTTTGAAAGCGGGGATAGAACCAAAGGTAATTGATGAAATTGCTGACCAGGTTATTCAGTACGAAAGAAATTGTGTGTCAGGAATATCCGCAGCTCTTGGTATGCCAGGTGGTGTTGCGATGGCAGCTACAATTCCTGCTGATATTGCTCAGTATTATGGATATATGCTTAGAGCAACTCAGAAATTATTATATTTGTATGGCTTTCCGCAGATTGATGTAAATGAAGAAGGAAGTAAATTTGATTCGGAAACAATTAATATTTTGATTATTTGCTTAGGTGTTATGTACGGGGCTGCAGGAGCCAATAACGCTTTAAGAGCTATAGCTAAAGCATTAGCTACAGGAGTTGAGAAAAAGCTTCTTAAAGCAGCATTAACTAAAGGAACGATTTATCCAATTGTAAAAAGTGTGGCATCGTGGTTTGGAAAAAAGATGACTAAAGAAATATTCGCCGGATTCTTCAAAAAAAGCATACCTGTTGTTGGAGGAGTTATTGGCGGAGGAATAACTTATCTTTCATTTAAACCGTGCTGTGATAAACTTAAAAAATCATTACAAAACACAAGATTAAGTAATCCTGATTATATTGAAAAAGAAGATATACCAGAAATAGTAGATGTAGAATATGAGGAAATAAAAGAATAATTATTCGTATATTTATAAACAAATAAAACACGTATCTATTGCTATAGAAAATTGTTTCAGGAAAAAGTATTATTGGATATAGGTTCTTGCAGATGGGAAAAAAAGCGAAAAAAATCACTGAAGATGTTGTTGATGATATTGCTTCTGAGATAAACGATGCAGTAGAAGTGTTTTCGGATGCCGCAATGAAAACTGCTGAAGTCTTTTCTGATGCTGTCTCCAGAGTCGCTGAGAAACAGAACTCTTTTCTCCTGAAAAGACATTCCTCCAAACAGGAACACTATCTGTTTGCCAAGAGAGAAACCAAGCTTGGACCCGGTATCTACACCGTAACGGATAAGAAGAAGGATAATAAATATAACACGCTCTTAGACCAGCAGGATCCTGATTCTTTTGCGCTGTATTACTATGCAAAGCCATGGGGACAGATCGGTTCTGTCAATCAATACAAGACCGAAGAGAAAGGCTTATTCCGCAAGAAAACCACGAAATATGACTATGTAGTAGAACTGGATAATACCATCCTGGGAAGTATCGTCACCTCTACAGAAAACAAACAAACTCTGTATATGACTAACTTCAATAACTGGATGGCAGTCGGTGACTTCAAGAAAAACAATTATAAGATCTTTGATCGGGCTACTGGTATGACGATGGCTGAAGTATCCCAGCAGAACCCCAAGACTACGGTCTTTGGTATAGACTGTGCTCATGATGAACAGGAAGCTTTATTAGTTATGATGATCCTGTTAATAGACTTTATCAATCATAAGAAATAATACGTACTATGTTTACAATTCAGGGAAAATACAACACTGCATTTTGTTATGCGGAAATCATTGAACAAGAAGCTATAGATCAGATCACAAGAATGCTGAACTACGATTTTACTGCGGGTTCCAGGATCTGTATCATGCCGGATGTCCATGCCGGTAAGGGATGTACGATCGGTACCACGATGACAATCAAAGATAAAGTTGTACCAAATATTGTTGGTGTGGATATCGGCTGCGGTATGTATACCGTACATCTTGGTACAGAGATGCCGGATCTCTCCAGGGTAGATGAAGCGGCTCACTATATTCCCTCCGGAATGAATGTATGGGATGTACCTCAGGAAACCTTTGATTTGAAACAATTGCGCTGTTATGATGCGTTAAAGAATGTACCGCGTCTGAATAACAGTTTAGGTACTTTGGGCGGAGGAAATCACTTCATTGAAATTGATCACAGTGAGAACGGGAATTACTACCTGGTGATCCACTCCGGCAGCCGCAATCTGGGCGTACAGGTTGCTAATTACTACCAGAATAAGGCGATAGATCTTCACAGTCACAAAGAAGAATACATGCAGAAACGGGAAGAACTCATCCGTCAATACAAGGCTGAAGGAAGAAGTAAGGAGATCCAGGAAGCACTGAATACATTACAGTACAGTATTCCTGAGCTTACACTTCCGGAAGATCTGTGCTACGTATACAGTAAGACTATGGATGACTATCTGCACGACATTGAGATCTGCCAGCAATTCGCCGTACACAGCCGTCAGCGTATGGCAAAGATCATCCTGGAATATACCGGTATCACTCCCGGAGAAGCGTTCCATACGATTCATAATTACATCGATATTCATGAGATGGTCCTGCGTAAAGGCGCAATCTCCGCCCATAAAGGAGAAAAGATCATCATCCCTGTAAATATGAAAGATGGATGTATTATCGCTGTCGGTAAAGGAAATCCGGAGTGGAATGAATCGGCGCCGCACGGGGCAGGAAGACTGATGTCCCGCTCTGCCGCCAAAGCCAGGATCTCCATGAATGACTATATCTCCAGTATGGAAGGAATCTACACCACTACCGTGAATACATCTACTCTGGATGAGGCACCGATGGCGTATAAGCCTCTGGAAGCGATACTGAATACGATCTCTGATACTGCCGAAGTTATTGAGGTAATGAAACCGATCTATAACTTCAAGGCAGGTGAATGACCCTGTCATAGAAAACTTGTATCATATATACTACAGTTCTGCTGAAAATACGTTATAGTTTATTTAGCAGAACTTTTCTTGTTTCCACAATACAATTCCATATTTTATCCAAGAACGGAGGAACTTTTTATGAATCAGCCTACACTGAAAGACCGCTTCCAATACTGGTTTGACAATCACATGTCCAAGGGAGGAATGGCCCTTTTCCGGATCCTGATCATTTTCTCTGTACTTCTGATATTACTGCTTACCGGACTCATGGTTCTTACCGGTCTGGTCAAGCATCCGGATGGGAATGCCTCGGTATTCTGGGATACTCTGATTACGATGTTCAATGCCTGGTTCCCTTCCTTTGAAGATGGATATGTCAGTGAAGAAACATTCAGTGCCGGATATCTGATTCTGAATGTGATTGCCGCTATTGTCGGTTTACTGCTGACCAGTGTCCTGATCGGTATTATCACAAGTGCTATCGAAGAAAAGATCATGAGTCTGCGCAAGGGCACATCCATTGTACTGGAGGAGAACCATACGATCGTCCTGGGTTTCTATCCCGGAGAATATACGCTGATCAATCAGCTGATCCTCGCTGCCGCAGGGAAACCCTGTACCATTGTCGTTGCGGAAGACATGGAAAAAGATGAACTTGAACAATATATCCGGGACAATATCGAAGTACCCAATAACATCAAGATCATCTGCCGTACAGCCGACATCTGTGATCCTGCAGATCTCGAGAAACTGGCTCCCGAGAAAGCCGAGGTTATTATCATCAGTCCTACTACAGATGAACGCACAGTGAAGTCATTACTGGCTGTATCCATGTTAATTAACGATGATACGCACTCCAAAGTCCGTGTCGGGGCTATTGTGTCCAGTGATGATTACCGCTTCCCTCCGACGATTGCCAGTAAACATAACGTCACGACCCTCCAGACCAACAACACCCTGGCGAAGATCATTGCGCATTCCTGCACCCAGCCTGGCTTATCGGAAGTATTCCGGGAGATCTTCAACTTTGAAGGATCTGAGTTATACAACGTTACTCTGAAGGATATCGCCGGACTAACGTTTGAAGAACTGAGTTACGGACTGGAAAAGGCAGTCCCGATTGGTATCCTCAGAAACGAAAAGGCGATTCTGAATCCTCCGGCGGACACAATCCTGAAGGAAGAAGATACGATCTTTATCTTTGCGGAAGATAAATACAATTATCATTTCCAGAAGAAAACTCTTCCCAATCTTGAACATGTCCGTGATACGGTCAGGGAAGAACCACAGGCCGGAAAGATCCTGATTCTGGGTGAGAATTCATCCCTGGGTATTGTCCTGAGTGAACTCCCGGAGAATGCCAAAGAAGTTGTTGTCGCCGGTCTGAAAAATGAGGAACAAAAAGAGATCGTCCGTTATCTGGAAAGAATCAGTCCGGAATTATCCATATCCATTGATGACAGTAACCTGAAGAGTATAAAGAACCTGACGTATCTTACCGAAGATATCGATCATATCGTGATCCTGAGTGATTACTCCGAAGAGGAAGAGAAGGCAGACATGCAGAATATCTTCTATCTATTACATCTCCGGGATATCCGTACAACCTGGCAGAGAAACTACAATATTACAGCTGAGATGCGCAGAGAACGTAACCAGAGCCTGGTCGCGACTGGTGACAGCACGGACTTTGTGGTCGCTTCCAACATGTCTTCCCTGTTCCTTGCCCAGCTTGCGGAAAGTCCGGAACTGTATGCCGTATTCCGTGAATTGTTATCGAACGAAGGGAATGAGATCTTCCTGAAGAATGCGGAGAATATGCACTGCACAGGCACGTATACGGTGGCGGAACTGCGTCTTCGCACACTGGTACAGAATTATATCTTTATCGGTTACCGGATCCGTGAAGAAGAACACTGTGTATTTAATCCCGGTCTGAATGATGAAATCACTCTTACAAAGAATGACAGTGTGATCGTTATCGGAGAACACTAATGATGAATATCGGGGTAAATACATTTGGACTAGGTCCTTACCTCAAAGAAAATGAAGAACGCGTCTGGACAGAACTTAAACAAGCAGGAATAACTTTTATTGAGCCGAATATCATGTTCGGGTTTGATCTGCCGCACACTCCGGAAGTTATTGCCATGCAGGAGAGCGGCATCTTCCGTGGCTTCTATGATGTGTCCAACGGGGCAGAGATTATAGGGAAGTTAAGAGAGAAGGGCTTTGCGGTATATTCGTTTCACCTGCAGACACTGAATCTGAAAAAAGAAGTTTTCTCCGATGTTATACCGTTCATGACACAAAATGACCTGCAGTATTGCGTATACAGTTTCATGGAACAGTCTGTACAGAAAGTCGCCGGGTATGCGGATACTCTGCGATACGGCATCCGTGAATTACGCAGACAAGGGAAAGTATTCCTGATCCACAACCATGAGATGGAATGGCTCCCGGATAATGACACATGCGTCATGCGCTGGCTGCTGGAAAATATCCCCGAACTGTGCTTTGAAATCGATCTCGGCTGGACAGAATATGCCGGTGTAAACTGCCTGGAGATTCTGAGACAATACCCGGATCGTTTCCCGATGATCCACCTCAAGGAAATTGCCCGCGGTGTAAAAGCACGTACAGGAAAACCGTTCTGTACCGTTCCGGGAGAAGGAATCCTGCCGTTACCGGAAATCATGAAAACCGTGAAGGATCTTCCTCTGTCCGGTCACTCACTGATCATCGACCAGGATAATTCCATCCAGGGAGATATCACCGGGGATATCGCGAAAGGTATCCTGAACATCAAACAGTATTGTGTATAGAAAAGGATGGATCAGTGATCCATCCCTTTTTGTGCCATTGCCAGGGCATCCTCCATGGTCTCTGTACCTGCCAGGAAACCGGAAGGATGACAGAAGATTGCGGTCTTTATACCGGATACTTTCTGTAATTCTTCGTAACGCAATCCATACCATTCCTCAGGAAGAGGATGACGGAATACAGAACGGTCATTGGAATTGACCAGAGCACACTGGATATTCCATCCTCCGCGTAATGCCGGAGAAATCACATACCAGATATCCTGGGCTTTGGGATTGTTTCTCTGCGAGTATAAAACACCTTCCCACGGCGCAAATTCATCCAGGATCATGAGATGATTCGCGGAATAATCAATTGCCCGCAGGATGTAATCTCTGCCGTCTAGGGAACTGATAATACTGTCCAGACGATTCAGTAATACATCTTTCGCAAAGGATACCGCGTCCAGGAATGCGTCATACGGATCAATATCAGAGTTCCAGGGCGGATTGAAATCCTTGATCACCTGAGAAATTGTAAAACTGGTTCTGGACGCGTAAGAAATCTCATTCCTCAGATCAGCTTGTAAATTCGGTAATCTCTCCAGTTCCGCACCAACCGGATCGTAGCCGTTATCTTCCGCATCAATGCCCTGGATCAGGGAAGTATCCAGCCGGGAAAATACGATCTCGGTATACCGTTCCGGACAGTTCTGGGCTTCCAGGATATCCTTGTAGTACTTCTTCCAGACCAGACCGCAGGACGCGTAGGGGATACCTGTACCGGGATGAACCCCGTTATTTTCCTTGTTTTCAGGTGTGTGGTGGTCCAGCTCTCCGCCGCCGATGTCAAAGATGATCCACTTGTCTGTATCTTCGGGAATCTCCAGATCACTGCCTCTGACGATATGTACATCCTCTGCCATCAAAGACAATAACGCAGACGCGAAAACATCATCTGCGTGAAACAAACCATCATGTGTATATAAATTCAAATGACTGCGCATATTGTAATCTCCTGTTGAACACAATTATAGCAGAAGTTACCGCCTGTCACTTTTTTTGTTAGTCAGGAATACTATTCTGTAAGTGTAAAAGGAGAAAACGTATGAAAAAGATGTACTTTACGGTTACCGGTATAAACTATCGTTACGGAACAGAGTTCCTGAACAAGGGAGATATCGTACGTCTGGTCAAGGAACCGGAGAATGAATATGACAAGGAAGCCATCAAGGTAGAAATGGAAGGACTGGGACAGATCGGCTATGTCGCAAACAGCTGGAGAACCGTCATTGGTGAATCATTCAGTGCCGGAAGACTTTACGATAAGATTCCGGAAGTTACCTACGGAACGATCCTTCACGTGCTGAAGAATGATGCGATAGGGATGATTGAAACAGAACATACCCTGGACCAGGAAATCAATTATGAATTCGGTGAATAATACATCTTACCAGGAATAGAGGATGGTTAACACCATCCTTTTTTGTGTTACCATAGACCACGGAGGTACAGGCTATGGAATGGTTTGATATTACAGATGAACAGGGGAATCCTACGGGAAAGATTGTTGACCGGGAAACGGCCCACCGTGAAGGAATCATGCATCGTTGTGCCGATATCTGGGTTATCCGTGAACATGCCGGCCGTACCGAAGTACTGCTTCAGAAAAGAAGTCAGAATAAAGACTCCTTTCCGGGAAGATACGATACATCCTCTGCCGGACATATCCAGGCCGGAGATGAACCTCTGCCGTCCGCAATCCGTGAATTCAAGGAAGAACTGGGAATTGAAGCACGTCCGGAAGAACTGGCGTTTGCGGGCACATTCCGGATTCAGTACGAAAAAGAATTCTACGGCAGGATCTTCAAGGATAACGAGATCGCCTTCGTCTATGTTTATCAAAAAGAACCAGATCTGCAGGATATCCATGTCCAGGAAGAAGAAGTGGAAAGTGTTGCCTGGTTTCCCCTGGATGAAGTATATCAGGCATGTCTGCGTAAGGATGACGCGTATTGCGTACCTCAGCGGGGATTGGAATTACTGATGCAATATCTGGAGAATAAATAAAATTCTGCTTAACGCAGAATTTATTTTTTATCTTCTGGTAATAATCCATCCGGATAAAACTCCAGAAAATCATGTTTTTCCTTACCCAGGACAAGTCCGGGGAAGGTCTTCACATGAACAGCATGCAGGGCACGAAAGAGATTCTCCTCAACATCAGGATTCTCTTTTTTCAGTTCCCGGATCAGGTTCTTCGTTTCCTGACGCTTGGAGGACAGATCTGTGTCTTCCAGGGCTAGTCTCTCGGTCATACTGCATGCGCAGCGGATAAACTCCAGATCGTTGTATTTTGCCCAGTGTATCACATCGTCTTCCTTGATCCTGTACATGGGACGAATCAACTCCATTCCCTCAAAGTTCTCGCTTTTCGCCTTGGGTACGATCGTTTCCAGCTTGGAGCTGTAAAACATGGACATCAATGTTGTCTCAATCACATCGTTTAAGTGATGACCCAGGGCGATCTTATTACACCCGAGTTCTTTCGCCTTGTTGTAGAGATGACCACGTCGCATTCTGGCGCAGAGATAACACGGAGCGTGAGACTGACTGTCTGCCACCGCAAAGATATTGGTTGAGAACACCGTGATGGGAATACCGAGGATCTCCGCATTCTCCTTGATCTTCCGCAGGTTCTTTTCCTTGTACCCCGGATCCATGACCAGATATACCAGTTCAAAGGGAATATCACTGTGTTTCTGCAGCAACATCAACAGTTTGGCCATACACATGGAATCTTTCCCGCCGGAGATACATACCGCGATCTTATCATTCTCCTGAATCAGTTCATACTGATTGACTGCCGTAAGAAAAGGAGCCCACAGTTCCTTGCGGAATTTCTTGACCATGGACTGTTCAATTGTCTGTAATCTGTTTAGTTCCCGAGCCATAATTCAAATAATACATTAAACGTTTATTCTGTTCTTGTGAAGAGATATAATAAATAATAGTTTTATCAGCAGTAAAGAGGTAGTACACATGAAAAACACTAAACAAACCGCAGTTCTCGGTATATTTACAGGAATCGTCGTAGTTCTTCAATTACTCGGTTCCTTTATTCGTCTTGGTACATTTTCCATCTCCCTGGTATGGATACCGATCGTATTGGGTGCTGTATTATACGGACCTTTAGCCGGCGGATGGCTGGGTCTTGTCTTCAGTATCATTGTCCTGGTCATGGATTCCGGGATATTCATGGCAATTAATCCGCCCGCGACCATCCTGATCGTATTGGTCAAGGGAATTGTGGGAGGTCTGGCAGCCGGCTGGGTATATCAGCTGGTGAAAGGATATAACCGTTATGTCGGTGTGATTGCGGCGGCGATTGCCGGTCCCGTATGCAATACCGGAATCTTTATCCTTGGCTGTCTGACATTCTTCGGGGAAACCATGGCAGAGTGGGCTTCCGGCCTAGGCTTCGGAGACAATGTCGTACAGTATGTATTTATCGGCCTGGTCGGTGCGAATTTCCTGGTGGAGTTACTGATCAGTATTATCCTGAGCCCGACATTATTCAGGCTTGCGGAATATTTTCAGAAGAGATCTTAATCTCTTTTTTTGCGGGAGGCATACATGGACAAAAAAGAACTGCGCGCAGTGATGCGTAAGAAGGCAGACACACTGACGGAAGACTATGTGAATCAGGCGAGTGAGAAGATTTCGCAGACGATCATCACACATCCGTGTTTTATTCAGGCGAAGAACGTCTTTGTCTATTTGTCCATGCCTGAAGAACCCGCAACGGACAAGATTCTTAGTACAGCGTTTACGCAGGAGAAACAAGTCTATGTTCCGAGATGTTATCCCGGGGGAGTCATGAAAGCTGTCCGTGTGACACAGGATAGTGTATATCAGTCCGGGAAATACAATATTCCGGAACCCGTCGATGATACAGAGACAGTCTCTGCGGATGAATTAGATCTGATCATCGTACCGTGTCTGAGCGTGTCCAAAGACGGCAGACGTCTTGGCCATGGCATGGGCTATTATGACCGCTTCTTCAGTACATCCCGGGTAACCAAGATATGTATCTGTTTTGAAGAGATGATCTGTGAGGATATCCCGATGGAAGATACGGATATCTATGTGGACTATATCGTTACGGAGAAAGAAACCACCCGGAAAAAAACATTCTGAGTTCAGAATGTTTCATTCAGGATCTGTTCACTGATACCTTCCGGATCCCGGAACAGGCGTACATAGCCCTGGAGGGATTCGGCCTTGGCTTTCAGTGTACGGGCACGGTCACAGACATAGATACGGCAGGGATACTTGCTGTTGTTGGCTTCCTGGATCAGGTTGGCACCGGCAGAGTTGCCGTCCAGTGCCAGTAATACCGAAGGTCTCTGCTTGAAGATCTCGTAGACTACGCTCTTGTATATACCCATTCCGACAGGTTCGATTGCCGTACGGACAGAGAGATCTGCGGAAGAAAGACGTTGGTATTCAGTTCTGGTGATTTCTGATGGCACAAAGGCATAGACTGGGAATTTTCCCTGATTTTTTTTCAGTAGATAATTCTCATAACCCGAGAGTTTATGCCCGATCACAAAGTAATACTTCCCGGGATCTGCCTGGGTAAGCAGTTCATCGATCAAGGAACACAGATCTTCACGGAGTTTAGTCTGGTGACGGGTATTGTTGAAGCTGCCTCCTGCCAGAACGATGGGGATGCCGGATTCCGGTAATTCCCGGATCTTTGCGGATAATACCTCTGTTGTGTCCAGACGTTCACTTCTGGCGAGGGAGAACGGAATCTTTGCGGTTTCTTCAAAACGTTTACTGTAGAATTCCTGCGGATCGGTGTCTCCGCAGAGAGAGGCGAAACGTTCCTGTTTGTGTGTGAACGTCTTCCGGCTGTCTTTCAGTATCTCCAGTTCGGCACTGTGCATCATCTTCATATCCCGGTCGCTCAGGGACAACAGGCGTTCCAGGGATAACTGTTCCGACATCGGATCGGTGCCGTACATACCGCTGCCGTCTGTGCCCTGTACGCAGAAAACACCGGCGTGCAGATATCGCTTCAGAGGATGATCCGCCAGGGAATTCAGATTGTTCAGACGGACGTTGGAAGATAACTGGAATTCCAGTACGACTTTGTTCCGGATCAGTTCCTGGATCAGCTGCCGTCCTTTGGCGCTGCGCAGGTTTGCGGTATACAGACCATGTCCGATCCTTACGTGAGGGAACTTTTGTCCGGGACGCAGGGAGTCTTTGACACAGCGGATACTGTTGGCGACGTTCTCCGGCAGGGAGTCATTTTCTCCGGCATGAATACGTATGACAAATGTTGGGTCTTCATCGGTGATCTTGATCAGTTCCCGGATCAGCGGCTGTAACTCGGTGATATCGTTGATTTCTTCACCGATGATATCACTTCCTGCCACATATGGATCGATACTCACGGTACGCAATACCTGAAGATTCTCCTGCAGGTAGTTATCGGCAGTGATACTGTCACGGATGATCGTCAGCGGGATTCTCCGGATTCCCGCAAGAAAACGCAGACATACACCAGTTTCTTCAGTGACTGCGGGCATGACTTCATGGATCTCCTTTAACAGCGCAAAGGCAGCGCCGGGTTTCACCAGTGTCGTGTCCGAGATTTCCGCATAACAGATTCCTTGTTTCTGATAGGCTCTGGCAATCCATAACAATTTGTTCTGAAACAGGGAATTCTTCCTGTACTGCGGGTGATTCTGGTCTTCCTGGATCTGCTGGAGGATCCCGATGATCTCCGGATCCGGAATCTTCGTATAATTCTTCAGGGAGATCTTTCTCGTACAGGATACTCCCTTGGTAAAGACATACCGGTACAGATAAACTTTCTCCAGATTGGTAAAGACTGCCTGGCCATCTTTCAGGATGGAGAGGGAGGCCCGGATCCTGGGAATATTCCAGGACGCATTTTTCAGGTTGTTCAGGATCAGATCCGCAAAGTTGATAT
Source organism: Solobacterium sp. (assembly GCA_017512555.1). GTDB lineage: Bacteria > Bacillota_I > Bacilli_A > Erysipelotrichales > Erysipelotrichaceae > Bulleidia. The sequence continues at coordinate 26,186 of JAFWFE010000047.1, read as the reverse complement.
AGGTGTGATCACTGATCCTGCGGGTGAGGTATTTCCCTGTCAGAGGAGATCCCTTGAAAGATTCCGCGACAGTTTCTCTTTGTTTCTCCAGAGATTTCTGCTGTGTATCCGTCAGCCGCAGACCTAGTTTCCTGATATAGTACAGAGGATAGCGGATCTGATGGAAAATACCCAGCGCAATCAGAATATCCGGGTGTAAATTCGCGTTCATGTGGGTATGCAGGTCGGTACAGAATTTATAATCTCTGCGGATATAGGTCTTAATGATCGTTCTAAACTCATTGAGAGAGTATTCTTTGGTCTGACTCATCAAGGTCTTGGCGATGGAAGGGATACTTGCCTTACGTTCTATCGTTCCGTCAGGATAGATATTGGCTACCTTGGTGTTCCCCAGGCGGAGGATATATACTGTACGGTTATACTCATCGATATAACAGGGGACGATTCCCCGGATGATCTTATAACCCTGTTCATCTTTCTCCAGGGGAAGATCACAAAGACGGGCAAGATTCGTAATCAGGTTGCCGGTATGATGATTCGGAGTCTGTAAAAGATAAACCATCTCTCCATGTTCAAAATAGAGATCTATGGGGATATCTTTCTCTGTATCGAGATAAAACCTTCCAAATCGTTTCATCTTTCCTCCGGATATTTTAATATTATAACGTGTGAAGATTTTTTGCACAGGAAATGGAGAAGAATATGATCATATACCGGAAAGCGGAAGTCAGCGATATTCCGGAACTTGTACAATGCCGCATACAACAGCTGGATGATGAAGAGGAACATCCTCATCGTGAGATCCATGAAGAACTGTATGCGTGGTTTATGCGTGTGCTGCAGAATGAGACTCTCTTTCAGATCGTTGCGGAAGAAGAGGGAAAGATCATTGCTTCCGGCGGACTTCTCGAACTGGATATGCCTCCGGGATTCTTTGAAATTCACGGAAGAACAGGGTATGTTACCAACATGTATACGGTCAGGGAGTATCGTAAACAAGGTATAGCCGGGATGATCCTGGAATTGCTGAAACAGGAAGCTGTACGGAGACAGATGGACAGATTGATTCTTGGTGCTTCTGTATGGGGTAAACCTGTATACAGGAAAGCCGGGTTTATCCCTTTGCAGGACTGGATGGAATATGATCTTACGGACAAAGAATGATACTCTCTCAAAAAGCGTTGTGTCAAACATCCTGACGTGTGTGATATACTGCAGTTATGCTCGAATTTAAACCAAATAGTATAAATAATCTGAGGGAAGTGCTCCCATATATCAGACAGAATCCGTTCCGGTGCAGTGATCTGACTGCAGGATATATTTTCATGTGGCAGGATGACATGGATTTTTCTTTCTGTGTCTGGAATGATACGTTCTGTGTGCGGATGATGATCAATGATCAGCCTGCGTATTCATATCCCTACGGGAAAGATCCTGATGGTATGGTGGATGAACTGATCAAACATGTACACGAAATGAATGAACCCCTGCGTATCTATGGAGTTAACGAAGAATACATGGAAAAGATACGTCAGGATTCACGATTACAGCCTTTCTGCGCGGATTATGACGTGAAATGGAGTGATTATCTCTACGACTACGAAAAAGCCACAACGTTCTCCGGAAAGAAATTCAGCGGGCAGAGAAACCATGTGAACCGCTTTGTGAAACTGTACGGCAAGCCGGAAACCTCCTTCCTCGAAGAAAAGGATCTACCGGATGTCGAAGAAATGCTGGAACGTTATGAACATGAACATGAGGACAGGGGACTGCTGGAAACCAGCGAACTGGAACGTACACGCGAATTACTGAAGATCTGCGCACAACTGGACCAGCACGCCGCATGTATCCGTTATCAGGGAAAGATCATTGCGTTCTCCATCGGAGAGATCATCGGGGATATGCTGGTGATCCACGTGGAAAAAGCCCTGCGTGAATATGACGGTATCTATCCGGTCATGTACCAGGAATTCTCCCGGATCATGCAGGACAGGTCGGCAGTGCCTCTGCGCCTGGTCAACCGTGAAGATGATTCCGGAGATCCCGGCCTGCGGATATCCAAGATGCAGTATCAGCCGATTGCCCGTGTCCATAAGTACCTCGTACATGTCAAGTCACCCTGTGCCGGTCTTACACTGCCGGTGCTGCGGGATGGAGTACTCGTGCTTGACGCCTTCCGTGAAGAAGATATCCCGGCTTACCATCGTCTGAATCTGGACCCGGAAGTCAGCCGTTACTGGGGTTATGACTTTGAAAATGATCCCTATCTGATCGGAGAAGAAGACCGTTTATTCTATGACTCTACGATAAAAGATACTTCCTGGGGAGACTCTCTGAATCTGGCAATCCGGGAAAACGATACGTTCATCGGTGAAGTTATCCTGTGGCACTTTACCTCACAGGGGGATGCCGAACTGGGATGCCGTATTTTCCCGGAATACCAGCATCACGGATACGGACATCGTGCCTTCCGGATGATGACAGAGTATGCCGAACAACAGCTGCACCTGAAAATGAATGCCAAGTGTTACAAGGAGAATACCAGTTCTTACCGGATGATTCTTGGCTGTGGATATACATTGTGCGGTGAAGATGAAAACTTTTACTATTTTACGAGATAGCATAGGTGATAAGAGATGAAATACAGAACAGACAAATATGGCAACCCGATTTCTTTACTTGGATATGGCTGTATGCGTTTCTCCAAGAGCGGAGTAGGCATAGATACTGCCAAGACGGAAAAGGAGATCCTGAAGGCAATTGAAGAGGGAGTCAACTACTTTGATACTGCGTATATTTACCCGGGAAGTGAAGCTGCCCTGGGAGAGATCCTTTCCCGTAATAATCTCCGGGATAAAGTCAATATAGCGACTAAATTACCGCAATATATGATCCGCAGTGAAACTATGATCGAACGATACTTCAATGAAGAACTCTCTCGTCTGAAAACCGATCATATCGATTATTACCTGATGCATATGCTTACAGATATCCGGGCATGGGAGAACTTGAAGAAATTAGGTATTGAGGAGTGGATCCTGAAGAAGAAAGAAGAGGGAAAGATCCGGAATATCGGTTTCTCCTTCCACGGGAATACCGATATGTTCCTACAGATCCTGAATGCCTATGACTGGGATTTCTGCCAGATCCAGTATAATTACATGGATGAAGTATCCCAGGCCGGAAGAAAGGGATTGAATGCGGCATATGAGAAGAATATCCCGGTGATTATTATGGAACCTCTGCGGGGCGGCAAGCTTGTGGATCTGTTACCTGCAAAAGCGAAGAAGATGATCTCCGAGAGTCCGTATACCCCTGCGGAACTGGCTTTCCGCTGGTTGTTTGATCAGAAAGAAGTAACGTGTGTATTGTCCGGAATGAATTCTCTGGCCATGGTGGAAGAGAACTGCCGGATCGCTTCTGACGCCGAACCGGGACACCTGAAAGAAGAAGATTTCGCATTGATCGAAAAGGTCAAGGGAATGATCAATGAAAAGATCAAAGTACCGTGTACAGGCTGCGCATACTGTATGCCATGTCCGCAGGGAGTGGATATTCCCGGTGCTTTCCGTGCTTATAACGAGATGTACATGGAGAATAAGATGGCAGGACGTTTTGAATATGCGCAGGTTGTCGGTTTGCGGAAGAAGAAAGCTTTCCCGTCCCAGTGTGTCGGATGCGGGAAGTGTGAGAGTCATTGTCCTCAGCACATCTCCATCATCGCAGAACTGAAAAATGCGGATAAAGCTCTGCGCCCCTTCATCTTCCGTGTAGGAACGGAAATTGCCAGAAAGTTTGTGATGAAATGATTCGAAAAATATTCCTGTGTATGTGCCTTGTTTTAGGTTTCTGCGGGTGCGCACAGAAAGATATCCTGGAAACAGATATCCTGAAAGCAGGCAAGGCAGATGCCATTGTACTCCTGCACCAGGGAAAAACCATGGTTATTGATACAGGTGAAGAAGATGACGGAGAAGATCTGGTATCTTTTCTGCGGAACAAGAAAGTCACAAGTATCGATATCCTGATCATTACTCACTTTGATAAAGATCATGTCGGCGGTGCTGATACACTGATCCGGGATATGGATGTCAATACGATCTATGTGCCGGACTATGTATCGGAACATCCGGAGTATGTCTCTTTTATGAATGCTATGCAGGAGAAGGGATATACACCTGTAGTTCTAAACCAGCCGGAGTCTTTTTCTTTCGGTAATACCGAGGTATTGATCGAACCTCCGTTATCCTATGAACCGTACAACAATGATGAACCAGACAATAACTTCTCTCTGATCACAACGGTTGTTCATGGAGATAACCGCCTGGTGTTTGCCGGAGATATTGAAAAAGAGAGGATCGCGGAGTGGGTGGAAACAGATCCGGGACCCTGTACATTTTTGAAACTGCCTCACCATGGCGTATACAACAAGAATCTGCCATTACTGCTGGAAGAATTACAGCCGGCATATGTCGCAATCACTTCTTCGGACAAGAATCCCGCGGAGGAGAATACACTAGCATTGTTACAAACTTATACAAAGAATATTCTGGAAACCAGAGCCGGTCATATTACTGTGATCAGTGATGGAAAGACCATCCGGATGTCCAATTAGCAAGCAGGTACCTGGACATTGAAATGAAGAGTTTTCACGCAAGAATCAAGGTGTTTAATCTCTGGTGGTGGATGTACGTTGTACTGACGTTTTTACTGTTGGCTGTTGTGACGGCTGCCGGGAATACACGCAGTATGGATGAACGTTATCGTCTGGTATTGGGGCTGAGTATTGCGGAACTGCTCATCCTGCGTCTGTATAAGTTCTCCCTGAAAAACATCCGGGAAGATTATAACTACTACAATGAATTACCCTGTTATCTATGCAATCAGTCTACACTGTTGTGTATACTCGCATCGGTAACCAGGAGTATCCCTGTCATGGCTTTCTGCGTGTCTATAGGTACTCTCGGTGCTGTTCTGGCGTATGTGATGCCTGACAGCTACAATCGTGATCAGCTTGTTTTCTCCAAACAGGCATACGGGTTTTATGGATATCACGGACTGTTGATCGTCACCTGCCTGAGTTTCTATACCTTACATCTGTATGAGCCGGTACTCCGGGATTGTCTTTGGGCGCCTGTAGGGACCCTGATCCTGGCTGGAATCGGTCATATCATCAACACATATCTGCACAATACCGGTCTGAACAAGAAAGCCAACTATGTCTATACGTATACTCCGGAAAACAAGATCTTACAGACCATGTGGAATCTCTTCCCGGTGAAGATGTGGTATATGTTACCGGTACTGCCGATTTTTACGGTATATTCCTTTTTGTTCTTCCTGGTACTGAGAATTCTGCGTGCGTTGATCATAATCCTTTGTGGATGATCCTCACAGAATGAAATATAATACTCGTATGCCCAAACTGTTGATGAAACTCGTTTTCCTGTTTTTCTTCTTGATGTGTTTTACCGTGCCTGTATACGCGGAGGATGAACATCCGGAAGGAACACCGGAAGTATACAGTGACTATGTCTTACTTGTAGACAGGGACAACGGGCAGGTCCTCTGGTCCAGAAATTCTTCGGAACGTATGTATCCGGCATCCATGACAAAGATGATGACGGAGATCATCGCCATTGAAGCGCTTTCTGATCTGTATGAACAGATCACAATTACCAATGAGATGATGTATGGGCTGTATGAGGCGAATGCGTCCATGGCAGGCTTTCTTCCGGGTGATGAAGTCACTGTACAGGATCTTCTGTATGGTGTTGCCTTGCCGTCCGGCGCGGAATGCGTCAATGCCCTGGCATATCGTATTGACGGCTCTGTACAGGCTTTTGTGGACCATATGAACCGCAAAGCTGCCGAGCTTGGTATGAGGAATACCCACTTTGTGAATCCTACGGGACTTCATGACCAGAATCACTACAGTACATGCATAGATTTGGAAGTGCTGCTGGAGTATTGTTGTCAGAATGATACATTCCTGGAGATCCTGCAGACAAAACAGTATCGTACGGGGAGTACGGCTTCTCATCCGGATGGGATATTGATGGAATCCACGGTCTGGCGTTTCCCGGAAAGTGAACAGATACCCGGACTGATTGGAGGAAAGACAGGTTTTACCTATCCTGCGGGAAGATGCCTGGCTTCTGCCGCAAGGATCAACGGGATGGATCTGGTGATGATCACCGGCAAAGCTCCTGAAGATCTTACCGGGGCGATTCGTGACGCTTCAGCGGTCTACCACTGGTGTAATGACCACCTGTACCGGACAACATTACTGTCTGCCGGAGACAGTCTTGCGTATATCACTATTCTGGACGCGAAAGACGTCGATTCTCTGCGTATTACCGGTGAAGATACATTTACCTGGGATGTGACGGATACGGACGATATTCAGGTCATACAGGAGTTTCCGGAGGTGTTGTACACACCAATCGAAGCCGGACAGGAACTGGGTAAGGTCACCGTCACAGTGAATAACGAACTTCTGTATCAGAAGACATATTACACTCCGGAAACGATACCTTTCAGCAGAATCGAGCACTACAAGCGAGTGCTCCGGGAATACAGGAGTGAACATCCAAGATTATTCAAAGCAGAACTTGTACTGGCCGGAGTGTTTATCGTGTTGGTTCTGTCTGTCCTGTTCAGACCACGGAAGAAGAAAAAGAAGAGAAGATATTGATCTATGTCTGAACTCATGATCACAAAAGAACACGCAAGAAGATTCCTGCTGATGAAACAGGGTCTTTTTGGTGACTATATCTTTAAGAAGAAAGCCGGTGCTCTGGCGTATGTCCGTCAGGCTGGGTGTATCCAGTACGATCCGGTAGATTCCGTAGGAAAGAACGCGGAACTGACACTGCAGTCCAGAGTCAGGGGGTTCCGCAAGAAAGATTTATATCACCTGTTGTACCGGGACCGGACGCTGGTGGATTACTTCGATAAGGAGTTGGCGATCTTTCCTGTGGAAGACTGGCCGTATTTCCGGCGTTACCGGGAATTATGCAGAAATAACGGGAAACGCTTTGAAGGTCTGGCAGAACTGGAAGAAACCGCGCTGGCGTATATCCGCAGACACGGCAATGTCAGTTCCGCTACACTCCCGGTAGAAGGAGAAATCCACTGGCATTCCTCCATCCACTGGAGCGGAAACTGGGACGGCAAAGCCAAAGCCTCCCGGTCTGTACTGGAACAGTTGTATACCACGGGTGATCTGGTCATTCATCACAAGGAAGGTTCCCGGAAGTACTATGACCTGGCAGAGAAATATATTCCGGCAGAAATCCTGCGCGCGGATGATCCGCTTCCGGCACCGTATGATCACATGAAGTGGAGAGTCAAGAGAAGAATCGGGGCAGTGGGTATGCTCTGGAACAAGAACTCCAATGCGTTTCTTGGTATTCATGACCTGACTACGGAGAACCGCAATCAGATATTCAAGGATCTGGAAGAATCCGCCGAGATCACCCAGGTGCTCGTTGAGGGGATCCGTATCCCGTTCTATATTTTGAGTGAAGATCTTCCGCTTCTTGAACAAGCCCGTAACTCTGTGCCGGTCAGTCACCGTTGTGAATTTCTGGCACCTCTGGATCCATTCCTTTGGGACAGAGATCTGATTGATAAGATCTTCGGATTTAAATACTCCTGGGAGATCTACACACCGCAGGATAAGCGTAAATACGGATACTATGTATTACCTCTGTTATATGGAGATAAACTGATCGGACGTATAGAACCGGTGATCCGGGACGGTAAACTGACAGTAAACGGATTGTGGTTAGAGCCAAAGATCCGGATGACTAAGAAACTGGAACACGCACTCATACAAAGACTGAAAAAGTTTGCGAAATTCAATGAGTGTGAATATAAAGAAACATGTATGACCATATCTGCGAAAGGAAACTATGACAAAAAATAAAACCGGTATTTTGAACAAGTTGTATGGTGGTCTGCACGTGAGCTGGCCTGCAGTGATTCTTTACGCTGCCGGCACAGCGGTGCTGACATCTGTATTTCTTATACTCCCTGTGTTTAAGAACACTTCGTTTGAACGTATGGGAGTGAATCTTGAGGCATGGATATTCTTTGCGGTCATTCTTATGGCAAACTGTAAGAAACCTCTGGAATCCGCCTGTAAAACATTTGTATTCTTCCTGGTCAGCCAGCCTCTGATCTACTTGATCCAGGTTCCGTTCACAACCCTTGGCTGGGGGATATTCAGGTTCTAAAAGTACTGGTTTATCTGGACTATACTTACTTTCCCGATGGCTTATGTCGGCTGGTATATCAGAAAAAGGAACTGGCTCAGTGTACTGATCTTTGCGCCTGTTCTGGCATTCCTCGGGTATACGATCTTTGAGAGCTGGTTTGAGTGTGTTCATCGTTTTCCGCATCTGCTGGTGACGATGTTGTTCTGTATCCTGCAGGTACTGCTGTATATCTGCGTGTTTTTCCCTCAGATCACGCAGAAGTGTATCGGTATCCTGATTCCGGCTGCTGTCGCGGTATTCTTTGCGCTGAAAGCACCGCAGGCCGATCTGCAGGCAACGGAAACCCTGCCTGGCGATCCTTCCTTCTCGGATGATGCGGTGATCGCTGTGGAAGATCCTTCTGTATGCAGCGTACAGTTTCATTCCCCGGAAGAAGGCAAAGTCTATATCTATGCACACAAGTACGGAATCACAGAAGTGGTAGTCACGGAAGGGAAAAAAGAATTCCGATTTTCATTTGAAGTCTACAGGGATCAATCAGTGACCCGGATCAGAATCGAACAGGTTGAGCCATAACTTAGGAAACAGAAAAAGACTGCGATGCTTCGCAGTCTATTTATTCAACAGGGGTACAGCTACTGTCTTGTTAAACCAGCTGATCAGCGGTCCCATGAAGAAGGCGGTGATGATCGTTGCGATACCGGCAACTCCCCCGAAGAGTACACCAATGATCACACAAAGAAGATCTGTGGCGATACGTACCAGGCGGAAGGGAAATTTCGGGTACTTCTCAGAAATGATCAGTGCCACGGCATCATACGTGGATACGCCAAGACTACTAGTCATATACAGCGCGGAAGACAGGCAGATCACCACGATTGCAAAGATCAGGGACAACACCCGGACTACTGTTGTCGGTTCCGGAAACAACCTTCCCCACAATTCCAGAGAGAAATCCGCGATATATCCCAGCAGAAATAGATTGATCAATGTACCAAGACCAATCTTACTGCGGTCCAGCACAAACACAACCACTAACATCAGCGCATTGAGGATCACATAGAAGGTGCCGAAACTGAGATTTGTGAGATTCCACAGACCATGAGCGAGTACCTGGAACGGATCCATGCCGAGATTGGAAAAACTGAAGATACCGACGCTGAAACCACAGAGACATACACCAAATATGGTCATGATCACACGTCTGCGGAATAACTTCTGTTCCATACGATTTCCTCCGAAACACATGATACTATATCATAGAAGAGGAAGAGAGGCAGAGATATGTTGGCAATTTGTTACCCGGGATGTTCTACATGCAGGAAAGCGCTGAAATGGCTGGATGCCCACAACCTGGCATACGAGTACCGAAACATCAAACTGGAACGTCCGACAGAAGAAGAATTACGCAGGTGGATCGCACAAAGCGGACTGCCGGCAAGACGTTTCTTCAACACCAGCGGAGGTCTGTACAGAGAACTGAATCTGAAAGATAAACTGGCACAGATGAGTGATGAGGAAATGATCAAACTATTGGCTACGGATGGCATGCTGGTAAAGCGCCCGCTGCTGATCCGTGATGACATAGTACTTGTCGGATTCCGGGAAGAAGAGTATAAACAATTACTGTAATACAAGAATCTTGTTTTTCTGTTACACTGATACAAAGAGGTCAATACAATGAACAGTCATTTTTTTGCGGTTTTATCCAGAATGAAATATATCGAGCGCTGGGCACTGATGCGTAATGCGAGACACGAAAATCTCAGTGAACACTCACTGGAAGTAGCGATGATTGCGCATGCGCTGTGTGTGATCGGGAATGCCCGTTTTCAGCGTGACCTGAATGCGGACAGGGCAGCTGTCAAGGCGCTCTATCACGATGCCGGAGAGATCATTACCGGGGATATGCCTACGCCGGTGAAATACTACAACGAGAGTATCCGCAAAGCCTACCACCAGGTGGAAGACGACGCCGAACAACAGCTGCTCGGACAGCTTCCCGAAGATCTGCAGGAAGAGTATCAGGATATCTTTGCCCGGGATGAACAACTGGACCTGTACATCAAAGCTGCCGACAAACTCTCCGCATTGATCAAGTGTATCGAAGAACGCAGTGCCGGGAATACCGAGTTCATCACGGCGGAGAAATCCACCCGGGAAGCACTCATACGCATGACCGAAGGACTCCCGGAAATTACCGTATTCATGGAGGAATTCCTGCCGTCTTACGGTAAAACCCTGGATGAACTTCTGGAGAGAAACGACTAAGTACAGAGAAATGAGCCTGTATCGGATACAGGCTTTTCTTATGTTACAATGGTGACAGGAGGTAACATAATGAAGAAAGATCTTGGTAAGATTCCGGCAGTATTCCCGATGCCGGTGTTGATGATCGCGACATATGATGAAGAAGGAACAGTAAATGTTATGAATGCGGCTTGGGGAATGATCAGTGATTATACACAGATCGCTCTGTTTTTGGCTTCAGAACATAAGACCACAGAGAATATCCGTAAGATGAAGGCTTTTACCGTAAGTATTGCGGACCGGGACCACGTTACTGAAGCAGACTACTTTGGCATGGTATCCGGCAATGATGTGAAAGATAAGTTTGAAAGATCCCATCTTCATGCGGTAAAGAGCAATTACTGTAACGCTCCGGTTATTGAAGAATTCCCGGTAGTCATTGAATGTGAACTGGCCGAGGAGATCGATGTCGCAAACATGTACGCGATTGTCGGAAATATCCTGAATGTACAGGCAGAAGAAAGCGTACTGAATGAAAAAAATAAGGTAGATCCGCAGAAACTCAATGCTTTGATCTTCGACCAGTTCCAGGCAGGATATTATACTGTAGGCGAAAAGGTCGGACAGGCATGGACTTCCGGCAAAGCACTGACCGAAGAAGAATAATTCATATTCAACCCCAGAAAGGAGCTGAACATGCCCATAAAGAAACTGACGATCCTGCATTCCAACGATATGCACGGAGACTTTCTGCCAAAGATAGTCGACGGGAAAAGTACCGGCGGACTGTCCAGACTATCCGGCTATGTCAATCATGTTCGGGAAGAACAGGAGAATGTGATCTATGCGATTGCGGGAGATATGTTCCGTGGTTCGATCATCGATGAAGACTACCAGGGATTATCCACGATCGACCTGATCAACCAGCTGCGTCCGGATGTGGTGACGATCGGTAATCATGAAGTAGATTACGGTATCTCACATCTGTTATTTCTGGAGAAATGCGCACAGTTTCCCATCATCAACGCAGACCTGTATATTACGCTGAATAATGCGCGTCTGTTTGTGCCGTACATCAACCTGGATGTCGGTGGTATGCGTATCCTGTTTATCGGTATTCTGACGGAGGAAGTAATCTCTTCACTGAAAGGGGAGAAGATCATCGGTACCCTGATCGATATCCGCCAGGCTGCCCAGGTGATTGGCATTATCTGTGATAACTACCGGACAACAGATACGGATATGACGGTTTTACTAACCCATATCGGTCTGGATAAAGACCGTGAACTGGCAAAGATCCTGGATCCGGATTTCGGTGTGGATATGATTATCGGCGGACATTCGCACTCATTCATGGAATACCCGGAAGTGGTCAATAACGTCACGATCGTACAGGCAGGCACAGGCACATCCATCATCGGACGTATGGATATCGTCTACGATACAGACCAGCATCGTATCGCAATGAAAGACTGGAAATGTATCCCGATCAACGAAGATACAGCGGATACAGATCCGGTCATGTCCGAACTTCTTGACCGTTACCGTCAGGAAACGGACAGGAAATACAAGAGGGTAGTTACCCGCTGGGCAAGAAGACTGACACATCCATCCCGTGAACAGGAAACCGAAATGGGGAATCTCTATGCGGATCTGATGCAGGATGAGAGTAGTTTTGACATCATGATGTTCGGTTCCGGTTCGATCCGCAAGAAAGAGATGGGACCGGTCATTGAGTATCAGGAATTGCTGGAGAATACACCGTTTGACGATAATGTATGGATGGTGGAAGTGACTGGAAAACAATTCCGTCAGATGATACAGCATGTGATGAGAGATGATGCCTGGATCGGAGAAACAGAGTTCTACCAGTTCTCCCGCGGTGTACATATCGTTTATCGCAAATCCACGCATACCATAGAAACCCTGGAATTCAACGGTAAGGAAGTTCAGGACGAAGACCGTCTGCGGATTGGTTTACAGCAATACCATTACAATAACTTTGATGAATTCCTTGGTATACCACTTGCGGAAGTACGTAAGAATATGCGTCCGAAAGTGGTCGCCACATCCGTAAACAACATCGTTGAAGAGTACTTCATGACACATCAGCGATTAGATGCGCGTGTGGAGGGAAGGATCACGGTTCTGGAATAACCGGAAATAAAAAGCTGATGTGTATGATCACATCAGTTTTTGTGTTGTGTGAAACCAGGGTTATTCTCCGTCTTCTTTCAGGATATGAGTTTCGACAAAATCTTTTACTTTCGCAAAGGTAATATCACTGAGCCCGTGTTCGATCCGGCAGGCATCTTCCTGTGCTGTCTTTTCATCTACACCTAACTGGACAAACCATTTCGCAAAGGCCTGATGGCGTTCATAGATGCGTTCTGCAATCTCTTTTCCCGGAGGAAGTAACTTGATACTGCCATCTTTATCCATGGATATATATCCGTTTTCTCTCAGTTTCTTCATGGCAATACTGACACTGGCTTTACTGAAGTTTTTCTCTTCGGCAATATCAATGGAGCGTACGTTTCCTTTTCTTTCCTGAATCATCAAAATAGCTTCAAGATAATCTTCGGCAGATTCATAGATATTCATAGATAATACTCCTTGGAATAATTATACGACTTTTTGAATTGATGAGGATAAAAAAAGAAATCTGTTGTATGATTAATAGCGGAGTATACCGGATGTCTTTAAACTACACATCATCAGAGTTAATACAAATCGGAGTTCCCGCCAGAAACTGGGAAGAAGCGATCCGCCTCAGTGCTGAACCGCTGGTTAAACATGGAATCTGTCTGCCGGAATATGTGGATGATATGGTTTTGAATGTGATTGAGCACGGACCATATATCGTTCTTACGGACAATCTCGCGGTTCCTCACGGCAGAGCCGAAACAGGAGCTTTGAAAACAACAATCTCTGTAGGTATTCTTAAAGATCCGGTGGAATTCGGCAATAAGACGAATGATCCTGTACGTGTTGTCATCTGCATGTCTGCGCTTGACGGAGAAAAATATATGCATATGCTTGGCTGGCTGGCAACCATTCTGGAAGACAGAGGGATCATTGAGGGCTTGGCAAATGCCGAAAATACTGATAAAGTACTAGAGTTGTTGCAGCACAAGTAAAAGGAGGGTATATATGCTATATAAAGCAATCGTTTGTTGCCGGGCCGGAATGGGTTCGAGTATGTTCCTGAAAATCAAAGCCGACCAGGTTATTGCTGAGAATTCCTTACCGATAAAAACAGTTCATGGAAACATGGATACACTAATCGACTTTAACGGAGATCTGGTCATTACGATGAGTGATCTCAGTGAAGAACTTCAGGGAAAGATGCCCTATGTGATTGGAATCGACAGGGTGGCAGATAAAAACGAAATCAAGGAAAAACTGGAAAAGTTCCTGAACGATATTGAATAACAAATGCGCATACAGCGCATTTACTTTACACCTCATGAACAAGGAAATGATTCTGGATCAGATGATCCTCGCCTGCCGGGAACTTGACATGGACGCAAATCCGGAACTGAAAGAAGCTCTGGATCATGCCTGTCAGGTACGGACAAAAGAAAATCACAGTGAAGAAGAGATAAGCAGTGCACTGAAAGAATTATCACAGGCACTGAAGAATACAAAGAGAGTATTGAATTGAATTGTTTCGGTTATGGATAAAGTTATACAGAATATAGTGACGAAAGACAGTCTGGTCAAGGCACTCAGGGATCTTGGTGTAGAAGAAAACATGATCCTGGAAGTACATTCCTCCTTGTCCTCTTTTGGTTTTGTGTTAGGCGGGGCAAGAACGGTAGTGGATGCGCTGATTGAGGCGGTCGGTGAAAGCGGCACGATTCTGATGGCTGTACAGACCGGAGACAATACGGATCCCAGCGGCTGGAGTAAGCCTCCGGTAGATCCGAAGTACTGGAAGATGATCCGTGAGGAGATGCCTCCGTATGAGATTGGAAAGACAGATCTTCGCGGAATGGGCGATATTCCGGACAATTTCCGGCACCGTGACGGTGTGATCTGTTCTTCACATCCGGCGGTATCCTACGCGGCATACGGGCGTTATGCGAAGATTCTGTGCAACCGGCAGTCTCTGCATTTCCCGCTTTCTGAAGAATCACCTACAGCACGATTATATGAGTTAAAAGGGCATGTGCTGATGCTTGGTACGGATCTTACGACCTGTACATGTATGCATCTGGCGGAATACCGCAGTGAACGCAAGCCCATATGTATACACGCATCCTGTATCAAACGTCCGGACGGCACCAGGGAGTGGAAACGTTACCTGGATCTGGACCTGGACAGTGATGACTTTGAACAGGTACGTCCTGCCATGGAAAAAAAGGGTCTCATCAAAGAGACCATGATCGGTGATTGTAAAGCTTCACTGTTTGCGGCAAACGAAGCCATCGATGAAGCCATGCACTGGTTTGAAAAAACATCCATCTACGAATTCTATCGTTGATTACCACTGATGCTTCAGCCAAGCTTCGGAGATATCCCGGGCTGCCTGGAGCATTTCTTTTTCCTCCTTCTCAGTAAATCTGCAGAATTCCGGAGAATCCAGATCAATTTCCGCAACACATTCACCGTTGACGATAACCGGTACGCATAATTCGCTACGGCTGGCAGAATCACAGGCAATGTGGTCTTTTCTTTCCAGCACATTGTCTACTCTCTGTACCGCTTTTTCACGATAGCAGGCACCGCATACACCGGCCTGAAAAGAGATGTGTGTACAGGCTGTTTTTCCCTGGAACGGTCCCAGGACGAGCTCACCGTTCTTCACCAGATAGAACCCTGCCCAGTTCAGACGATCATACATTTCGTTGATACATGCGCTGACATTTCCCAGAGCTGCGATCATATCCGGTTCTTCCAGTAAGCTTCGGATCATTTCGTTTATCATACTCATATTCGTATTGTAACATGTTTTAAGAGTGCTATAATACTCATGTGAACAGGGGTGTGCACAGCACTGAGAAAAACCCTTATCACCTGATCTAGGTAACGCTAGCGTAGGGAGTTCATAAAACCCCTTACGCCTTCGCGAACGGAGGTGTATTTTTTATGGAAAACAGAGATTCGATCAGAAGTATTGCGTACATGGGCATGTATTTAGCCTTATTCTTTGTGTTTGACTGGTTATCCAATCAGATTCCCTTCTTCAAGATGCCTCAGGGAGGTACTCTGGGATTAGGAGTAATTCCCCTGATTCTGGCTTCTTACCATCTGGGATGGAAGAAGGGTCTGCTGGTGGCAGTACTGTCTGTAGTTCTGCAGTTCATGACCGGGCAGATGTACCTGGTGCAGAATTCGGATGGCTTCAGCTTATTCCAGATCTTCCTGCAGTTTATGATGGAGTATCCTGTAGCGTTCGGTGTTTATGGCCTCAGCAGTTTGTTCCCGAACTACGGCAACTTCTATTCCGGTGTCATGATCACCAATCTGATTCGTCTTACTCTGCATGTGATTGCCGGTACGATCTACTGGGCTACACCGCTTCCGGCAAGCATCAGCTACAATGCCTGGTATATGGTGCCTACGATGCTGTTATCCATGATCGTTGTACCGCTGATCATGTCCAGACTGAAATCTTTTATCAAGTAACTTTTGGAATTCCCGGGGGTTCGTAGTACAATAGTTAAACGTATGATACCCGAAATAGGAACAGAAGTTTATATACAAAGTTATAAACACGACGGAACCCTGCATCGTACCTGGTGCAAGGGTTTTGTTGTGGAAGCGAACGAAGAGAGATTTACGGCAGTAACCAACAAGGCTTTTGTGATTGAGGCAGACGGAAGACGCTGGATCACCAAGGAACCTGCAGTATGTTTCTTCTGGACAAACCGTTGGTATAATGTTCTCTCCATGATGCGTAAGGGAGGGATCTTCTATTACTGCAATCTGGCTTCTCCCAGTTTGTTTGACGGGGAAGCCATCAAGAATATCGACTATGATCTGGACGTTAAATTATATCCGGATCATACCTACCAGATCCTGGATGAGAATGAGTATGAATTACACCGCCGGGAGATGAAATACCCTGAGGATATCCATCAGATCCTTCAGAGTCAGATGAAAGATCTTCTGACGATGATGGAAGAAAGGAAGGATCCTTTCCGTCAGGAGTATATAGATTATTATTATCGTATGTATCAGAGAATGTTTGACGAACGATGAAACTGACAATGTTAGGTACCGGGCATGCCGGTGTAACAAATTGTTATAATACTTGTTTTCTTCTGGAGGAAGAAGGGAAGTGCTTTCTTACGGATACCGGAGGCGGTAACGGGTTGATCAGACAGCTGAGGGCATGCGGACATTCTCCGCAGGAGATAAGTGAAGTATTCATTACCCATAAACATCTGGATCATATTACCGGATTCTTCTGGCTGGAACGGCTGATTCACAGCAGTAAAAGAAGAGGATCCGACTGGTCTCTGACCGTATATAGTCATGAGGAAGTCATTGAGATCCTGCGTCATGGTATGCGTGATCTTCTTCTGAATGAAGGGGAAGAACCGGAAGATTTTATCCGTTTTGAAGTTGTCCGGGACGGAGATGTGCGCACGGTTCTCGGGCATGAGACAGTGTTCTTTGATATTCATGCGCAGAAAGCCAGACAGTTTGGTTTCCACATGAAATATAACGAGACAGATACACTGACCTGTCTCGGGGATGAACCGTACAATGATTCTGAACAAGCGTACGCGGAACACTGCACTTGGCTTATGCATGAGTCTTTCTGTAAGTATGCGGATACAGAGATCTTTCATCCAGGACGTGCCGGTCATTCCACGGTGAAGGACGCGGCAGAAACTGCAGAGCGTCTTGGAGTAAAGAATCTGTTGATCTATCATACGGAGGATCGTGACCTGCTTCACCGCAGAGAAAGCTATACTGCGGAAGCGTTACAGTACTTCCATGGCCATGTTTATATACCGGATGATCTGGATACCATCGAGCTGTAAATCAGCAGGAAAAGGGCTGCAGCGCTGCACAGGCGTGAAAGAATCACAATGACGGAAGCTTTGTAGATACACCGGTAATCTCCGGCATCTTCCGCCGTAAACAGCACAAACGCATGATCGCTACGGAATGTCGGAACATTGACCCATGTTCCGTTTTTTCTTGTCTGTACCTGATAACCCTTATACCAGGTCAGAGGCAAGACAAGAGAAGTATCCTTGTATTCTTCCGGTAGTTGGAAAGAGAGAGTATTCCCGTTCTTTGTATAGGATACAGGCAGTTTTTCGCCGTTTGAGTTCCTGATTACGGGAGGATAATCACGGAAATCGGCAGTATACAGGGGAAGATATTCTCCGCCTGCCAGTTCTACACGCATATATGTGGCACTGAAATAGGGGTCTATAACCTCACCCGCAAGAATATCTTCATAAGTCGTACCGGAGGTGATTCCGAAGTCCCACGCATCACTGCACAATCCATGGATGTGGAATCCGGTGTTGATCAGGATCAACAGGGTAATACCAAGAGTGACGATGGCATTTCGCATCCCCTTAGCATAGGTAAATAATGCGCAGGTACAGATACAGAAGGCAGGTAAGGCCAGGATCATCAGACGCCAGGGGAATTGGATAAAGCGTAAATGAACAAGTTTATCCCAGGGAATGAGCTCTGCAGGGAGAAGAAAACAGATCCAGCCAAGAACGGCGGTGGTAAGGATGAAAAGGTGTACCTTCCGGCTGCGGATCCGCAGGAAAAAGACCGGGACAGAGAGCAGGGGAAGAAACCAGCCGAGGTTTGTGTGGAAATCCAGGGGAGAAGCCAGGGTGTTTGTCATATAATCATGGAGATTCATGGCCTGGCTTTCCAGGGCAAGGTTGGCGGCGTAAAAGTGTACGATCAGTTTCTGCTGACGCAGTTGTTCAAGCATTGGCAGAGTGTACCAGGCAGTCAGCAGGAAAGCCCATGCCAGAGCCCGGAAGATCGTCCGCAGCTGTGACATCCGCAGGTCTCCGGAGAAGATACAGGTATACAACAGGACCGGGATCATCCCGAACACAAAGGAAATGTTATGGGAGAGAATTAGTCCGGTAATGCCGGCACAAAGGGTGGTACAGGATGATTTCTTCTGTACAAGGATCTGATACAGGCCGAGAAAAACCAGGGGAAAGAAGATCAAGGCGAAGATCTCTCCCAAGGCTCCGCGGATATAGACGTTGACCAGATGGTAATTGGCAAAGGTATAAAGTATAGCCACGATGTGCGCGTTCATGGACTTGCCAAACATCTGTTTCAGACAATAGTACATAGACAGATAGGCGGCCAGTGTGGCAGTGAAGATCACGATCTTGTATGTCGTGGATAACGCAATACCGCACAGGTACAGAAGCGCAAAAGGAATCAGGAGAAGGTCGCAGTAGAACGTGGGACCGGCGTAACCAAAGCCGTTATTCTTGTATGGATAGATTAACGGGAGAAGATCACCCCGTGACAAGGCGTCTGCCATCCCGGTAATTCTGGACAGGTGAAAGAAGTGATCGTGTCCGATGTACAGGAAGGAATTCCGGAGATAGGGAAAACAGAATACACAGGTGACGATCAGTGCGGTAAACAGGGTCAGACCGGATTCACGGAGTTTTTCTTTATTCTGAAAAGACATGAATACAATATAGCAGATATTCTCCCATTATGTCTTTTTATCCCTGCATAAGAGATTATTATCATGTAAAAGATATACTTATAGAAGAAAGCACGTGAATAACAAACATTTATACTGTTGCTTGATTGTTTTTTCGATTATCTTGAAATAGAGTTTTGTAAACGCATACATTATTTTGACTAAGTATAAAAAATATTTATGAATATATCAGGAATTGTGATTTTACATAAGTATTTCACATATTTATGATGAACTTGACAGAGAGTATTCATTTTCCGGAAAGAAAAGTTCCAGACCTGTGATTTCTGCGGGTACATCATGCATAGAACGGAGAAGTAACCATGTTGGATTCCAAAATATATACCCTGTTGAAAGTCGTGGAGACAGGAAATTACACGCAGGCAGGCAAAGCACTGAACCTGACACAGCCCGCCATCTCTCAGCATATCCGCGCTCTGGAAAATGAAACCGGAGTAAAGATTTTTGAACGTGCGGGGAATCATCTGATCCTTACCCGTGAAGGGGAAAGAGTTGTCGAATGTGCTAGGACGATGTTGTCCCTGTACAACAACATGAAGAGTGATCTGGCTGACCAGGCCAGCGGTACGTTGTCCCTGAACATCGGGATCACACATACGGTGGAGAGTAACCGCATTTCGGAAGCACTCGCCAAATACGTGACTTCTTACCCGGGAGTATCGGTAAAACTGATTACGGATACCCTGGATAAACTGAGAGAGAAACTCAAGAACTTTGAACTGGATTTCGCCATCATTGACGGTAAGATCAACGATCCTGCGCTGAACCAGATGCAGCTGGATATGGACAGCCTGATGCTGGTGACAGCTCCGAATCATATCCTGGCAGAGAAGAATATCGTCACGGTCCAGGATATCAAAAAAGAGAAGCTGATCCTGCGTCTGCCGAATTCCGGTACACGTAACTTGTTTATCGCTTCTCTGGAGAGCCAGAATATCAGTATTGATGAATTTGATGTGATTCTGGAAGTAGATAATATAGCGACGATCAAGAATCTTGTGCGGAGAGGATATGGTGTGTCGGTACTTCCCAAGAGTGCCTGCCTGGATGATACGAAGAAGAAACTTCTGGCAGCCTTGCCGATTGAGAATATGAGTATGATCCGGGAAATCAATATTGTTTATGGCACAAACTTCAGTTATCCGGAATTGTTACAGGAGTTAAGCCGGATCTATAACGAAATGTAGGAGGCGTTCAGCCTCCTTTTTTCTGTTTATACTGCCTGATTTCTTCTTCAATCAAGGTATAGTCACGCTCAAATAATTCTTCGAGAATCTGCCGGTGAAGAATCTCTGCCGGAACTTTCTTCAATAGTGCTTCGTTGACAAACTTCTTGCTTTTCTGTTTGTACGCGGGGAGCTTGTTTTTCTGCAGGAGATGCACCAGTTCCGGACGCCATAACAGGGATAGTTTCTTCTTCAAGGTATCCCTGGGGTTCTTTGCGGGACGCCGGAGGATGTAGAAATCCGGCTGGTGGTCTTCTTCATCGACAGTGATGATTCCCCAGTGAGAGGGGATATGTTCCCCGATGTGCAGGGCATGTCTTGTGCCTACTGCCGCGTAACAGTAGTCACAGTACTGGTCGTAGTAACGTACCTGTTTCTTTAACCGTGTGTAGGTATCGGCGTCACTCTTGATTTCTATGCCGTACAGGCCTTCGCCGGTAACCATCAGGATATCCGCACGTGCCTTACCCATGGTCTTTTCTTCCAGGATACGGATCGTACCGCAGGTCATCTCCAGAAAGTCAAACAACGGTTCCCGTATATCTTTGTCATACAACATGATTACAGAAGTTTCTTCTTCTTGAAGTAGTACAGTTCCGCAATCACAATGATTACCGAAAGAACAATGACAATCAGATATCCGTGCGGGGATTCCAGTTCCGGCATATACCGGAAGTTCATGCCGTACCAACCGGCAATCAGGGTCAGAGGCATGAATATCGTAGTGACGATGGTCAGTAAGGTCATGACACGGTTCTGACGTACATCCAGCTGGGATTGATACAGATCACGTACCTGCAGAGTATATTCACGCAGGGAATTGAGAATATCCATCAGCCGGGAAACACGCTCGTTGAATAAGCGGAAGTAACGCAGATTGCCGGAAGCGAAGAAGTTGTTTTCGTTCTCTTCCATGACCTGGCTGAGATCAATCAGCTGTTCGTAGTGTGTACGCAGATCCAGGAATTCTCCGCGCAGTTCATTGACGTGGTAGAAGAGATCCATGTCTGTATTTCCCGAGAGGAAAGCATCCTCAATCTGGTTCAGATCTTTTTCATAGTCTTCCAGAACAAAGAGATCGTCTTTGACCGTAGCGAGAAGGAATATGTACAGGAAACGTTCCAGGGAAGGATGGTGCCAGTGATAGTTCTGACTGATGTGCTCAAGGATGTCATAGACAGTTGTACCGTTATCCAGGAAGACAATACCTCGTTTATCCAGGACATACGCGAAAGTGCTGGGATCAGCGTTGATATCCTGACGGTCCGGGATGGCGATTGTACCGGAAAGCGTGCTGTAGTGTACTTCTGCCTTCGTAATACGTATATCATTCAGATTAAATACTTCATCAATGCCGTCGAAGTTCTCCTCGGAAAACTGCGGCCATTCCTGATCGTTCATGACGAGGACATAGGGTTGTTCACCGTTAAAGGTATCTTTCTTTTCCAATGTGGAACATATCTTGTAACAATACATGGGTTTGTCCTTTCTCAGCGGATCTCTTCCGCAAATTCATCCTGCAGTTTACGGTATAACGCAATCGTATCATCACACCACTGTTCAAATGCAGGGTCTTCTTTCTTCAGCTCCGGATGTTCATCCATGTACTCCTTGTACATTTCCAGCCCCTTACGCATGGATATGGTAAAGGACAGGTCTCCGGAGATCTCCTGAATCTTGTGTATATCAAACAGACAGGAGTAGTGCTTGTCACCGCGGACAGATTCTCCCAGGGCATACTGTTTACTGTAAGACAGCAGTTCTGCGGGGATATGTACGATCCTGGTCGTATGACCGTAGATTTCTCCCAGAGTATGATACAACATATCCCAGGTATACGGCTCCGGATTCATGATCTGATAGATCTCTCCGATTGAGCGTGGATGGCTGACCAGGGGCACAAAATACCGCGCGAAATCTTCCGCATGTGTTCCTGCCCAGATGCCTTCACCCTCACCGTGTACGATCACTTCCTTGTCCCGCAGGATCCGGGAAACGACAGCCCAGTAAGAAGAGGGCTTGACACTCAGGGGAATACGGTTTTCCGAGTATGTCTGGGTGGGACGTACGATCGTTACCGGAAAACCTTCTTCCCGGTACGCACGCATCAGGATCTCTTCGCATTGTGCCTTCATATTGCCGTAGTTGGAGTAGTCGTTTCCGGCGGGGAGATCTTCATTGATCTCCAGGACATATTCATGATTCAGGGCGACATTGGTACTGATAAAGATATACTGTCTTGTCTTTCCCTTGAATAAACGTACTCTTTCTTCCGCATCCTCAGGGGTGTACAGGATGAAATCAATCACACTGTCAAACGATTTATCTTTCAGAATTTCGTGCAGGGTATCGGTATCACGGACATCCGCAATGATGGATTCCGCATGTTCGGGAGTATTCTTGTTTCCTCTGTTGAGTAGATATACCTGGTTCTCCGGGTCTTTGCAGAGACGGCGGGTGATAGGGGAAGAGATCGTACCTGTACCGCCGATCATCAATATCTTTTTCATATTTCATCCTCTTTTGGATATTGTAACCGCATTCAATAAGTTTTTGTATCTGTGAATTAAATTCTTTGAAAAATCATGTTGACTTTGAAAAGTGGTTTTGCTATATTTATTAAGCATTCGGTTGTGGGCCTGTAGCTCAGGTGGTTAGAGCGCACCCCTGATAAGGGTGAGGTCGTTGGTTCAAGTCCATTCAGGCCCACCATATAACCGAATTGAAATACATGGGGTTTTAGCTCAGCTGGGAGAGCACCTGCTTTGCAAGCAGGGGGTCAGCGGTTCGATCCCGCTAAGCTCCACCATTAATAAATGAAGCCGGTCTAGTACAGATCGGCTTTTTTGTGTCTGTTTACTGATGCGTGATAATCTACTCAACAAGTACGGTATTCACGGTTTCCATCATTTGTTTGTAGAAGGGAAAGATATCATGGTGTTTCATCATACCTCCCTGAAAGGACATGTGGTCATGCGGGTATACAGGCATGATATTCCATACTCCCGGTGTAACATTGTCTGGCACGTACTCTTTTGCGGGTGAATGTGAGGGTGCTTTAGCAGAGATCGTGTTCACCAGGCCGTCGTTTTCCTGCCAGGAGGGATCAATGACCATTCCGCCTCTGGTTCTCCCTTGGTAGGCGCCCATACGCATGGAAGTCTGGACAAAGAAGGGCTCGGTAATACTCTTGATTGGACAGCTGACACCGTTCTTTATCTCTGTGCAGCAGGCAGGATAGGACCAGTAATAGACAGAAGGGATCGTCTGAATCCGCTGGTTCAGTGCGTCTGCGTTATCAATATACATGTCGTATGCCGCATAATCCCAGGAAGCTCTGCCGTCAGGCTCTGTACGGTTGTTCATCACCATGAGTTTGGCGAACATTCTTGCGGAGAAAGGAACCTTGACCGAAGCCGGATCAAAATCCGGGTCTTCGTAAAGATCATAGGCAGTTGTGCCGTTATGTGGTGCCGCAAGGGTAACCATACCGCGAATCAGTCCGGCGTTGTTTCCGCGGAAGAACGGGGAGAGTTCTTCCGGTGGAGTACCTTCAGCTTCTTCACTGTCACCGTATACCAGTAACTGTGAGAATAACCGGATCGTTGCACCGCCGAAAGAGTGCCCGATCAAGACGATGGGATGTTCCTCGTCCCATTCCCTGATCAGAGGGATATTTGTGAAGTCCTTGCCGCAGCGTTCATGTCCTGCTTTTCTGCTGTGTACTGCGCCGTAGTCTGTCACCGTACCGGTCAGCTGGGCGTAGAGGTCACACGCTCTGTCCCAGGCGCTTCCTTTCGGGGCTACAGACGCCGCATAACAGTCATATCCCAGTTCCCGGAGATAGTTCATCAGGTCACCGTTTTTCATGCCCCAGTACGGGTTTTTCGCATACTGCTCGTCGTAGCTTCCCCAGCCGGAAAGTCCATGAACAAATACATACTGAAGTTTCATAAATCATTCTCCTGTACTCATTATACACAGGATGCCTTTGGAAGCAGAGACACAAAAAAAGACAGATCTTCATCGCAGTGATCTGTCTTATCGTAATTTTTCTGCCAGGGCATCCTGGTAGGACTTCTCGGAGATCATCCCGTCTTCATACATTCGCGAAAGAACTTTCTCCTGGCGTTTCTTGGCAAGGTCGTAACCGGTTGACCACTGGTATCTTCCCGGTGCGTTGGGAATTCCTGCCAGCATGGCTGCTTCGGCAATGGACAGATTTCCCGGCTCCTTGTGAAGGTATCCCCGGGATGCCTGACCGATGCCCCAGTATCCGTCACCGTAGTAATTCATGTTTGCGTAGATGGCGAAGATCTCCCGCTTGGTGAAGTGTTCCTCCATGTCAAACATGATGAATACTTCCGCAATCTTCTCCCGGAAACCACGTGGTTTACCCAGATAGTAGAGATTCTTAGCTGTCTGCTGGGTGATCGTACTTGCGCCTTCTACCGCTCTGCCGGCCTGCAGATTATTCAGGATGGCACGGATCAGGGCGACCCAGTCAAAGCCATGCCTGGAAAAGAAACGCTTGTCTTCTACCGCTACGACCGCATTCACGAAGTCTGTATCGATGTCATTGAAGGAAACGAATTCGGGATCGTTGACATATGGCTGTACAGCGGTGAGAATGGGTTTCTCCTGTACAGAATCCTTGTAGCAAAGATATCCGCTGCCGGTTAAAAAACCTACTCCCAGAAAGAGTATAATAAGTATACAGAGAACTAACCGGCGAAGAAATTTCATGAATCTATTATACTGCACATCTTTCCCAAACTTCTTAAGGGATGATTAAGAAACCATGAAGAATCACTGTCATGTTTTTTGCGGGCAGGAATACGTAATATAAAAAGAGTAAAGACAGGAGGAATATAAATGGGACAGACAAGGATATACAAGTGTGATACATGCGGATATGAAGCAGAGATCAGTGAAGGAATCGGAGGCTTGTTCCCGGTAGTGTACAAGCAGACACTGCAGGATGCGAAGGATGGAAAACTGGGTGAAGAAGTCAGACAGTTCTTTGCGGAATATCCTGACGGCGCTATCAATGCGGAGGATACATTCGGGTTGTGTGAACAGTGCAGAGAGTATGTTTGTGTAACTGATTATTCCATGTATGTGCCGAAAGAAGGGAATGAACATCAGAAGTTCTGTGCAGATGCAGGATATGTGACTTCTGAAGATCTGAGAAAGCATTACCGGCTGGTACGCAGATATCCGCATCAGTGTGAGAAGTGTAATACACTGCTGAAGATGAACGGAAGATTCAGACATCAGGGGAAATTGTGTTGCCCGAAGTGTGGTCAGGATATGAACCAGACAGGCGGTCTTCTCCGGGATTAGTGAATATCCGGGGTGATTATGTTATAATATACATGAAAAGGGTGGTACCGATGACGGTGTCCCTCTCAGTGTGGAAATAACCGCTGATTGAAAAACTTAGGGGCGGTTATTTTTTTATTATTCAGAGCGATTCCAAGACATATTGCCGAAAGAACCGGACTTAGAATACTGATGTATAATGAAAAGTCCATGACACATCACTTCCTCTCTGTCTGAGAGGAAAACCGCCGCCGTAAAGGTACACACCCATACATTACATAACCGTAATCAACGAAATTCCTCAAAAGAAAAATCATACCCTGATGAACTGCACCCCAAAAGTTGAACAACAACTTAAGGGGTGTTTTTCAATGAAACTGAGTTATGAGGAAAAGGTAGAGATATACAACGAATGGAAACTGAGGCATAAATCACCGGAGCGAATTGGAAAAGAAAGAAATCTGG
>JAFWFE010000046.1 GCA_017512555.1 Solobacterium sp. | reverse complement strand
TCCGACGATCTCCATGACCGGTTTCCTTTCTTCCGGCAGGTCCAGGAATTCACCGTCAGTGACCACATCCGCCAGCCCCAGTTTTCCGCGGGCATTCTCCGAAAGCTTGATCAGACGCAGGTCCACAGTCTTTTCTTCTTCGCTTTCGTATACGGTGAGCCACTGTTCGGGTTCTCTGCATTCATGGCGGTAAATGAGTTCATCACCAACTGCCGCCCCAAGACAAGGCCAGTCTGCCGGAGGCTGAGGCATACCCGGCATGGCAGGAGTCTGGTCCGGTTCCGCGTATACACGCACTTTGAGCGTTTTCCCGCGGAAACGCACAGTAATCCCGGTACAGGTCCAGTTCATGTAAAGAGCGTTCTTTTCCTCATCGTACAACGTTCTGCCGTGGATCCGGCATTTCGGTAAGAGTTCCTTTATCTTCATCCGTTGTTTCCTCCTTTGACGATAAATCCGTACATATCCTTGCTTGGCACATAATGAACCGGTACTTCTGTTACCAGATCACTCAGCCAGTCTTTCATATAACGCATACCAAGTTCTTCCCAGTTGAAGTGACCAATATTGATTACTGCCTTGGTCTTCCCCAGTTCTACAGCGTCACGTACATAGGAGAGTGTTGTCCAGTCGATTACTTCTCCCGGCAGGATCACATCCGCTTTCTTCTCCAGGGTCTCAATGACCTTTACGGAGTATTCCCCTGTCGTTCCGTCTTTCTTCTTGTAGTTCATCGGATAGAGATGGCCGACAAACGCAATTCTGGAAACGACCGCATCCGGATCACCGACATACCGCAGTCCGTTGAGACCGATCTTTTCAATGATCTCTTCGCATAGTTCTCTCAGCGTCTCCGGTTCAATCGTTACGAGATAATGTCCGAACAGAACACTGTCCGGGTCAAGTACTGCCTTGTCTTCCCATCCAAGATATTTCAGAACACCGGTAAAGATGGAATCCGGACGATGTGCGTGCATATGATCGTGGTCTCTCCAGATACAGATACCGTGTTCATCAATCAGTGCTTTTTTCTCTTCGTAGACCGTATTCTCAAAATCTTCAAACCACCCGTCTTTATCCGCAGATGTATAGAACGTCGGTTCATGCACGACAATGAGATTCGCGCCGAGTTCGATAGCTTTACGCAACACATGGATATTGGGAGTCAGCGCGCATACGACACCTGTGCATTCCGCTTCCGGATCACCGGCCTTATAATCATCACAGCCTGCATACTCCGCCGGAAACTGCGGATGATATGCCAGGATCTTTTCAATTACTTCTCTGTTTTTCATCATTCCTCCGCTGTGTAATATTTCCTAAACGTTACAGGTAAATCCGTAAACCGGATCCCCTTCGGAATTGAATAATTTAGCGACACAATAGTTATCTTCACAATACCGGATCTGTATCTCCGGTTCGTTCCGGAAATTCCCTTTCAGAACCAGATGTTCACCGGTTACTTCCGCTTCGTATTCCAGCGGTCTTTCCCCGGCGGACAGGAAGAGTTCCTGATGAAGATCTCCGCAGATGTGTAATCCCTCCGCATGGTCAAACGTGAGTTCTATACAGTCTTCACCACGTCTCACCGAAGAGAATGACGGACAATCCCCGATATACTTAGCCTCACCGTAGACATGTTTCATGACACTTCGTCCAAGACGCTCACCGACAAGTCTCTTATGACGGGGATGGATGTTAAACTCTTCTCCGGCATCCAGGATACAGATATCGTGGACATCTGCCAGTTCTTCAGAAACCTTGTGCTGCCGATGACGCATTTCCGCGTACTTCTTCGCTCCGGTGATTCCGACACCGCGGAACGGAGCCAGTTCCACCTGGAAGAACGGAAGCTCTTCCGCCCAGAGTCTGCGCCAGCTTTGAATCATTGTCTTCATGCTTTCGTCGTAGAAGTCTGCCCAGTTACGCGCGTCATCGTCTTCTCCCTGATACCAGAGAAAGCCCTTCAGCGCATACGGAGCCACCCGCTTCAGCATCATCTCATATAACCCGGAAGGTCTTGTGGCAGAACGAGGCGCAATCGGATATGTTCCCCAGACACTGATATCCGGTTTCGGAAGATTCTCCATATTCTTGAAGAATTCTGTCATATCCTCCCCCATCATGAACCGGTCCATGAACGCTTTCTGGTTTTCATCCGGTACGGGTACAGGCAGTTCCGAAGTCTCAATATACTTCCGCCAGTCAATCTGTCTGCAGTTATTCTCGTATTCTTCCAGGACGGGAGAGAGTTTTTCGTTATTCTTCAGATCTTCCATCGATGTCCAGGCGGACGCCGGCGTACCTCCCCAGTTACAGCCGATGATTCCCACCGGTATTCCCAGTTCCTTTCTCAGGATCCTTGCCATATACGCGCCGACAGCCGAAAACATGATCTTGTTTGACGGTCCTTCCCAGCGTCTCCAGAATCCCTGTTCGGGAATTGGTTCCTTCTCCAGATAACCCAGGAACGGTGTCTGAGGGAAACAGAAGAAACGCAGATCATGATCATCTTCTGTACTCTTCATCTCTTCCGCGTCCACATCATATTTCATGATGAATTCCATGTTGGATTGTCCGCCCGCAAGCCAGACTTCTCCTACCGCAATATCCGTGAACTGCAGTACTTCTCCGGTTACTTTGGAAGCGACTTTCATAGTAATCCCGGTTCCCGGTTCCCGCGGCGGAAGGACAGCCTTCCAGAATCCGTTTTCCGTGTTTACGCACACACGATCTTCTCCCAGTTCAATGAGGATTTCGTCATCCGCAGCACTTCTGCCCCATACCGGGATTTCTTTGTGCTGCTGGAAGACCATGTGTTCTCCGAAGATTTCAGCTAGTTGTAATTTCATGTTTCTTCCTCCTAGAGTATTCTTCCTTCAACATCCTTGAAGAAACGATCACAATCTCTTGCGGTAAGTTCCGGCATTTCATCGGCACCGCCATGTCCGAGATGCTGGTACATCAGGTATTGCGCTCCCGGGATGGCCTTGGCAACTTCCAGGGCTGCTTCCGGTGTGGCAAGAGGATCCAGTCCTCCCTCCCAGATCAGTACCGGGAAGGATATCTCGTGAAGTCTTTCAATCAGTTCTTCCTGACTCTTTGCCTTACATCCGGTCATATCTCCAAGCATGGGCAGAGCAAATTCTTCTTTCTTCCTGTGCATCAGGATATCCAGATGTTCCTCAAAGTTTTCTTTTCTTCTTTTTAGTCTCTGCGGGTTCTCCGTCGGCCAGTTTTCGATCCAGGCCACCCTTGAGAGGACTTCTTTATTCCCGACGTATTCTTCCGCGTGATCACGCATCTTCTTCAGCGGACTGGGCAGGTCTCTTTCCTCATGATACTGGGTAATCCCGTCACAGCAGACGTAGGCACGGATCAGTTCCGGCTTATGGAAGGCAATATACCAGGCTGCCCAGTTTCCGTGGGATATTCCCGTATAGTAGAACGATTGGATACCCATGACTTCCGCGAATGCCATCAGGTCTTCACCCCAGACTTCGGCATAGTCTCTTAACGTTTCATCATAGATATGTTCAGATTCACCATATCCTCTCATATACACGAGAAAGCAGTGATAATCATACGGAGGCTGTCCCAGCAAAGCCATGTGGGAATCCTTGAAGAAGAAGTTCTGTGTTGACAAGAGATACTTATCTCCGCTTCCGTATTCACGGTAAGCCAGCGTAATACCATTCACTTTTACAGTCTTGATTTCATGCATGATGGTTCCTCATTTCTGTATCTGTTTCAAGCATAACAAAGCCTGTACATAAAAGAATTCAAATAAAAATTCTCTGTTTATAAATTTCTATTCTTTCTTTTTTTTGGAAATTCAGCATACATATTTATAAGGATTTTCCCGGTGTTCTTGGGATAATGAACATAGAAAACTGCGCTCCACCGAAACAGGCGGTAAAGAAAAGGAGGAATACCGTGGCTCGCGGGTCAGCATTGTGGAGACGTGCTGAGAATGTCTCATATCTTTATGTCGGTATGAGATGAGACAGGAAAGCGGAGGCGGAACTGTCAGAGCGGTCAAGAATGTCTAGTATAACATTAAAGAACATTAAGAAGATCTATCCGATCACAGCAGATGAAGTAAAATCCCGGAAGAAAGCAAAGAAACCGCAGGAAACTGCGCCGGCAGAAGGTTTTGTCCCGAATCTGCAGATCACCGATGAAGGTGTCGTTGCCGTACAGGAATTCAATCTTGAAATCAAAGATAAGGAATTCGTCGTACTGGTAGGGCCTTCCGGGTGCGGTAAGTCAACAACACTGCGTATGATCGCAGGTCTGGAAGAAATCACTTCCGGTGAATTGTATATCGGGGATGTCCTGTCCAACGTCATTGCGCCGAGAGACCGGAACATTGCGATGGTCTTACAGAACTATTCCCTTTACCCGCATATGACGGTCTATGATAACATGGCGTTCTCTCTGAAACTGGCGAAGATGCCGAAAGATGAGATCGACAAGAAAGTACGCGAAGCAGCCAAGACTCTGGAAATCACCCAGATCCTGGACAGATTGCCTAAAGCTCTTTCCGGCGGTCAGAGACAGCGTGTCGCTATCGGACGTGCAATCGTCAGACAGCCGCAGGTCATTTTGATGGATGAACCTTTGTCCAACCTGGATGCCAAACTCCGTGGTCAGATGCGTTCAGAGATCATCAAGCTTCGTAAGAAGATCGATACAACCTTTGTCTACGTTACCCATGACCAGGTGGAAGCCATGACTCTTGGCGACCGTATCGTTGTCATGAAAGACGGCTTTATCCAGCAGGTCGGTACACCGCAGGAAGTCTTCAATCATCCTGTTAACACATTCGTCGCCGGCTTTATCGGTACACCGCAGATCAACTTCTTCCATCATGTACCGATGACCAAGAAAGATGGTGACTACTACATCACGATCCAGAATCTGGATATCAAGCTGGATGACAAGCACCAGAAAGCCCTGAAAGAAAAGAACTATCCGGAATGCGAAGTCATCGTCGGCGTACGTCCTGTCCATGTCGAAATGGCAGACCAGGGATTCACCGGTGAGATCGAAGTATCTGAAATGATGGGCAGTGAGGTACATCTCCACATCAATATGAACGGTGATGATATCGTAGCCGTTATTCCTACAGCAAATCTGGATCTGGACAAGGTTGAGATCGGTGAGAAGTTTACTTTCAGTTTCAACCCGAGATTACTTCATGTCTTCAATGCTGAGACAGAAGAGAACGTGATCTAAAACATAAAGGTCCATACAGTGTATGGACTTTTTCAGGAGGAACTATGTATCAGAAGAATTATGAAGAATTAGCCAGGTGTATACAGGAGGATGCGGTAATCATCCCTGTCGCAAGACACAGAAAACCGGATGGGACGATGAATATCGAACAGAACCTGAAAACCTGGAATGATGCGGTTAATAGATTTATTCAGACACCGTTGTGGCCAAAGGGACAGACACCGGGATACGATGACCGGGATCCTCTTCAGCCGGAACCATCCCTGATCTTCGTTCCGGGACAGAATACGGAAGAAACAAGAGGAACGATTATTGTCAGCTGCGGCGGAGGTTTCGAGACCAGAACCGGATGCGAAGGATTCAACGTTGCGGAATACTTCTCCAGACATGGGTTTAATACAGCGATCCTCACCTATCGTCTTAAGCCCTACGGCAGAAAAGATGCCCTGCTGGATATCCAGAGAGCGATCCGTATGATCCGCAGTAAGAAAGAAGAATTCGGTGTAACGGATAAAGTTGTATGTATGGGTTTCTCCGCAGGCGGTATGTTGTCCGGGAATGCGGCAACACACTTCGACCTGGGAGATCCGCAGGCACAGGATCCTGTGGAAAGAGAGTCCTGCCGTCCCGATGGTGCTGTATTAGGCTACGGAGCATTCGCGTTTGCGGGACTGCCCGGAGGATTCTTTGTGGATCCTTTCTCCAGTACGATCCGCAATCCATTCTTTGCGGATAAAGAAGAACTGTTCTATTATTCGCCGGAAGTGAACATCACGCGGGAAACGCCTCCGTTCTTCATCTGGCAGACAAACAGTGATGATCCTCGTCATTCCTTTACTCTTGGGCAGGCCTTGACGGCTGCAGGTATTCCCTTTGAGATGCATCTGTTCCCGGAGGGTGTACATGGCCTGGCGCTGGCAGACGGCAGGAATGACCTCGGGATGAAAGTGCCGCAGACAGCGAAATGGGCAGAACTCTGTACAGGGTGGCTGGACAAGATCATCTAGTCTGATCATAAACAAGTAAGAAAAAGGTTCCGGCAGGAACCTTTTATTTCTTCTTTGTCTTTCTTTCCGGGAGTTCATCCCACATCTCTTCAATCATTTCCTGCAGGGTGTCTCTGTCCTCCAGAATCGTACATACCAGCATCTCCTTTGCGCCTTCGTACGGTAATACCAGATGACTGTCGGGCATATACTTCTTACTGGTTTCCGTAACCCGGATCAGTAACTCTCCGGATTCATAGATTCCTCCGAAGATCCGGTCATTATAGTAAAAGATGTAACCTCCCATCATACCGATCTGCCGTACTCCCGGTAACCCGCGCAGCTGGTCCATGACATATTCCATCATGTGTTTATTCTGTTCTTTTCCCATGATTCATCTCTATTCTTCCAGTAATTTCAGGAACTTCTTATCGGACTGTATTTCGTTTGTGACATAACTTCCGTTCTTGAACAGAGCGTAGGTAGTGACCGGTGACGGTGTATTCTGTGCTGTGGTCCTGTCCTGGATATGCACAGAGCGGAACGGAACACCGTGTGCCTTGGCTATCTCTTCGATAACAGGCACATATTTGGCTGTAAACGGACACTGGTGTGTGTAGTACAGGACATAGCCGTCTTCTTCTGTATAAGGGTGTTTTGCGCATTCCCGGAACTTCGGAGATTGAGCATCCGGCGTAAACGGAAGATACCACAATTGTATACCGTTATCGGACTCATCTGCCACGGTAAACCCCTTATACTTCAGGAACTTCGGATCTGCCAGGAATCCCCTTTTCTTTGCGGAAGACAGAATACACAAACCGGTTTTCCCTTTTGCTTTACTGTCCTCGATACAGTATCCAAGCAGGTCATTCGCATATCCATGTCCCTTAAAAGAACCGGATACCCACAGACAATCAATATACATGTATTCCGGGGCTTCAATGGGTACCCATGCGTTCTCCGCAGGGATATACTCAATAAAGCATTTTCCTCTTTCCTTACTCTTCAGGAAGACAAGACCTTCATCCAGTCTGTCTTTCAGCCAGGCTTTCTTGGAAGATACCTGAATATCCTTATTGTTGGATATGGCGCAGCAGATATGTTCCT
Organism: Solobacterium sp.; assembly: GCA_017512555.1. GTDB lineage: Bacteria > Bacillota_I > Bacilli_A > Erysipelotrichales > Erysipelotrichaceae > Bulleidia. Next base: position 19,148 of record JAFWFE010000046.1, on the reverse strand, counting down.
GTTCAAGATTTTCTTTTGTGATCCGGATATATTCCATAATTCTTCTCCTTAGATGGTAAACAGATCGATTTGTTTGTATTTCTCCGGCAATGTGTGCATATACCGGAAACAGTCTTCCGTCGTATACAGGATCTGATGTGCCTGACACACTTCCCGGAACAGTTTCATCAGTTTTTCTGCGTTTGGACTTGGCAGTTCGTAGGCATCTCCGTATACCTTCATGTATTTCTCTTTCATTCCCGGAAAGTGTTTGTCCAGGGCTGCGTAATAGTATTCCCGGTCTCCTTCTCTCAGGGTAAGTCCCATGTTGAAACAGAGAATTCCCTTTACCCCGGTACGTACACAGGCATCCAGGATCTTCCTGACATTCTCTTCCGTATCGTTGATATACGGCAGAATCGGGGTCATCCATACAACTGTGGGTATGCCTCGTTCCTGTAAGATCTGAAGTACTTCGATTCTCCGCTTCGTATTACAGACCTCCGGTTCAATGATCCGGCACAGATCATCGTCATACGTTGTCAGGGTGATCTGTACGACACATTTCGTTTCCTTGTTTATTTCTTCCAGCAAATCAAGATCCCGGAGTATCCGGTCGGATTTTGTCTGGATTGCGGCACCGAAGCCATACTGATGAATGATCTCCAGACATCTGCGGGTCAGACCAAGTTGTTCCTCACAATGCATGTACGGATCTGACATGGACCCTGTACCGATCATGGCTTTGTGTCTCTTGGACCGCAGGGCTTTCTCCAGAAGTTCCGGTGCGTTGCGTTTTACTTCGATATCTTCAAACGGGTGGGTAAACTGGTAACACTTACTCCTGCTGTCACAGTAGATACATCCGTGGGAACATCCCCGGTAGATATTCATGCCGTACCAGCTGCCGCTGCCGGTCAATAACCCCTTCGCGTCGACATAGTGCATGCGTTATTTCTCCCGGATCGGATGGCGGATCACGGTCTTCTGTTTCTCCGGAGCGGTCTTTCTTGCGTCAGATAGATAGATTTCATGATGTCTGCGGGTATCCGTAAAGTCATTCACATATCCGTTTTCCTCGATGTACTGATCCATGGCGGCGACCGTTGCCGGTTCATCGTCATACGCGCCGATATGCATGCATTGTACGCACAGACCTTCCTCCAGAGTCAGATATTCCACTTTGGAAAAATCCTGTTTCTTCTTTGCGGATGCTTCCTGTTTTGCCCACGCAAAGTCTTCTTCTGTCACAAAATCCGGCAGACGGATTACAGAGATCCACTGAAACTTGTCTTTTTGTGTGTAATCGACTCCGTTTATGCCTTCCTGCCACCAGAAGCCTTCCAGAGGTGGTACAACATAATCAAAGTATCCCTCAATCTTATGATCACCCTTCTTACTCATCTTGATCGTAAAAGCTATGCCATACAACAACCCGATTGCGGCCTTGTATTCTCCGCCTTCCTGGTTGGGATCACCGCTGCCGCGTACAGCAATGTAATTCATCTTTGGTACAGTAATGATCTCCGGTCTGGCTTTGGGCAGGTATAATTCTTTATATTCTTTCTTAAAGTCAAATGCCATTTCTGTCACTCCTTCTGAAATGATCCGATCTCAATCAGATTCCCTTCCGGGTCCGCAATATAGCATGTACGTTGTCCCCAGGGTTCTGTTACAGGTGCCAGGATACTCTCTGCCCCAGCTGCGATGACTTGTTCGTATGCTTTGTCAACTGCCGCGTAATTCTCTGCGCTCAGTGCAATTTCGTAGTGTCCGTTTACACCATGGCAGTAGGAGAAGGTTCTCCCCGTCATCTTCTCAAAATCCGTTTTTCTGTACAGCAGGAACAGCGTGCCATCCTTTTCCAGATATACGTTGGAGGTATTCTCTTCCTCCTGAATCTCAAATCCCAGGACATCCCTGTAAAACCGGATCATGACCGCCATATCATCGACCATGATGCCAAATCCATCCAGCTTCATCTATTTTTCCTCCCGGTAAATCTCCATCATATGTTCTGTAATCTTCCGGATCTTTTCACGGACTTCCGCCGGCTCCAGAATCTCTGCTTTATCTCCGAAGGTAAGCAGCCACGTAACCAGGTTCTCCATGTCCGTGTAATCCGCAGTAAATAATAAGTATCCATCTTCTGTTTCGGTATAACTCTGCGGTCCGAATTCTTCTGCTAATCTCCAGCGTACTTCCGGAGAAAACCGTGCCCTGACCTTGATCTCTCCGGGAAAGATCTTCTCATCTGTCAGATCCGGCATGGGTACTTCCCGGCAGGTAAAGGTTTCTGCGGAAGCCTGTACATGGTCCATGCGGTTTAACTTGAACAGACGGTAGTCTTCCCTTGTCCTGCACCATCCCCAGACATACCAGCTGGACCAGCGGAAGATCAGATAATACGGTTCGATGATCCGTTCACTGTCTCCGGACGGCGCATAGTAGTAAAAACTGAGATACTGTCTGTTTTCGATGGCGTTCTGTATCGTTTCAATCTTTGGGGCAAGTGAGTTCTTATACCAGGAGGACAAGTCGATCAGGATGGAGTCTTTACCGCTGACAAACTCCGAAGAACCTGCCTGGATCTTTTCCATCAGCTGGCGGTAATACGTACTTCCGCTGACACTGTCCAGGCTTCGCAATCCGGCAAGGATCACCTGCATATCTCTGGAGGTCAGTAATGTCCTATCCATGCGGTATCCTTCCATAATACGGATTCCTCCCCCGGAGCCTTGTAAGGTAACAATGGGTATTCCTGCCTTGCACAGGTCTTCAATATCCCTGTTTATGGTTCTGCGGGATACTTCAAACTGTTCCGCCAGTTCCGGGGCAGTAACTTGTTCTTTCTGCAGTAATACGGATAATATGCCGATCAGCCGGTCAATCTTCATCTTTCTTCACTCCGTTATTATCATAACAAACCTAACAGGACAACTGTATGTCATGTTCCTGAAAATATTTTTAGAAGTACAAATTTTAGATATACAAGATATCCTGTACCGTGTTGACCCGTTGTCTGTTCTCATCTAAAATTTGAGAGTAAAAATACAGATTTTTCAGATTCAACATACAAAGGAGGCAAATCTTATGAATACTGCATATTACAAGGAATATAGCCAGGCTCTGCACAGAGATATGGAATTCAAGGTATACGGACACAGCGGACGTCCGGTTCTTGTCTTTCCTTCCCAAAGCGGACGCTTCTATGATTTTGAGAATAACGGAATGGTAGACTGTATTCATGAGTATATCGATGCCGGCAGGATCCAGTTATTCTGCTGTGATTCCAACGATGACAACAGCTGGTCTTCCACAAGCTGGGATAACCGTAAACGTATCGAGGCACAGGAAGAATATGTGGACTATATCTGTAATGAATTATGTCCGCGGATCTTTGACATTAACGCGGAAGCCAACAACGGCAATTATGCGTCCGGTATTCTTACGACCGGTTGTTCGATGGGAGGCACACATGCGTTGAATTTTGCGCTTCGCAGACCGGATATCTTTGCCGGATGTATTGCCCTTTCCGGTGCTTATGATGCCAGATTATTCTTCCCGGATTACTTCGATGATCTGGTTTATGCCAACTCTCCCGTAGATTACATCAACGGGATGCCGTACGATCATCCGTATGTGGAAATGTACCGCAACAGGGAGATCATTATCTGCTGCGGCAGAGGTCCCTGGGAACATCCCATGCAGGAAGATTCAGCCAGGATGAAGGAATTATTCGACTACAAGGATATTCCGGCTTGGGTGGATTTCTGGGGCTATGATGTGGCGCATGACTGGCCGTGGTGGAAAAAAGAGTTACCCTACTATATGAACTTTGTCTGTTAAAAGGAGATACTTATGAAGAATTTCGTGTTTATCTCTCCTACATTTCCTGATACATATTATCAGTTTCCCCGTGCCTGGAAAGAACTCGGAGGGAATTCTCTTTGTATAGCGGAAGATCCCTATGACTATCTCAGCGAATCCGTGAAACAGGCATGTACGGAGTATTATCAGGTCTCATCTCTATCTGATTATGATCAGGTATACCGGGCAGTTGCCTGGTTTGCCCACAAATACGGTAAAATCGACTGGCTGGAAAGTAATAATGAGTTCTGGCTGGAACAGGATGCCAGACTGCGTACGGATTTTAATATCACTACCGGAGATGACGAAGTATCTGTCATGCGTTTTAAGAAGAAATCCACGATGAAGGCATTCTATCAGAAAGCCGGTGTGAAAACAGCCAGGTATATTCTTCCGACATGTCTGGAAGACGCCGAAGCCTTTGTCCGGGAAGTGGGATACCCGATGATTGCGAAACCAGATGATGGTGTCGGTGCCAACAATACATATAAGATCCGGAATGAGGATCAGCTCAGAGAGTTCTTTGACTATAATGATCCGCATGGGTATATCATGGAGGAATTCATCACCGGTGAGATCTGGTCCTTTGACGGTCTTACCGATCAGAATGGTAAGATCATCTACCGCACTCTCCATGTCTATAAAACACAGGTCATGGACGTTCTTAACGACGGAGCTGAGAATTACTTCTACTCTCTGCGTGAGATCCCGGAAGAGATTGATCAGAAAGCCGCAGAAGTTCTCCGTCAGTTCGGAATCAAAGCCAGATTCTTCCACACGGAATACTTCATGATGACACAGGATAAAGAAGGGCTGGGGAAAGCCGGTGACCTGGTTGGCCTGGAAGTGAATATGCGTCCTCCGGGAGGATATATTCTGGATATGATGAACTATGAATGTGATGTGGATCTGTACCGGATGTATGCGCGGATGTGCATGTACAACGAATCTCCGGCCGAGATTTCTCATTCCTGGCACTGTGTTTTTGCGGGAAGACGTGATTACTGCAGATATGCGGACAGCAGAGAAGATATGTGGCGCAAATATGGACAGAATATGTGCATGCAGGGACGAATGCCCGGAATCCTGCAGGGAATGGCAGATGAGTACTACATTGCCCGCTTCCGTACAATGCCTGAAGCGGAAGAATTCGCGGTGAACGCTTTCGCCAAACAATAATAAAAACTCTTCATCTTAGTGGGTGAAGAGTTTTCTTTATCCTGCAGAATCAGATCAGGAACTGGTCTTTCACCGCATTTTTGATCGTCCACATACGTGTGAAGACATCTCCCTGTACCTTGAACCAATGTTCCTCTTCGGTCGGGAAAACACGGGAAGTAAAGACTGCGTCTCCGTCATTCACGAAGATCTCGATGGAGCTGGCATCCACAAAGATACGCAGATGGTTTAAGCCATTGTCCAGAGGACGTGTTCGTACAGAGCCCTCTTCGGTGTTGAAGGTAATACGCATAAGACTGCGGTTGATGGATATTTCATGTTTCTTTTCATCATACGCAATCGTAATACCGCCGTGTCCCGCTGAATCCGTGAATACATTCAGCAGTACATCTCCGGGTCTGCAGTCGATCTCAATCTCTGCGGCTTCAGGCAAGGCATAACAAGCCTGTTCGTTTGCGGATAGAGATACCGGGGCTTCCCTGAGTTTTTTCAGTTCAGGAAGCGGCTGTTGAATCAATCTGCGTCCACGTACAGTCAGTTCTCTCGGCAGTGTCAGACAACCTGCCCACTCTTCTTCATCCGTAGGATAGGAAACATCCGGCACTCCCATCCAGCTGATCAGGATGGCTTTATCCTTTTCCTGCAGGTTATTGGCACAGGCAGCCGCATAGGAATCAAAGCCGAAATCCAATACATGGAACTGTCCTTCAGGTGTAAATGTCAATGTATCCCAGTTCATTGTTCCGAGGATATATCCGTTATGGTTCTGGCTTCCTCCCCTTCCCGGTATTGTCAGGTGCTGAGGGCAGAACAACAGTACTTCCTTACCGCCGATATGTTCTATGGACGGACATTCCCACATATCACCGAAGTGTTCGTATCCTGGTACTTTCAGTTCACCCGCAAAGGTCCAGCCATGCTGCAGATCTTCCGAAGAATAAACCAGAGCGCATCCATCTTTGGATTTCGTCTGCGCACCGATGATCATATACCACAGATCACGGTCAGGCACACGGATGATCTTCGGATCCCGCTGATGTTCGGTATAATCCGGATGAGATCCGAAAAGAGGCAGCGGATACTTTTCCGGCCAGCCGTCATTTCCAAGTCTTGCCAGGCAGGTATACGCATGTCTGGTCCAGTCCGGATCACGGTGGTTCCCGGTATAGTACAGGTAGATTTTATCTCCTATAGGCATGGCAGACCCGGAATAAGCACCTTTATTGTCATAGCCATCTCCCTGATCCGGCATCAGGCATACACCGAGATTCTGCCATGTCACAAGATCTCTGGATACGATATGATACCAGTACTTCAATCCGTGTACAGCACCCCAGGGACACCACTGATAGAATAAATGCCAGCGGTTATCATGCCAGACAAACCCGTTGGGATCATTCATCAGTCCGGTAACTGCCTGATTATGGTAGGTCTGACGCCAGATGGAAGAAGATACTTTTTCATAGAGTTCTTTCAGTTCCTGAGGATCTTTCAGATAGCGGTATTTTTCTTCTCTTGTCCATTCACGCATATTATTTGTCCTCCGTGTTATTTAACTGATGTTTACATCAACACACGACATATTTCTCTAAATACTATTGTAATTCATACATTCTTATCTGTCTGTATGCGAAAAAACAGATATACTGATATCAGAGGTAAACGGATATGAGTAACAGTATCATTGTATTGATTATTATCGGTTTTATCCTTCAGGCTTTATTCATTAAAACAGAACATGAGAAGAAGTATCTGGCAGCGGATATTCTCAAGGGCAGTGCTTCTTTGATGTTCGTGATCATCGGCTATATTGCGTATACCATGGTAAACAATGTCTTCAACAAGATGTTTTTCTACGGCTTACTCTTCGGGATGATCGGAGATATCCTGCTGAATCTGCGCTTTGTCTTTGAAAAACAGGGACAGAAGATCTTTCTTGTGGGTATACTGGCTTTTCTGATCGGACATATCATCTATCTTGTGGCATTGATTCCGCAGGCAGGACATGTCTGGATCTGGCATTGCACAATTGCCGGCGCATTGGCAGCCGTGTGTCTTCTTGCCTATATCTTCAAGACCATGGATGTGAAGCCGGCGTTCAAGATCTTCGGTGTATTCTACCTTGGAGCGGTATTTATCATGACTGCGATTGCCCTGGGTATCGCTTTCTTCACACCTTCAAAAAGAGCGATCATCTATGCCATAGGCGCTGTTCTGTTTACCGCATCGGATGTTGTCCTGATCTTCAATACGTTTTCCGGTGTCACTAAATTCTCTCTGCGGATCACCAATCTTACGCTTTACTATATCGGACAGATGATGATCGCCTGTTCTTTATTCTTCTGAATCATCTCAATGTAATATTGTGTACTATGCTACTATCTTTTTGCTGTGTATTGTTTATAATTCTACTATGAATAGAAAATATTTCTGGACACATAAGAATCATATTCCCGAAGGAATCGGATACGGGCAGTTCACTCCTGCTCATTTTGTGTGGATCGCTGCGTCGGCTATGTTTGTGGCTGTCATTTCCTTTGTCTATAGTATTTCGGGACTTGCGGACAGATATACCATACTGAGGACGATTGCGGCAATCCTGATCATCATCGATGTCATAAAACTGGTTCTGATCGGTTATTCCGATGTTAAGGTAACGGAATACCTGCCTTTGGAACTCTGTAGTTTTGCGGCATATTTCATCGTGATAGATTCGATCTTTCCGGAGAATACGATTACACCGTTGATGTTATTGATCGTATTTCTACCTGCGGCGATCATGGCTGTTGTCTTCCCTACCACACAGACACTTCCTTCATTTAACTTCTATACGATTCATCAGTTCTTATATCACGATCTGATCATTGCGTACGTCATATCCCGTTTTATCAGCGGTGAGATCGATTTCAGTTATCTGGGTGTCTGGATATCAATACTGAGTACACTGGCACTGGCAGGAATCGTCTATGTTATCGATACTGTATTTAACCGCAATTACATGTTCCTGCGCGGCACGGAAGGTAATCCCCTGCTGGAAGTGATCTGGAAAGTAACCAAGGGTGGTATAGCCTATACCGGAGGGCTTGTCTGTTTCTGTATCATCATAATTCATTTCTTCTTTCTTCTCTTTACATGTATCCGGCTGATAATCTTCTAGTTTATCATCAGAAATGAAATTACAGGATTTCGGACGATTTGTGCAGTATTTGTGCCGAATCTTTTTTTTTGCGATATACTTTAGGATAAATACAGGACAAGGTCATGATCAAAAACGCAAGAAGAATGAATACGGTTCATTCGGATATCCGCGGTCCGCTTTATCAGGAAGCACTGCGGATGATGAAGGATGGGACATCGATTCTCAGATTAAATACCGGTAATCCGGCAGCTTTTGGATTTACACTTCCTGACAGTGTCAGAGGTGCTCTTCTGGATGGAATTGACAAAGCCGTCGCCTATTGTGATTCCCGGGGTATGCCGGACAGCAGAGAAGCGATTCTTTCGTATCACCGTTCAAAAGGTCTGAATCATCCGGTCATGGAAGATATATTCATCGGTAACGGTGTCAGCGAGATGGCGCAGATGGCAGCGATGGCTGTACTGGATCCCGGAGATGAGATCCTTGTGCCATGTCCGAATTATTCCTTATGGTCCAACGCGGCGTATCTTGCCGGAGCAGTACCTGTATATTACCGGTGCGTTGAAGAGAATCACTGGCTTCCGGATCTGCAGGATATTGAGTCTAAGATCACAGACAGAACAAAAGTATTATTGATCATCAATCCGAATAATCCTACCGGTGTACTCTATCCGGAAGAGTGTGTAAAAGCGTTGTGTGATATCGCCCGCCGTCACGGACTGATCATCTTTTCCGATGAGATCTATGATCGTCTGGTTATGGATGGAAAAGTCCATGTGTCATCCGCTGCCATGGCAGAAGATCTTCCGGTCATTACGTTCAACGGTCTTTCCAAATCGCATATCATCTGTGGTTTCCGCTGCGGATGGATGGTATTATCCTCTCCGGACGGTGAACTTAATGAGATCCGTGATGCCCTGGAACGTCTGTCTTCCATGCGTCTGTGCGGCAATACCCTGACACAGCTGGTCATACCGGCTGCGTTGAATGATCCCGAAAGTACGAAAGCAATGCTGGTTCCGGGAGGAAGATTATACGAACAGAGAAAAGCCGTTGTGGATGTGATTTCCCGCAATGATGGTATCAGTGTAGTACCAAATGACGCTGCTTTCTATGTATTCCCCAAATATGACGCGGAGCGTTTCCACATCCGTGATGACCATGACTTTGGTATGGGTGTACTCAAGGAGAAACATATCCTGATCGTACCAGGAAGCGGTTTCGGTTATCCGACACCGGATCACTTCCGGATCGTGATGCTTCCGGAAGCAGATGAACTGGCAAAGGCAGTACAGGACATTGCAGATTATCTTCACCAATTATAAAAACCGGGAACCCCGGTTTTTTTAATTAGAGTCTTTTCTTACATACCAGATTGGTATCACCGCAAATAGCGCTACGATCGCTGCCGCCATGAATAACGCGTACGGAGGCACAAATCCCTCACCGTTCATCCCCATCGCATCCAGGCCGATCAACAGAGAGATGATTGGTCCAACAATCATCGGAATCAGTACCATAAAGCACATGCGCACACCCTGGAAACGTCCTTCGGTACCTTCCGGCAGATAGTCCTGGAAAGAAGAAGTAAATGCTCCGGTAAGAGATAATATACCACCCATCATCAGTACACCGCCAACGTACAGGATCAGGGTTTTCGCTATGCCGGAAGTAAACTGGATCATCCAGAAAGAGAGAATACCCAGAATCATAACAGTGAGTAAAGGATAATAGAAATGTTTTCTTCCCTTCTTGTCAAACAGGATGCCCATGACTGCGGTAAAGACTGCAGCGCCGACGATAATTACTGCCATGGGAATCACAAAACCATCTCCCAGGCCAAGCGTAACGATCAGGAAGTTGATGAGATAAGAGAAGAAGGTCTGCTGGGCAATACCAATAATACACGCGGCAGAAAGACAGATGTAGATCATCTTATTGTTTCTGATGATCTCCTTTTGGAATCCGTAGAAGGTTTCCTTCAGGTAGTTCTTTCCTTCGGCTTTCTGTATACCCGGCGCATCCTGCAGGACAAACAATGCGAGGATCCCTGCCACGATTGGAATTATACCCAATACGATGAAGAACAGCGCGTTACTTTCATTTGCGGAATTGTACAAACTGCCAAGACCGACGAATACGATGACTACCGCAATCACCGGCAGAATCGCAAGAATGGAGTTTAACTTACCTCGGTTGGTTTTGTCGGTAACATCTGCCACCCATGCGTTGAATGCCGCGTCGTTGGATGTGGAACCCGCGAAAGTCATTAAACAGTCAAAGAAGACAAGCAGAGCCGCAATCAATCCTACTTTGGACGCATCTGCCTTCATCGGCAATAACGCAAATAACATGATGGTAAAGCCCCAGAAGATATAACCGACTGCGATAAAAGGCTTACGTTTCCCGGTTCTGTCACTGAGTCCTCCCGCAAAGATGGTTGTGGCGGTTGCCGCGATTGCGGATAGAATTACCATCAATGTGGTTACGCCGTAGGACATATCTGCCCTTCCGGAATTAGCGAATATATCCTGCGCAAATGTCGCAAAATACATATTTTCTACGATCCAGGCAATCTGTCCCACAAGTCCGAAAAAGACGGCGGAGAACCAGACTCTTGCGCCTAAAGGTGTTGATCTCTTCTCGTCCATGAGTACCCCCTCCTGAACAACTATCGTTGCTTATACAATGTCATTATATACCACATGCGATTAAGTGCAGGAGGATATAAGTTCATATACGACTCAGGCAAAGATTATCTCACAAAAAAGACCTCACATTTACATGTGAAGTCTTTGTCTGCCTGTTCTGAACAATAATAGCCAGGAGCCACCGGAATCAGGATTACTCGGGTATTCCTGCAAGTGCCGCAATAGCATCTGCCAGGAGCTTGGTGTTCAGATCGATCTGTTCCATGGTAATAAATTCATTTGCCACATGGACACTGCTGGGGCATTTGTAGCCTTCCGGGCCGAAACTAACTGCGTTCTTCAGGTGCCTTGCATAAGTGCCGCCGCCGATTCTCTGTGGTTTAGCATCTGCTTCTCCGGTACGTTCAATGAAGACTTTCAGTAGTCCCTGCACCAGTTCCGAATCCTCCGGAATGGAGAAGCCTTGTCCATAGTACCAGCGTTCCAGGGTTCCGCCGGCAGCCTGTGCGGCTTCATCCAGCATCTTGTGGATGAAATCACCGTCCATACTGGTGGGCACCCGCAGATCCAGTGTAATAAAGAAACCATTCTCATCCCAATGCATGACACCGAGGTTGCAGGTCAACCGGCCGGAATAATCCTCGAAGTCCAGCCCGAGATTCTCTCCGTAGTAACCCATGCCAAAACTCCTGACCAGGCCGTCGATGCTCTGTTTATCTTCAGGTGCAAGAGGCAGATCTTTCATTAAGTAAATCAGCCCCTGCAGCGCATTGGCACCTTCCCACGGCAGCGATGCATGGCAGCTCTCACCCTGCATGAAGATTTCGGTACCTCCTTCTGCCGGGGTCAGAGTCCAGCTGAACTTTTCCGGCAATTCAATGCCGGAAACACAGCTGCGGACTGTCTGCAGATCCAGCGGGACAAATGCCTTTGCTGTTCCCGGAGCAATATTGGGTGCCTGCCCTGCATCCAGACGTACTGTTGACGCGTATTTCCGCACGATTCTGCCGCCGCAGCCACTCTTTTCGGAACTGACAACCGGATAGTTCGCATCCGGGCTGAAGGACATATCCGGCATACCCATCTTCTCAATATAGTAATCCACACACTTCATGCCCGTTTCTTCATTACAACCGAGAATAATACGTACTTTGCGCTTCAAGGGTATACCAGCTTCCTTGACTGCTTTCAAAGCGTAGATGGACATAACTGCCGGTCCCTTGTCATCCAGCGCACCACGGGCATACAATTTATCATCATGAATTTCTGCCGCAAACGGAGGATACAGCCAGCCATCCCCGACAGGCACGACATCCAGATGCGCCAAAATTCCAAGCATTTCATCTCCTTCGCCGTAATCAACATAACCACAGTAACCATCCAGGTTATGGGCTTCAAAACCCAGCCGCCTGGCCATTGCCAGTGTACTTTCCAGACAGTCATTGACATCTTTACCAAACGGCATACCATCTTCCGGGGTACCTTCCAGTGACGGATAACGCAGACATTCCTGCATATCTGCGATCAGTTCATCCTTGTGTTCATCAATCCACTGATCTGCTTTTTTGTTCATATTTCCTCCTTGTACAATTTTGTTGCGCATGCCAGGATATTACCTGGTGCTTTACCTGTATATTAACAGGTATGGCGGCTGAAATGCTAATACAGATTCATGCACGTGCCGGGAAAAGAACTATCAGGAATGTATCCGGTTCAGTCTGCCTGGAGTTCTGTAATATGAGCTTCTGCCATGGGGATAATATTCGTATAACGATTCCGGAAGAAATCCCGTGTAAACTGAAGACTCTCTTCCCATTTATCGGAAGTATCCCCAAAACGAAGATAATAGTCCTTGATCAGAGGTTTCCACTGAGCTGTATACGAGTCCAGCGTAGTATCCACTGACTCAAAGGATAGATTCTCTGTGCCGATTGAGCACAGTGCATCCAGAAAGAGTTTCTGAAACGACGGATTCCGAATTGCGGAAGCAAAGAGAGGGTGTCCTTCCAATGCTCTTTGGAAATGGTCAGTTTCTGCGCTGGTGCTTTCAAAGCCATATGTCCCGGAACTGTATTCGGTATCGTAGAGAATATACTGCCATCTTCCTCCGTTGTAAGAATGATCCCTGGAACGCCATAAGCCTTCGTTCTTACTCATCGTCCAATCTGCATTACCGATGTAAATCTGTGCCGCAAAGTATTCAGCCATAGACTGCACGTCCATCACCTGAGAGAATTGTTCATAATTCTGCTTATCAGAAAGATCCACATCGGCAAAAGATAGTAATTCATCATACAGACGAATGTCTTCATCTTCTCCTTCTTCAAGTTCTCCATCTTTAAACAAGATCACATTGTCTGCATCTACCCCATAATGCTCCTGAATAAACAAGTCAGATAATTTTTCAATCAGGCAGTATGGTCCCCAGTATTCTCCGTTGATGAAAAGAACCGCCGGTCTGGAACTCTGGGTGGTAAACTTGCGATTCCGAAGCAGATCCTGGAGAAGCGCATCTTTAAACTTTAATTGATCGGCGTCATTTCCACCGTTTCGCAGGCTGAAAGACTTCACCTGGTCTACATCGGGGAACAAATCATAATCCAGGGCTTTAGAGCCATATTCTTTGCGGAAATACAAGTTGAAAGAGCGCTGGCTGTTTTTTCGGGAAAGTCCGCCTTTAATCCGGATGCCGCATGGCAGTTCTGCATCTGGTGAAGAAGCCCCTGGTTCATAAATCTGCAGGAGTGCAGATCTCTCCCATTCTCGTCCGTGCTGGGAAATATTAGAATCTATGTTCTGGAATTCGTACTGTAAATTCCATAATTCGTATATTTCCAATGTTTTTTTCCCGCGTTCAGTATTCTTCCATTGATCGTAGATTGCCCCTCTTACCAGGATTCCCCGTTCATAGTCCACCAGATCCGCAGGGTCTGCCGCCAGAGAAACAATCAGACAATCCGGCCAGCGGGCATCGATGTCTTCTCCCAGCAGATAAGTCTCTGTCCGATATTCCTGAACTGTTCCCTTCGTGTCTACTGCCGCAATCTTGAGCACCACACCAAAAGGGAGTGTATTATTATCACTTATCAATGGTTCACCCGGATAGGCCATATCTTCCGCATACCCGGTCAGTGTACCGCTCATGGAACGGTCAAGTGTCAGCGTAAGCGATTCTTTTCCTGTGGTCTTGCCTGCCTGCGGCATACTTCCGTCAGTGGTATAAGCGATGGTACAGCCCTTTGGAGCATGAACCTGAACTTCCAGTGTATTGGAAGAATATATCCCGGAATCCATGGATAAAACAATAGATGTATTCTCTTCAGATGCATCCCCTTCAGGTGTATTCTCCGGAGATATATTCTCCTGACTGCCGGTACAGGAAGCCGCAAACAAAAGCGCAGTCAGAAGAAAAGTTCTTGATATGAGATAAACGGCTTTATTCAGGAAACCAGGCTGAGTGTTCATTTTCCATACCCCATGCAATTTAGTTCTTAAGTCTTTTCGTGCAGATCTCAATAAAGTCCCTGATCAAACTGTCCGGATAATTATGTTACTCATCGTTGCCGATGATGAACGGCAGTGTTGTCTCCGGTACATGCTGAAGCAAGGTTTCTTTATCACCAGCTGCAGCAGCGATTCTGGCTGAAGACGCAGAAATCGGCCGGTCTCCCGTTTGAATCCGCGGGATTTCAACGACGTGGATACCGTAAGGCGGAAGAAGTTCTTTCAGCAATTCATTGGCATACTGCATCTTCGGATTATGTCTCTCGTCACCGACAAAACGATAGGTGATGCCAAGCCTTTTGGCAACGACCTCACAGAATATCATCGTGTCCAGGATTGCACTCTTACGCATGTCTGCAGGCTCTATTCTGACAAAGTATTCCTGGAAAACATTCCGGGTCGCCTGAAAAGGCCCGCTGCCGACGACCTTGACATTCGGAAGGTCGCGAGTGCCCTCAACCGCCATGGCAAAGCGTTCAGCATAACTGAAAGCTCCTACTTCATCTTCTATGATCTGACAGATTAAGCAGTCCACCTGCTTCGAGGCAGTTTCAATCAAGTAGCGATGCCCGCGTGTAAACGGATTCCCGTGTATGCCGACAAAACCGATGATCTCCCCTTCCTTCGGATGGAAGGTATTGTAATGAAGATCCAGGTGAAGGGCATTTACTGCGAGATCCCGGGTCAACATGGCTGGATGCTCTGTCTGCTGCACTTCAGCAGAGAGAAAGCCCCCACGTTCCATGCGTTCATACAGCTCATTTGCATATAATGCGTTGGCCTTGTGGTTACAATGCGCGGGGTTATCCAGCAACCACTCAGCAGGAGCGTTATTATTGTCCAGAAGTTCTGTCATGTCCACTGATTCCGTACCGGCAACAGGACGGTTGTCCACGCACATGACGACGATATCCCCCGGTTTCATGGGGGTAGATGTAATGCGGATCATCTCCTGGTATGGTGTCTCGCGACATCCGCAGTTGACGACTTTACATGAGTAGCCGGCCTCATTGATCTTCTTCTGCAGGATACTTTCAATTGTATACTGATCTTCCACAAAGCTCCCAATGATAATACACGGGCCAAAGAACCAGATTGTATGATCTGCCTCTGCCGGCTGTCCGGTCGTGACACGTTCACCATTTACGATATTCAGGTATGGGCTTTGAATATCTTTCATGCGGGTATAGACGTTATTAGCCTCCATACCGAAATACATTTTTCCAACTTCGGCCGCATAGGTTCCTTTATTGAGTTCACCGTAAAAACCCTGCGCGCTGGATGGAGTCACATGAGGATTGACGTTCCTGGCTTCAGGCTGCTCCAGCCACTGACGCATACCATTCCACAAACGTTTGCGCCCTTCCGTGTTTTCATCTTCGGAATAATACAGGTTGTATATTTTTATTCCGAAATCCGCCAGTTTCTGAATCAGTTCATCATAAGATGGATCAGACATGAGCCGCTCATAAGTCCGGAAAGTATGAACATAATCACTGCGGTAGACGGAACCATCCAGAGATTCAGTCACGAAATAACCGCCTCTGTTGGTTTCTTCATCCACGATAAGAATCGTCGTGTCTTCATCTTGTCTTTCCAGCAGTTCCGCAAAATCAATCAGCTCGCACTGAACACCGCACTTTGTGAACTCTCTGATCCATTGATCTATGATCTTTTCTCTTCTTGTGTCACCCTTCGGCGCACGGACAAATATGACCTTCTCAAGTTGTTCCAGGAAGGGACGGATATAACGGTTGCCCTCCCAAGGATTGCTGTATTCCAGGTATTCCAGATAAAGCAGGTCGTCCGTACGGCTGCACATTCCCATCAGACGGCCTTCCGAATCAGTCACCGGGATTTCCTGGATCGTCTTCTTTTCGCGGAATATCTCTCTGGCCTCCATAAACTGTTTTCCCACAATATAGGTAAAACTGCGGTTAACAGGAATCTTATCCTCCCCTGCTCTTCTCGCCCGGCTGACATCTCCGCGGCTGACGATACCATACAGTTTTTCACACACCTCTATAAAAACGATATTACAGGGCTTTTCGCAAAGAATTCTGCGAACATCTTCTCTCTCCAGAGCTTCAGGTGCCTTATCAAATGACAGGATTGGCAATTGACTGCGGTTATAATAATCCATCTGTCTCCTCCATCTTGACTTATTATCGTTACTGCTGATGCTTCATTTATATGGTGTGCAACATTTTTACCGCACACCATATAGTATAAGATAAAATGTACTATAATAAAATCACATGCCGCTCTATAATACCCTGTAATTCATCCTTTTTTCTCTCACCGATGAGAGATCTGAATTATGTGCGGCACTGACAAAAACCGGAGAAAAAGAAATGAAAAAAATAGCACTTTACGGATACGGTAACTATGGGAAAAAAGCTTCTGAAAGCTTCCGGAACTTTTGGGGTAACGAATACTCCGTGACAGCTGTTTTTGATCAGGAATTATCCGGTCAGATCGATCCTTACTGGACTATACAGATCCTCGCCCCAGAAAAACTCTATGAGGAATATAAACGTGGGACTTTTGAATCCGTAATGGTCTGTATCTATGACCGGGATACGAAAATGAAAATAAGCAAATGGCTTAAGAATATGGGGATACCTGTTTTTTATCCGGGGAAAGTTGAAGACTTTGCCCGTCCCAGGGAGTTCCGTCAGGAAGAATCCCCAAAGTTTTCCATTCATGAAAAAAAGTACGGTTTTCACGTCTATAAAAACATGTCAAGCGCTGTCGCGGATTTTAACTGGCGCATGATGTTCCTTTTCAATGAAGAAGGAAAAGTAAACATCGAGAATCACAAAAAATACATGCCCTATTTTAAACCATATCTGCTTTCCTATCCGTTCCGGCTGAAAGACCCCATTCCCGAGAAAATCTATATGAAGGGTGAATACTGTCTGATGTCTAAGATGTATTCAACGAATTACTGGCATTTTACGGTAGAGATCGCTGACGGCGTATACCTTATGGAAACTGCGGGGTATACCGGAAAGTATATCTATAACGAAACAGAATATTCCAAATTACTCATGTCGTTATTGGGTGTCAGCGAAGACAGACTGATCAACATCCGGAATTTGGAGAATCATAAAGTGTATGTCTTTGAGACACTGTATGATATCAACCATGTTGGCATGCGTTCCATGGAGTGTTCCGGGACGGTGCTTCCTAAGATGGCAGAAACAATTAAAAAGCACCTGAAAAAGGATAACAACTCTCCCCGAAGGCTCTTCATCAAGAGAGTCGGGCAAAGGAAACTGCTTAACGGAGAGGATATAGCAGTGCAAAACGGCTTCAAGGTCATCATTCCTGAAGAATACAGCGTTATAGAACAGATGAACCTGTTTTATAATGCTGATATCGTAATCAGCCCCCACGGAGCGAATTCCACGAATTATCTATATATGCAGAAAGGCACAGTATTTGCGGAAATCTTCAGTAATCACTGGTATGATCATTTCAAGGACAGCAACACAAAAATATGTGAGGCATGTGGTATCCATCCTCTGCAGCTGATAGGAAAAGCCATCAACAGCAGTAAAAAGAGAGATATGAGGGCAGATTATATCGTTGATGAAGATGAATTATTACAGCTGATCCAGGAAGCAGAGAGATTACTGACAAAAGATGAAAACTGATAAAGAAAAGCCTCGAGCTGCCTATACTGCTGCAGCACAAGGCTTTTTTATTATGCGTTTACGAAAAACTCGGGTTGTTCCGTATTAATAGTTCTCTGCGTTGACTTCAAAGTATGCCTGCGGATGTGCGCATACCGGGCAGACTTCCGGCGCCTGGGTTCCAACGACAATGTGACCGCAGTTACGGCATTCCCACACCTTAACTTCACTCTTCTTGAAGACTTCCTGAGCTTCGACATTCTTTAACAATGCGCGGTATCTTTCTTCGTGGTGTTTTTCAATAGCCGCAACACCACGGAATTTCGCTGCCAGTTCCGGGAATCCTTCTTCTTCTGCTGTCTTCGCAAAGCCTTCGTACATATCGGTCCACTCATAGTTTTCACCATCTGCGGCTGCCGCAAGATTTTCTGCCGTAGTGCCGATACCGTTGAGTTCCTTGAACCACATCTTGGCATGTTCCTTCTCATTATCTGCTGTCTTCAGGAATAATGCCGCAATCTGTTCGTAACCCTCTTTCTTAGCTTTGCTCGCAAAGTAGGTATATTTGTTTCTGGCCTGGGATTCACCCGCAAATGCGGCTTCCAGATTCTTCTCTGTCTGGGTTCCCGCATACGGGTTCTTCTTCGGTTCTTCCACCAGCTGGAGTTTATCTCCTTTTGCCTTGCACAGAGGGCATACCGGCTCTGTACCTTCTTCTGCTTCAAATACCTGGCCGCAGATCAAACATTTGTAAGTCTTCATTGTCTTCTTTTCTCCTTCTTTATTATTCAAGTTTAACATTTCCAGCAGTTGTTCTGCCGTTTCTGCCTGTTTTCCTTCTGTCGTTTTGATGATTTCTTCCAGCATCTCCCTGGTATTTTCTCCCTGCGGAAGCATATATCCTGCTTCACGCATGATATCTTCCGTGACCAGGCGGATCGATCCGGCGGCGGCTGTCATCAGGCGGTATAACCCATCCAGTGTCGTGGCTTCCGCAATCTGGCGCGCTGTCTGTTCTTCCGCTGACTTTTGTTGTGCGAAATCATAGAGTACCTGTCTGACCTGGTCATTTTTCACCTGAGGAGCAGGATACTCATACGGAACCATACTGATCGCGTGGCTTGGACAGGCATCCGCGCATACTCCGCAGCCGATGCACGTCTCC
The DNA here is from genome assembly GCA_017512555.1 of Solobacterium sp. Lineage (GTDB taxonomy): Bacteria > Bacillota_I > Bacilli_A > Erysipelotrichales > Erysipelotrichaceae > Bulleidia. The sequence continues at coordinate 20 of JAFWFE010000046.1, read as the reverse complement.
ACATCTATAACACTGTTCTC
>JAFWFE010000045.1 GCA_017512555.1 Solobacterium sp. | reverse complement strand
TAAAGGCTCAAATGATATTAACGAGCTGGATCAATGGCTTGCAGCAGGCGGTGCAGCTGTGGTAAAAGTAGCTGGTGACCGCAGAGATGGGCATATTGGAGTATTTTCCAACGGATGGCACTATATTACGGTGATATATAAAAAAGATGATGGCAGATATGCATTGCTGGATCCCTATTTATATGACGGAAAATACGATGAAGATGGGAAACAGGGATTGGTGGAGGTTGACGGAGTGTTACTCTATACCAGTGCAGAAGTATTGCTGGAAGAATCTAAACTGTTTGATCCACGGTTCTATATGTTCCGTTTGAAGTAATATCAATATCAAAAAATATCGATATATTAAATATAAAGAGGGTAGGAATTGGTTGAAAATCCTATCTTTTTTTGTTAGTAATCATAGATATTAATATTTTACGACTGTAGTATTATGGTATACTATATTTGTAGAAAGATGGTGATCCAGAATGAAACTCAATGACATCCGTAAAATACCTGATTCTGAGCTGGAAATCATGCAGATCATATGGAATAATCCGGCTCCGGTATCCAGACAGACAATTGAAAACGTCCTGAATAAGCAGCATAAGATTGCATTGACAAATTTATTAACACTGATCACCAGACTCTCAGAAAAGGGGTTTGTCCTGGTGGAACGAAAGGGCAGAGAGAGCGGCGTATACTATCCTATGATATCCAAGCGGGATTATCTTGCATCCCAAAGTTATCGTTTCCTGGATTTACTGTGTAACGGTAGTTTAGCTGATTATGCCGGGGCAATCTGTGACAGTGGATTAACCTCAAATCAAATAGAAGAATTAAGAGATCTGATTGGTAGAAGTAAGAGATAAATGATTAACTTGTGAAACAGATAACAAGTTATATTAGAATTATTGATTAATAGATTTAGCAATCATGAGTCAGATATTCTGGGCTATTTATACTTATCTAACAAAATAAATATATAACTGTATAATTCCTGGTAGAATCCATCTGGTCAAGACCATGTGCTATTCCGGCAGTATACAGTAATACAACATATGGATAGCTATGAATTCGATATAATACAGATTAGACATACGAGTAAGATATCTATTTACTTTGTGGGAATATATAACGAAAATATTACGATCAAAACGGGCACTTGATCTAAATCTGGAAGAATAATAGTTATGCTACAACATATCTTGTTCGGTAGAGAAATAATCCGGATAATCGAATAGTGTATCTCATCCGTAAAGATGAAAAATAAGGGTAAGTACTGTTTTTACCCTTATTTTCTTTTAAAAACGAATATTACTTCGCATAATGTATGTTATGCGATTTTTGCGCAGAGTTATTTCAGCAGTTCCATCAGGCTTTCTCCGTATTTCGGTGGATCTACCTGGAAGTTATCCGCAATTGTGGCAGCCACATCCGAGAATGAACTACTCTGACGTAAGATACCACTGGATTCAAACGACGGACTGTATGTAATCAGCGGAACGACTTCACGCGTATGATCTGTGCCTGTCCAGGTTGGATCGTTGCCGTGATCGGCGGTAATCATCAACAGATCATCATTTCTCATCAAAGACAGGAATATGCCTAGTTTTTCGTCAAATCTCTCCAGTTCCTCCGCATACCCTTTCGGATTCCGGCGATGACCCCATTTTGCGTCAAAATCAACCAGGTTGGTAAAACACAGTCCTTCAAAATCTTTGGAAGTGATTTCAATGGTTTGTTCCATACCATGTACACTGGATTCGGAATGATACGCTTCCGTTATCCCTTCTCCGTCAAAGATATCGTTGATCTTCCCTACTGCAATCACATCATAATGATTCTCTTTCAGTGTATCCAGCACGGTTTTTCCGCTTGGTTTCAAAGCGTAATCATGACGATTCGGTGTCCGCGCAAAATGTCCTGCCTCCTTACCGACAAAAGGTCTCGCGATAATTCTTCCGACTTTCCATTCCGGTTTCATTGTAATATCACGGGCAATCTCACAGCACCGGTATAATTCTTCCAGACCGAAGGTTTCTTCACTTGCCGCAATCTGTAATACCGAATCTGCGGATGTATAGACGATCATATCTCCGGTTTTCAGATGATCAGGTCCGAGTTCATCCAGAATTGCTGTACCGGAAGCGGCTTTGTTTCCAACGACTTTATGACCTGTGCGTTCTTCCAGTTCATGAATCAATTCCGGAGGGAAACCTGTATCCGTAAAGGTAACGAACGGTTCCTTGATGTATAATCCCATGATTTCCCAATGGCCGGTCATGGTATCCTTGGAGTTGCTATGTTCACGCATGGTAAGACAATAGCCGTCAAAATGATCCAGCGGCGGAATATGTTGTATATGCTTCAGATTGAATGCGCCGAGTTTCTGTAACCACGGAAGATGTAAAGATTCTACAGACGCATCAATATGACCCATGGTGTCGGAGCCTTCATCTCCGTATTCTGCCGCATCCGGTGCGCTGCCGAAGCCCCAGGAGTCCACAACGATCACAAATACTCTCTTAAACTTTTTCCTTGTCATTAAATAAATCTCCTTCCGTATTTCCGGGATGATACTTTTCATAGCTGTCAAAAACCTGACGGTTCTGTACGTGTGTATAGATCTCTGTTGTCTGGATATCACTATGTCCAAGCATTTCCTGTATACTGCGCAGATCAGCGCCTCCCTGCAATAAGTGCGTCGCATAGCTGTGACGTAATTTGTGCGGAGTGATCGACTTGTTTATTCCTGCTTCCAGACAGCTCTTGTGTAACATTTCTTCGACATATTTCGCGGTGATCTTGCGGCCGAATCTGTTAATGAAAAACAGATTTGTCTTCGTCTTCAGATACAGCGGTCTTACGACAGACAGATAGTTTTTCAGTAACGGCAGACTTCCCTGCGCAATCGGTACGATGCGTTCTTTATTGCCCTTTCCCAGAACTCTCACCTGCCCTGTTTCCAGGTCTACCCTGTTCAGGGTCAGGGAAATTGCTTCGGAGATACGCAGACCGCAGGTATAGATCATTTCCAGAATCGCATGATCCAGCAGTTGTTTCGGGTCATGATCGTCAAAGACAGACATGAGTTTGTCGATTTCTTCAGTTGTGCAGAATACCGGCAGTTTCTTTTCTCCGCGGTGTACTTCAACGTTCTGGGAAGGATCTTTCTCATCGAACATAAAAGACAGATACTGGTGAAAAGAACGAACGGACGCGGCCATTCTCGCTACACTGGTCCCCTTCTTCCGGCTTCTCTGGGAAACCATATAATCTTCCACGATATCCTGGCTGATCTCCCCGGTATCATGGATATCCAGGCTTTCCAGGTATTCCATGTATTGTTTCAGGTCTTCTTCGTAGGATCTGACCGTACGCAGGGAAAGACCTTCGTTCACGGAGATCTGTACAAGATAGTTTTTCAGCGCGTTACGGATATTCATGGTTTATTCCTTCAGTAAATCACTGGCTCGTTTAAATGATGAATGCCCCAGCTGTGAATTCAGATCTTTGATTACACTGGATGTTTCCTTTTTCTCTGCTTCCGATTCATCAAAGAGATTCAACTGTGTACCGAGATATTCGGAAGACGCGAAATCACTTACGGATATTCCTAAAAGACGTATAGGTTCATCTTCCCAGTTTTCATCGAAAAGAGATAATGCCTGGACAAACAGGTCATCGCTTTGCCAGATGGGATTCTCCAACTGACGGGAACGATCCACATTCTGAAAGTCATAGTACTTGATCCGCAGTGAGATTGTGGAACCGGCGATCTTTTCTTCGGCAAGACGTTTGCCTAGTCTGCGGGATAATACGCGTAGTAATCCCCGCAGTTCGTCGTAGTCAACCGCATCATCCAACAAAGTCTCTGATACACCCATGGATTTCGGGCTCGTTTCAGGGGTGATTTCACGTGCATCATAGCCGTGAGCACGTCTGATCATTTCTTCTGTATTTTTGCCTAAAACAGGCTTTAAATCGCTTATATCGGTATAATTCGCCAGATCACCGATCGTCTGTATACCAAGATCACGCAGTACAGGAGCAGTCTTATTCCCGATCCCGCGCATGTCCTCAATCGGTAACGGCCAGAGCTTCTCCGGTACTTCCCGGATACGTAATACGGTAATACCCATCGGTTTTTTCATTTCCGAAGCCATTTTTGCCAGGAACAGATTCGGAGCTACACCGATGGAACAAGGCAGACCTAGTTCATTGTATATCCTGCGCTGAAGCTGCCAGGCAAGATCCAGAGGCTTCGGAAACTTCATGATGGACTCTGTCATATCCGCATAACACTCATCGATGCTTACCTGTTCCAAATCACCCGCATACTCCGAAACAATATGAATAAAGTGTTCAGATAATTCTCTATACCATTGAAAGTGCGGATTTACAATGATCAGGTCACGGCATAACTTCTCCGCTTCTGTCAGGGGCATGGCCGAATGTATCCCGTATACACGAGCTTCATAACTTGCCGTAGACACTACGCTCCGTCTTGTATTCCCGCAGACAACTACGGGTTTACCCTTCAGTGAAGGATCCAGAAGAACTTCCGCATTCGCAAAGAAAGCATTCAGGTCAATGTGAAAGTACACCCTGCTCATCTTTACTCCTTCTGATCAATTCTTCGGAAGCTGCCAGTGACGCATTCGTAACCGTACCGGAAGAAATCAGAGCCAGTTCCCGGATCACTTCTTCGTGATTCAGTTTACGTACGTTGGTGTTGGTCATCAGGGCGTCAGAAGATTTCTCCACGAGATAATGATGATCCGCACAAGCCGCTACCGGAGCAAGATGTGTAATGGAAAAAACCTGACCGGAACGAGCCAGAGAATGCATTTTCTGCCCGATTGCGCCGGCTACAGGACCGCTTACCCCGGCATCAATCTCATCAAAAATCACGGTCTGTATGCCCTTCAGCTGGGTGAAGATAACTTTTAATCCAAGCATCAGTCTGGATAATTCACCACCGCTGGCTGTCCTGGATAAAGGTTTTAACTCTTCCCCTTTATTCATGGAGATCATGAACTCCACCTGGTCATCCCCTTTCGGAGAAGGATCGGTGGTTTTAAAGATCGTCTTGAATCTGGCATTCGGCAGAGAGAGATCACGTAAATGCACAAGGATCTCCTGATCCAGTTTTTCCGCACCGGATCTTCTGGCATTTGTCAGTTTTTCTGCCTGTACTTTGTATGCCTTTAATGCCTGTCCAATCTGTTTATCGATCTTCTCCAGGTATTCCCTGCGGTGTTCAAAAGCCATGATCTTCTGGTTTAATTCTTCCCGGTGATTCAGGATATCTTCGATCTTACCGCCGTATTTCCTCTTTAATCTCTGCAGATCATACAGACGTTCTTCCATGGCATTGATTTCTTCTTCACTCAGAGAATAACTATCTCTGACCTTACGCAGACTTTCCATGGCATCACTAATGTTGTAATACCCGTCTGTCACCTGCCGGGAAGCGTCTTCCAGATCCGTAACGGATACAGAAGAAAACAGTTTCTGTAACTGGTAAAGATCATCTTCCGCGTGGTCATAGATCTCCAGGATCTGGTTCAGTTTATCCAGAGATGACTTGACACTCTTATACTGTCTTTCCTTCTCTTCCAGTTCTTCATCCTCACCAATCCGCAGATGATAAGAATCGATTTCCTGGATCTGGTAACGGAAATATTCCAGATCACTTTCGTTGTATACATCACGCAGAGTATTCTCCTTGTTCAGGACAAGCGTGTGGTATACATCATATGCGTCTCTGGTTTTCTGCAGTAATTCCGGTTCATGGATATACTCGTCCAGAAGATGTAAGTGCTCGGATGTATTCAGCAGGTACTGTGTATCTCTCTGACCGTGAATATCGATCTCATTCAGCAGGGCTTCGCGCATCAGGGACAATGTCGCGATCCGGTGATCGATACGGACAACCGCTTTCCCGGATGAAAGGATCTCCCGTGTGAATGTGACCTCGTCTTCAGTATCAAAACCGGCGTCTTTCAGTACATTCAGCGCATGTGTGTTTCCGGACAGATCAAAGGTACCTTCCACGATGGCTTTTTCCTTGCCGGCAGAGATCATCGATGTGCTGGCCCGCTCTGCGCATAACAGGGAGATCGCGTCCACCAGTATGGATTTACCGGCACCGGTTTCACCGATAAAAGCACTGAATCCGTTCTCAAAATCAAGATTCAGTTCATGGATCAGGATGAAGTTTTTAATATATAAATGCTTAATCATTCTTTTCCAGCATTACCTCAAACAGAGTATTGATATCCAGACCTTGTTCCTTCTTCAGCAGATTTTCGGCACCCTGGGCTACATAGTGGTCTCCGATTCCCATACGGCGGATATCCACGCTCAGATGATGATCCATGTAGTATTCACAGATGGAAGTAGACAAGCCCCCTTCCAGCATATCGGTTTCATACACATAGACCGGTACATTCAGGGATGCGATATGATCCAGTACGGAAGTATCGATCGGCTTGAAGAATCTGGCATTGACAACCAGGATATTCAGGTTGTTTGTGTTTACCTTATCCAGGATACGGTTCAATTCCGGTCCGTAACTGACCAGTACTACATCTATAATATTCGGTGAATTTAAGTAATTCCACGAACCAATTTCTATTTTTTCGAACAATTCCTTGATGTTTTCTATCGTTCCCCGCGGATAACGTATCGCAAAAGGATGTTCCTGCAGGTATGAGGTATAGATCAGATTTCTGGCTTCCTGAGCATTTCTCGGCTGTGAGATGATCAGGTTAGGCAGCGGTTTGAGGAAACCGATATCGAAGACACCGTGATGGGTATCGCCGTCTTCACCGACAAGACCTGCCCGGTCTATACCCAGAAGTACCGGCAGATCCATCCGGCAGATATCATGATTTACCTGGTCATATGCTCTCTGAAGGAAAGAACTGTAAATGGATAAGAACGGTCTCAGACCGGCATTGGCCATCGCTGCCGCAAATACTGCCGCGTGTTCCTCCGCAATCCCGCAGTCAAAACTCCGTTCCGGATATTTCGCGAAGAACGACTGTAAGGCACTGCCCTGGATCATCGCCGGAGTTAACGCAACGATCTTTTCGTTATCTCTGGCCAGTTCTTCCACCGTGGAGGAGATAATTTCCGACCAGGTGGCGAATCCCTGCGGTATGCCTTTCAGGGGTTTGCCTGTCGCAATGTTAAACGGTCCGACACCGTGCCATAAACCGTCTCTGTCCTTCTCACATGGTCCATAGCCTCTGCCCTTCTGCGTGATCACATGGATGACGATCGGACCTTCATGAGACTGGGCGACACGGAATACACGGATCAGGTCATGGATATTATGACCATCCACAGGACCGAGATATTCAAGATTCAGGACACCGAAAAGACCGGTATCCACGATACTTTCCTTTAAGGCATCCTTGACGGATTTCAGACCGGAATACATCAGAGTACCGATGTTAGAATGCGTCAGCGCAGATTTCGTATTGGTCTTGAAACTGTTATAAGATTTGGCAGCTCTGAGCTTGGTTATACTCTTGCTTAAGGCACCGACATTGCGGGAAATCGACATGTTGTTGTCATTCAGCACAATGATGATCTTACGCTTTTCGGAACCAATCTGGTTCAAGGCTTCAAAAGATAAACCGGAACTTAACGCACCGTCACCGATGACCGGTACGATATCATAGGTTTCACCGTTCAGGTCGCGGCTGACCGCAAAACCCAGGGCAGCACTGAGAGATGTGGAACTATGTCCGGCTTCCCAGACATCATGTTCACTTTCTTTTCTATTCTGAAAGCCGCTGATGCCGTGATATTGACGCAGCGTGGAGAATTCTTTCGCCCTGCCGGTCAGGATCTTGTGGACATAACTCTGATGTCCGACATCAAAGAAGATCTTGTCTTCCGGAGAATAAAAGACATAGTGCAAGGCAATCGTCAGTTCGACAACACCGAGATTGCTGGCTAAATGTCCGCCGGTATGAGATATATTTTCAATAAGAAAAGTACGGATCTCCTGCGCAAGATCATTCAGTTCGTTTAAAGATAAAGTATGCAGAAAATCAGGATTTTCTATTTCTTTTAAGTCCATAGGGCTCCTAATAAACACGTTGTATGACAGAGTTGATCAGGGTGACTAGTCCTTCCGGATCAAATCCATCTAAATTATGACATAAACTGAGGCATTCCTCATAGAGTTCATTCATTAACTCTTCGGATTGTTTCAGTCCGAGTGTCGATACCGAAGTAACTTTTTCATTGCGTATATCGGAATTTGTCTTCCCCAGTTCATCGGCTGTCTTAGTAACATCCAGAATATCATCCTGGATCTGGAAAGCCAGACCAAGCTTATAACCGATCTCCTTCCACAAAGACAGGTCTTTTTCTGATACACCGGCAAGTTTTGCGGCAATTACCAGCGGTATGGTAAGCAGGCATCCTGTCTTATACTGGTAGACTTTGCGGATATCCTCAAAGGTATAGGACTGTTTCTCCTGCATATCCAGACACTGTCCGTACACCATACCATCGGGTCCGGCACTCTCAGAAAGATCTCTCATACAGGATACGACTACAGCCGGATCCGCCTGTGTCTTTGCGGCAAAGGCAAATGCGTGTGTAAGCAAACCGTCACCGGCGAGGATTGCGGTAGCTTCGTCAAACATCACATGGTTTGTGGGCTTGCCGCGCCGCAAAGTGTCATTGTCCATAGCCGGCAGATCATCGTGGATCAGCGAATAGGTATGGATCATTTCCAGAGCGCAGGCAAAGTATATTCCCTTTTGAGGATCAATTCCGTAACCTTCCAGAACTTCTTCCAGCATCAGCGGACGGATGCGTTTTCCTCCGGCTGTGAGTGAGTATAACATGGCTTCTTTTACACGGCTGTCGGTAACATCATCCAGACTGTGATACAGGTATTCTTCAAACTCATTCTTCTTCATCGTTTTTTCTCTTGATTTCTTCGATCTTCAGTTCGAATTGTTTTAACTTGTTGTCACAGTATTTGACCAGGTCCAGTCCTTCTTCAAACAAGGCAATCGTCTTATCCAGGGATTGATCATTTTCTTCGAGGATGGATACGATCTCTTCCAGACGATTGATGGATTGTTCAAAGGATACTTCTTTTTCAGGCATATTCAGTCCTCCTGTATAATCTTTGTGATCCTGGCGTCAGCTTGTCCGTCATGGAGGCGGATATGGATCTGATCGTCTTTGTTCAGCTGGCTGACAGTGTTGATCACAGTTGTATCTTTCATCACGATGGAATAACCCCTCTCCAGTACTTTCAAGGGTGAGTACGCGTCCAGAAGATTGATCATCTCTCTGAGTTTGCGGGTGTTCTGGAGCTGGGTATCATTGATACTTTGATATAATTTCTCACGATCATGAGCGATCGTCATGCGGCTGGCATGGATGGTGGTTTTCAGCAGGGAGATCAATTGATTCTCGTTGGCATTCAATCTTATCTGGTATTCGCTGTTTACGGCAGTAACCTGCTTTTCCAGCCCGTTTAAGAGCGTATTTAAGGCAAATCTGCGTTCCCTGATCATTTTCTCAGGATCCCGGAAAATCGCTGAATTACGGCTTATATCGAGCCTCTGTGAGGAGGTATTCAACAGAGCAGTCGTTTCCCTGTTCAGGCGGTCTTTCATTGTCCGGACAAAGTCTTTCACTTCGCGGATATCCGGGCTGCATCTCTCGGCAGCGCCTGTCGGTGTAGGAGCGCGCAGGTCTGCGACAAAGTCCGCGATCGTGAAGTCTACTTCATGCCCAACCCCGGTGATGATGGGAGTATGCATATCATAGATGGTTCTGGCAAGCATTTCACTGTTGAAGGACCAGAGATCTTCAATGGAACCTCCGCCCCGTACAAGCAGGATCACGTCATAGCCAAGGGTATCCATATACTTTAACGCATCGGTGATCTGTTCGGCACTGCCTGTGCCCTGTACCAATACCGGATACTCGTGAACTTCCGCCACCGGCCAGCGTCTCTGCAAAGTCGTAAGGACATCCGAACGGGCCGCAGTATTCTTCCCGGTCACCAGACCGATATGTTCCGGATATAGAGGTATCTCCTTCTTGTGTTCTTCCGCGAATAATCCTTCTTCACTGAGCTTTTTCTTCAGTGCTTCAAACTGGATAAACAGATCCCCGATACCGGAAGGTTTCATGTTGGTGACGATCAGCTGCATCTCACCGCGTCCTTCAAATACGGAAATATCTCCCTGTACCAGTACTTTATCTCCATCTTTGGGAACATAACTGATCTTGCGGTTGCTGGAGGCGAACATCGCACAGCGTAACTGCGCATTACTGTCTTTCAGGGTAAAGTACCAGTGTCCGGAACGATAATTGGAAAAATTACTCAGTTCGCCTTCAACCAGGACATGCTGAGTCATACTATCCCCTTCCAGCCGGTTTTTCAGATAACGTACGAGCGAGGAAACGGTTAATACCTGTTTGCTCATATACGATCCAGAACTCCGTTGATCAGTTTGTAGGATTCTGCGTCACAGTACTTCTTTGCCAGTTTGATATACTCATCGATGATCACGGCAGCTTCGATCTGTTTCAGATCAAATTCCGCACATCCGCAAAGAATAATCGCCTGTTCCACATAGCCAAGACGATCAAAAGTCCATCCCTCCAGTACCTGATTCGCGTAATAACGATAACGTTCCGCGTTGTCTACAGCAGTACGCATGACTTCCTGGATATAGGTATCTTCCAGAAGATCCGTGCTGTCTGTATCCTCAATCAGTTCCTGTAAACTCCGGGGATAAATCATATTCTGGTAAATACAGATCAATGCCTGTTCACGATTCTTTATTCTGTTCATAACTTCTATATTGTAACATAACGACCTCTTGTAGGATATTGAATAATCGTAATAATATGTGTGTATGAATGTCTGGCAGAAAACAACCGGTCATCTGAAAACGATTCACGAACATCGCCGGGAAGTACGAAAGTGCTGTTTTGCGTGCGGTTTGTACAGACAGGGACTGACACATGACCTCTCCAAATATTCCCCTTCGGAGTTGTTTCCGAGTATCAGGTATTATCAGGGTTACCGCTCTCCCTATTCCTACGAGAAAGAACTACATGGTTATGCCATGGGCTGGTTACATCACAAGGGCAGGAACAAACATCACTGGGAATACTGGTACGATATGATCCAGGGGAAACTTACACCGATAGAAATGCCTTATCAGTATCTGATTGAGAGTGTCTGTGACCGGGTGGCAGCTTGCAAGATCTATCAGAAAGATGCCTATACCCAGAACTCTGCCCTGGAGTACTTCTTAAGCAAGCCGGAGAGAAATTACATGCACCCAAAGACAGCGGAAGCCATGGAAGCGATCCTGCGTCAGATTGAGGAATACGGGGAAGAATATACATTTGCGGAAATACGCAGAAACCTGAAAGCGCTCAGGAACAAATAGATACAAATATTTGTGTTTATTTGTGGTACGAGCGTTTTAATATTTGTTATGATAATAAAAAGAATCCATGGGATTACTTGAAAGGAAAATTAGTTATGGCAATTAAAATGATGGAATATCCGAATCCGAATAATAATCTGAAATTGCGTGTTGCCCGCGGACATTTCGCGACCAGCCACAGTCATATCAATTACTACATTGATCTGACCATGACACGTTATCGTCTCTCCGAAGCGAAAGAAGCTGCCAGAGTTCTGACCAGTAAATTCAGACCCTCGACGATCATCGATACAATTCTTTGTCTGGATGGCACCGAAGTTGTCGGCGCCTGTATGGCCAGCGATCTGACCAAGTCCGGTTTCCGCAGCATCAACACCCATAATACGGTATATGTCGTCACACCTGAGCATACTACGGGAAGCCAGCTGATCTTCCGTGAAAATATCGCGCCGATGATCGTGGGTAAGCATGTGCTGATCCTTGCGGCCTCGGTAACAACCGGATATACAGTACAGGGTGGCATCGAAGCAATCGAGTACTACGGCGGAAGTGTTGCCGGTGTATGTTCGATCTTCGCCTCTGTCGATGAATGTGCGGGATATCCTGTATCTTCCATCTTTACAAAGGATATTATCAGTGACTATGAGAGCCATCCGTACCATGAATGTCCTTTATGCAAGGCAGGCGTAAAGCTGGATGCGATAGTCAATACCCACGGTATCTCAAGTTTCAACGAATAAACCTACAGGGGCTGTAATCTACAGCCCCTGCCTTAGTATTTACCCTTAACGAGTTATCTTTTCTTTTTTCTGCGTGGTTTCTTTACAGAGTAACCGAACTTCCCGAGCATCTTTCCTAGAGTATAGTACTCGCCGTGGGAGTATGTGATCAGGTCTGCTTTGGCAAGATCCAGACGTCCGTTTTCATCGAGATACTGATCATCAATATCCGTACTCAGAACTTCTGCCACATACATGTCATGCGTTCCCAGACGTAATACATGTCTGACTTTGCATTCCAGGCATACAGGACTTTCTTCAATTAACGGAGCACCAACGAAGCGTGCTTTTTCTTTGGTCAGGTGTAATTCCCCTTCCAGAGCGAATTTATCGATATCCCGGCCGGAACGTACACCGACATAGTCCGTGACTTTTGCAAGTCTGCGGTTAGTCAGGCATACCACGAATTCTCCGGTTCTTTCAACGATATCATGGGAATAGCGATTTGTACGGATCGATACGGATAACATCACCGGATCGGAACATACGGTTCCTGTCCAGGCTGCGGTCATCACATTGGCATTCCCTTCCTCATCACAGCAGGTGACCAGAACTGCCGGTATCGGATATAACATGTTGGATGGTTTCCAAAACTGCCTGCTCATCTTATTTCTCCGGATTTTGTTCTTCAAATTCACGGGCAAGACCGCCGGTGGAGGTTTCTTTCAAGGTGATGGGGATCTGCTTGCCGGTTTCGTTCATCGTGTTTACGACCATGTCAAAACTGACCATATGGGGTTTGATTGCGGACATTGTACGGGATAACAGAGATGCGTCCCTGGCCCGCAGAATCCCCATGGCATTACGTTCTATACACGGGATCATGACATAACCCAGGACCGGATCACAGGTCAGTCCGAGATTGTGTTCCATACCGATTTCTGCCGCGTATTCAATCTGCTCAATCGTCTGGTCGTCCACAAAGGAGAACGCCGCACTGGCCATGGATACAGCAGCTCCGACTTCGGCCTGACATCCGCCTACAGCACCGCTGATCGTGGCGTTGGCCTTGATCAGATTCCCAAACAGACCGCCGACGGCCAATGCGTCAGCCAGAACATCTTCATCTACACCAAGATCTTTCCAGCAGTAGTACAACATGGAGGCCATGACCCCGCAGGCACCCAGTGTAGGAGCGGTAACACAAGTATGACTGCCGGCATTTTCTTCACTTGCGGCATAAGCGTAAGCCATCAGTTTCAGGCGGTCCCGCTCATCTTTCGGAAGGATCACGGCTGAGCGGTATAAATCATGAGCACTGCGCATCATTCCCAGTTTTCCCGGCAGGACTCCTGTATTGGATAAACCTTGTTCAACACATTGTATTTCCGCATGTAAGATATCCAGCAGATGTTCTTTCAGCTCCGGTTCATGTGCATAGACATATTCCTGGAGCGTATAGTTCTTCTCTCTGCATACCTGTACGATCTCTTTGAAACTGGTTTCCGTATAGACTTCGCGGTTCCAGTCCAGGGGATATTCCTTGATCTGTATACTTCCGCCGCCCAGAGAGAATACTGTCCAGCGATGAACTTCCTGGTGATTCTCGTCACAGGCAATCAGATAAAAGCCGTTGGGAAAGCTCTCCTGCCAGTCCAGCAGAAAGACGACTTCGGTTTCACCGGGAAGCGTTTCCTTAATGATTCCATCGGTATTGTGACCTCTTCCGGTCAGGGATAGTGATCCGTAGAGTTCAGCACGGTAAAAAGGATATGTACCGTATTTCTCCGTAAATAAGCGGCACGCTCTCTCCGGTGCAAGGGTATGGGAACTGCTGGGTCCCCTGCCGATTTTGTATAACTCTTTTATAGCCTGCATGATCGTACAAATTATAGCATTGTCAAAGAGTGAATTCGACAGAAATATCATCTGCCGGAATACGTTATTTTGTGTATAAACTGTTATAATGTATGTAGCACTACAATATAACGAAAGGAATAATTATGCTGAAGAAAACGTTAGAGGAATTCTCCATTGCATCATCAACAAAAGATCCTGTACCCGGAGGAGGAGGTGTCAGTGCTCTTGTTGGTTCACTGGCAGCTTCCCTTGCTGAAATGGTAACCAATCTTACTACCGGCAAGAAAAGATATCAGGAATATGAAGAAGAGATCCAGCAGATCATGGCCCAGGCGGAAGTGCTGAGGAAAGATCTTCTGGAATGCATTCTCAAGGATGCGGAGGCATTTGAACCGTTGGCAAAAGCTTATTCCATGGATAAAAATGCGGAAGGCTATCGTGAAGCCATGGAAAAATGTCTGAAGGATGCGGCTACCCCTCCTTATCTGATTTTGAAGTATTGCACGGATGTGATCACCCTGGATGAACGTCTGGCAGTGATCGGCTCCAAGATTGCGGTATCTGATGTGGCGACATCGGTTATGCTGGCACATGGTGCCTTATACGGTGGTTATATCAACGTCAAGGTGAATACCCGTCTGATGCATGATCGTGAGTATGCGGAACAGCTGGACGCGGAAGTAGCGCAGTTACTTCAGGAATACAGCGCAAGAGCAGTTAAGTGTTATGAAAACGTTATGGAGAGATTGACAAATGGCTGAGTTATTAAAAGGTAAAGATGTTGCGGCAGCGATCAATGAGAGAAGCAGAAATACAGTCGCGGAGTTAAAGGAAAAAGGGATTACCCCTGTTCTGGCGATTCTCCGTGTCGGTGAACGCAGTGATGATGTCTCCTATGAAAAAGGTGCCACAAAGCGTTGTACAGAAGTTGGTGTGGAAGTTAAGAATGTTGTCCTGCCGGAAGATGTATCCAAAGAGGATTTCTATCAGGCTCTGGAAGATATGAATAATGATCCCAAGGTTCATGGAATTCTGATGTTCCGTCCCCTTCCGAAACATCTGGATAATGAACTGGCCAGAAAATCCATTAATCCCGCAAAGGATGTGGATGGCTGTACAGATGGATCTCTTACCGGTGTCTTCACCAATACACCGCAGGGATTTGCGCCGTGTACCGCACAGGCAGCGATTGAGATCCTGGACTACTACGGAATTGATCCCAAGGGTAAAAATGTCGTGGTACTGGGAAGATCTCTGGTTGTCGGTAAGCCGGTATCCATGTTACTGCTGAACAGGAATGCTACAGTAACGATCTGTCATACACGTACGATCAACGTCCAGGAGATTACGAAGAAAGCTGATGTCATCGTCGCCTGTACAGGACAGATGGAATCCATCAATGCCGGTTATGTGTCTGAAGGACAGACGGTTGTTGACGTAGGTATCAACTGGAATTCAGAAAAGAATAAACTGTGTGGTGACTGCCTCTTTGAAGAAGTTGAACCGATTGTTGGTAAGATCACTCCTGTACCAGGTGGTGTAGGTTCGGTAACGACTTCTGTACTGGTGAACCATGTAGTAGAAGCTGCGAAACGAACTTTATAACCTTAGACACTTTGATTCAGTAAAAAACCGGATGATTTATCATTATCCGGTTTTTCAATTCTTTTGTTTTCGTTATTTCACAGATACTGTCCATTGATCACCGGAAACGATGTATTGGAATTCCGTCAGTTCCGGATCGTTGATCACTTTCAACAGTTCATCAAGATCATCAACTGTTTTTATTTTGTTAAGTTTGCTGTATTCAACCCATTCCATATGACCTTCATCGGAAGAGACAAGTTTACCTGACCATTCTGTTGCTTTAAACAGTAATACAATATACCTTCCGTTCTTGATTGGAAATTGCTTAATTCCTGCCAACCTTGGATTGATGACAGTTAATCCGGTTTCTTCCTTGATTTCACGTATTACAGCATCCACAAAGGACTCTCCTGGTTCTACATGTCCTCCGGGTAAGGCATATCCCTGCCAGTCTTTTTTTACACGGTTTTGAAGCAGGATCCGGGTATCGTCTTCAACCAGACATAATACAGTCAGCTCAACATTCTCTGTCTTACTCATCTGGTTATCTCCATATAGATGTGTTCTTCCGTACGGTCATATTCACTATATCCGCACTTCTCATACACATGGATTGCCCTGCTGTTCTTCGGATTTGTACGAAGGAAGATCCTGTCTAGTCCCAATTGATTCAGACCGTATTGTGTTAATGCAAGAACTGCTTCTGTTCCGTAGCCGAGATTCTGTTTATCTGCGGTTATGGCAATACCAAGTTCTGCGGATGAATCCTGGACATTCATCAGCTCAATGTTCCCGATAAACTCCCCTGTTTTCTTTTCAATCATGGAGTATACCGGCGCATTCTCTGCGAGTTTTTTCTGTACCCAGCGTATTTCTTGTTCCTCGGTATAGGTTTTGTTTTTACTGCCGATATACCGGTTCACGTTCTCATAATCATTCACCAGGATCAGATAATCCTTTACGAGAAGTTCAGTTACTTCAACAAACCGGATATTCTCTGATTCAAAGATCTGTTTCATCTCTGTGTTTACGATTACTTTAGTTTCTTGCCACAGTGTGGACAGAAGGTTTCATCCCCTTCCAGTTCTCCACCGCAGGCATCACACACTTTCGGCTGTACGAGTTTCTTTCCGCAGGATTTGCAGAATATAGCATCCGGCTTGTTCTTTGTACCACAGTGAGGACAGATCGTTTCTTCTGGTTTGTTCTCTGTCTCCGGTATAAACTTGTGTACCAGGTTATCCAGGTCAAATAAAGGCTTATTTTCTTCGGTTTTTTCTGGTTCGGAAGGAATATAGGTACCGTCCAAAATCTGCCTGTATTGGTCGCTTTCAGCCCATTCTGTGCATTCCAGGGCACGTACTGCCATAAACGGATGCGTAGCGTTTGCCAGCATATAGAACTCCAGTGTCTTATCCCACTTGGAATCATTGACCAGTTCTTTGTATTCTCTTGCCTGGGCGAAGAATTCTTCAACGTTTGGTTCAGTATTGATATGTTTGGAATACCCTGCCAGACGCATACATACTTCAGTCATTTTCTCTGCCGTACCGTCACATAAAACTGCTGCCCGGTCTGCGGAGTACTCACTGCAGCGGATCCAGTAGAAGAATGCCACCTGCAGAGGCAGAGACATGACTGAACCCAGAGGTGATCTGCTTAAGGTACCGGCAGTACCTCCCAGAAGGATCGTACCCATCGTACGATATAACACATGGTGACAGGCGATATGACCGCATTCATGCGCCAGAATCGTAGGAATCAATTCTTCCGGCAAGGTATCCAGAAGTCCTGAAGTTAAGACAATGTACGGTTTGGTATCACCTGAAGTAAAGGCATTCGGACGTACATCCATCATCAGGTATAACTCAGGTACATCAATCCCAAGTTTTTCACAGATCGGCGGCAGCATCTCCCAGTACTGCGGAAGTTGTTTCTCACTGATCCGGATATAACTGGACATATTACGTATCTTTCCCTGACGTTCGCTCCATTGTTTGATAAATGCTTTCATTAACTGGGAAAATCCGGGAATTGCCTTTAACGCATCCAGTGCAGCCTTATCGGATTCATGAGTATAGTATTCAGAATTAAACGACATGATTCATTTTCTCCTTATAGTTCTATTGTACTCGTAAAACCTTGAATTGAAATATGCCGTAGTTCAGGAATATCCTGTAAAATAGATTCAGGATGAAACTGGTATATAAAGAAAAAGATGCGGTGATCGTAGACCTGGGAGATTATTCCGGAAGTTTTGGAATCATTCATTCCGGGAGGATTTATTGTTCAAAAGGAACAATACCCGAAGATATACAGAAGAAACTGAAGATCACGGAATATCATGATATCGACGATACGAACGACCATGCGTTTTCCGGAATCTGCAAAGTTCTTTCTTCGGGAAGATATCCGGTATTACTACGTTTTACTGAGATTCAGAAACTGTACGTACACATGTACTTATTGCTGTACATGCTGGGATTATCGGATCAGGAAGCACAGGATTATACGCTTGAAATCGTACGGTTAATGGATCAGAAGTCTTCCCTGGTTCAGTCAATACGGAGCATTTACTACACATATTCCGGCAGTGATGATGGATATAAGAAAACTCTGGATACATTGATCCGGGACTTTCAACAGAGTTATCCTTACCCGGAGAAGTATTATGTCTCGGAATGTGATATAAATGCACAAAACCTGAGGAAAATCAGAACTATGTATACCGGAAGTGATCCGGCAATGTCTACTCTCTCCGGTGATGACAGGAAGCGCATACACTGCATTATACGCGGTAAAGTACAAGGTGTGGGATTCCGTTCATTTGCGGTGACACATGCGTCAGAATACGGTCTTACGGGCAGTGTAGACAACTTGTATGACGGATCAGTAGAACTCTATGCCCAGGGCAAGGCAGATGACTTACGCAGATATCTCAGCACTATCCGTAAAGGAAACCGGTTTATCCGCGTAAAACAGATCGATGTTGAAGAAACAGAATTAGTCCCCGAAGAGACTTCATTCAGTTATTTGAGTAGATATTAAAAGATCCCTGAGGATCTTTTCTTTACTGCAGACTCATGATCAGGGAATTTAACTGGTCCGGTGTAAGTCCGTTCCCTTCATTCCCTGCATCATACAGGATCACATAGTTATACTCACCGTTGGAGAACAAGGCATTATTTACTGTCTTGCCATCCCCGAGGCAGTGTACAGTCAGGCCTTTGAGAGAGATATCCCAGGATTTGGAATAAGTGAAGAAATCACCGGAGAGTTCTTCCGGATCGATGGAAGAAGACTTACGGATCAGCATTTCTTCTTTTCCGTTGTCATACATTGCGCCGTAGACATCATCCATACAGACAAATGACCGGAATACCATATCGTTGGGCATGGCTTCATCTACCGGACAATCCATCGCAAAGCCGGCAATCTTTTCGGCATCGTCAGGATCTGTTGTTTCTCTCCAGGGATTGATCATACCATGTAGATGTTCAAACTCTGTATCTCTGACAAATGTGACAGGTTCATCGTTTTCCGTCTGATCATCATGCCAGATCAGGGTATCATCTACAAGTTCAAAGGATCCGGTACCATCGGTATATCTGGTTTCCCTTGTCTCCTTTCCTGCAGAATCAAAGGTTACTTCATCCATCGTACAGTCCTGATATTCCAGAGATGTATGATCCTCGTTGTAGTGAACTTGCATATGCCATTCATTATGCTGGAAGGCACTGCTGCTCCAGTTGATATTCACTTCAGGATCATTCTCCCCTTCTTTCAGTTCCAGCATACCTCTTCCCGCAATGGAATCCACATAGATACCTGTTAATGAAGAGTAATCTTCTGCAGGTGCAGTGGCTTCTGCAGTAGGTTCAGGTGTGGATGCTTCTGTGGTTGGTTCCGGTGTTGCGGATTGTGCCGGCTGATTGTTTTGTTCAGGCTTTGCACATCCACCCAGCAGTACTGCGATGGATACTGCAGGAACCAGATAACGTTTTATATTCATGTTTTCTTTCTCCCTTCAAGTTTTATGCAGGTATACGTAATTCCTGCCCCGGATAGATCAGTGACGGGTTAACGATTTTATCCGTATTCGCCTGGTAGATCTGTTTCCAGAGATACCCGTTATTATACACCTTTACAGCGATGTTCCAGAGACAATCTCCCGGTTTTACGATATATGTATCCGGTACAGACGCAGACGTATCTTCTGTGATTATGGTCATATCTCCGCGAATATGGCCGTATTTCTCCTGTGTGATCACACCTCCGAGTTCTTTGGTAATGTAATTCATGATAACTTCATCTGTATAATCCCCGGTTTCGATATGATCACATTGAGCCAGGATGGTATAAGTATCACCGCCCTCCGCAAGGAAGTTGGTGGAAGCCAGAATATAGTTTTTATTTACATCAAACGGAATCCCGTGAATCGAATCAACAGAAATACGCTGAATTGATAAAGGCTTGTGATACGTAGAGTTTGGATATAGTTCACCGGCGTCATACTCTTTGGTTGTGTCGAGAGTAAATTTCATTCCGGAAGTCTGCGGGAAAGCGCCGATCTTGTCCGGTGTACAGAATGTAGCAGCTTCCAGGATCTCCAGTAATTGTTGTCCGGTAACGGTTATAAAGTTTACTGTGTTGGCAAAGGGCTGTACGGTATTGATGTCTTTCTTGGTGATATCACCTTGTGGTATATTGCCGCGCAGAGCACCGCCGTTGATGAACCCGATCACATCTTCGATCGGCCCCGGCAGCATCTCCACATGGTTCTGCGCATACCACAGGAAGGCATCCGTAATGAGGTTTCCGTTATTTGACTCTTGTGTACGGTTGATCAGCCCGGAACCTTCCAGTTCAACCTCACTGTACGCAAACTTCACATTGTATTCCGCGTTGATTCTGGCTTTGATATCCTGCGCAACAGACATGACGTATTCGTCTTTTCTGAGATTGTCTGTGGGTATCAGATAATGATCTTCAATAATCCCCTGCTCATCAATCACGATCACACCGACATAAGCGAACTTCGTGCCGGTTGACTGGATAGGTTCATGATTGTTCCCTTCAGTCATTATGGTATGAGAATGACCGTCGATTACCATATCCATTCCCTGGATCTGACGATACAGATCTAATGAAGAATTACCTTCTCTGACAGATTCCGCAGCTACCCCGAGATGACATAAGCCGATAATCAGATCTGTTTTCTGTTCCTGCAGGGAATGAATATGTTCCTGCGCACAATCTGCCATTTCCTTACCCGCAAGCATCGTTAATCCCTGAGTGTTGGAAGGCCGGGATTTCGTCTGTGTTTCCGGTGTTGCCAGTCCCAGAAAACCAATGCGTTTACAAGAAGAAGTCTCATAGATCGTCCACGGTTCAAATACTTCCTTGCCATTCTCAAGGATATTTGCGCAGACCACTTCAAACTTTGCGTTCTTGAGATTCTCTTTTATCTGTGTATATCCGTAATCAAATTCATGATTGCCCAAGGTACTGATCTGATAACCTACCGCATTCATCATGGTCACCGCGTCAGAACCCAGTGATTGATTGACATAAGGATCTCCCTGAAAGTAATCACCGGCATCCACCACGATCACTTCCGCGCCGCGGTCTTCAAACTCCTCACGAAGACCGGCGATAACCGCATAACCATCGATTGCGCCATGGACATCATTGGAATGCAAGATTACGGTTTTTCCCGTATAATCGTCTTTGATTTCACTGCGGATATCCGCGGGATAATTCTCTGCGGCTTTAACCGGTAAAAAACTACAGAATAAAACAAATGCACATAGTAACAGATACGTTGTTTTACGGAGGATAATCCTGAAACTATTCATAACCCATTTCCTCTATACAAATGATGATTGTATCGATAAATTAATGCATTAAGATTATACTACGTATGACGCGTAAATCATTCCGTATAACTAAAAAAAGCTTCGGTTCAACGAAGCTTTCTCTGAATATAATCAACAGTTTACTTACTGAAGTCGGAATCGTGATTCTTTACAATAACGTCGTGTGCTCCGCCCTCAACAATGGATGTCGCAGATACGAGGGTTAATTTCGCGTTCTTCTGGAATTCCGGAATCGTCAGTACACCACAGTTGCACATCGTAGACTTGATCTTATAAATCGTACCCATGACATTGTCCTTTAACATACCTGCATAAGGAACATAGGAGTCTACACCTTCTTCAAAGGATAACTTAGTGCTTCCGCCGAGATCATATCTCTGCCAGTTACGAGCACGGTTACTTCCTTCACCCCAGTATTCTTTTACATAGTTTCCGTTCAGGTTTAATTTAGCGCCAGGTGCTTCTTCGAATCTGGAGAAGTATCTGCCTAACATGACAAAGTCAGAACCCATCGCCAGTGCCAGAGCGATATGATAGTCATACACAATACCGCCGTCACTGCAGATCGGAATATAAACACCGTGTTTCTTATAGTATTCATCTCTGGCCTGCGCTACTTCAATGACTGCTGTAGCCTGACCACGTCCGATACCTTTGGTTTCTCTTGTAATACAGATGGAACCTCCGCCGATACCGACTTTGATGAAGTCTGCGCCGCAGTCCGCAAGATAGTTGAAGCCTTCGGTATCTACGACATTACCGGCACCGACCTTTACGGTATCACCATACTTTTCACGGATCCACTTGATCGTTTTACCCTGCCATACGGAATATCCGTCACTGGAGTCAATACATACACAGTCAACGCCTGCTTCAACCAATGCAGGAACTCTTTCTTCGTAGTCCCTGGTATTGATACCGGCACCTACCATGTACCGTTTTTCATCATCCAGCAATTCATTGGGATTCTCTTTGTGAGAATCATAGTCCTTACGGAATACCAGATACTGCAGATGATCATCGTCGTCTACGATCGGTAACTGATTCAGCTTGTGATCCCAGATCAGATCATTACAATCGGACAGTGTGTTATGTACATTGGCAACGATCAGTTTCTCACGCGGAGTCATGAATTCTTTCGCTTTCGTGTCAGGACCCATGCGTGAAGTACGATAGTCACGTGATGTGACCATACCGAGTAATTTACCGTTGGCAGTACCATCATCGGTGACAGGCATGGTGGAATGACCTGTCTTATGCAGTAAACTCAGGACTTCTTCCAGGGTCGTATCCGGAGTGATATTGGAATCACTGAGAACAAAACCTGCTTTATAATTCTTAACCCTGGCTACCATTTCTGCCTGAGAACGGATAGACTGGGAACCAAAGATAAACGAAATACCACCTTCTTTGGCCAAAGCAATTGCCAGTTTATCATCCGATACGGACTGCATGATCGCGCTGACCATGGGGATATTTAACTTGATTGCAGGTTCTTCACCTTTTTTATACTTAACAAGCGGAGTTTCAAGATTAACATTCGCAGGAACATTTTCTTCCGAGGTAAAACCGGGAACTAACAGATATTCACTGAATGTATGAGAGGGTTCACTATAATATTTGGCCATGCTTGTTTCCTCCTGTATTTCAAATATTATATTGAGAATTAGGTTTAAAGTAAAGCAATAGAAGTGATATAATCATGGTCAGTCGAGGAATTATTATGAAACTGAAAAATAGTTACTTTTTTACTTTAAGAGAAGATGTAAAAGACGAAGATTCAGCCAGCAGTAACATGTTATGCCGTGCCGGTTTTATCAAAAAGAGTTCTGCCGGTGTCTATATGATGCTGCCCCTGGGCATGAAAGTCATGCATAAGATCAACGCGATCATCCGGGATGAAATGGATAAGACAGGTTGTCAGGAATTACTGATGCCGGCATTGATCCCGGAGGATGTCTATATTGCCAGCGGACGCCGTGAAGGATTCGGGCACAGTATGTTTGCGTTAAAGGACCGTAAAGGACAAGATTACGTCCTTGGCCCGACACACGAAGAATTATTCGCAATTGCCGCAAAGATGAAGATACAGTCCTACAAGGATATGCCCTTCTCCCTGTATCAGATTGAAACGAAATTTCGTGATGAACCTCGTCCGAGATACGGACTGATCCGGGTAAGAGAATTCCAGATGAAGGACTCCTATACGTTTGACAAAGATGAAGAAGGCATGGATGAAGCTTATGCCAAACAGTTCAATGCCTATAAGAACATCATGGACAGATTACATCTGAACTACAAGATCGTACGTGCGGATACCGGTGTCATGGGCGGCTTGTTAAGTGAAGAGTTCCAGGCACTTACACCAATCGGTGAAGATACGCTTGTGTTGTGCGATAACTGTGATTATGCCAGCAATATTGAAGTCTCTCCGGTTGTATCTACCCAGAATACCGAAGAAGAGAAAACCCTGGAAATGGTGGAAACACCTCACTGCAAGAGTATTGAGGAAGTCAGCGAGTACCTGCATATCCCGCAAAATAGATGTGTCAAGGCATTGCTGATGAATGTCAAAGATACACTGACGATCTGCTTTGTCCGCGGTGACCGTGAACTGAATGAATCCAAGATACTGAAACTGCTAGGAGCAAATGAGATCAACTTTGCGGATGACGAACTGATTGCGACCAGCAACGCGGTTCCTGGATTTACCGGTCCTATCGGATTGAACGCAAAGATCGTGGTCGACCAGGAAGTATTGAAGATGAAGAACTTCTGCTGTGGTGCAAACAAGGAAGGTTATCACTATATCAACGCCAATCCCAAAGACTTCAAGTATGATTACTGCGGTGATATCGTCAATGTACTTGAGGGAGATATCTGCCCTGTGTGCGGCGGTAAAATTCACTTCGCGCACGGTATCGAAGTTGGTAATACCTTCAAGCTTGGCACTAAGTATTCCAAGGCACTGAATCTGCAGTATCTGGACGCAAATAACACATTACAGTATGTCTGGATGGGTAGTTATGGTATCGGTCCTGCCCGTGCCATGGCAGCTCTGGTAGAACAGAATGTCGATGAAAACGGAATTAACTGGCCGAAAGATATCGCACCATACCCTGTCGCAATCGTGATCATTTCTGACCGTGATGAAGAACAGGTAAAACTCGGTAATGCAATCTATGATGAGTTTGTAC
This sequence comes from Solobacterium sp., assembly GCA_017512555.1. Lineage (GTDB taxonomy): Bacteria > Bacillota_I > Bacilli_A > Erysipelotrichales > Erysipelotrichaceae > Bulleidia. The sequence continues at coordinate 112,662 of JAFWFE010000045.1, read as the reverse complement.
AAAAAGGGATTGAACCGATCCTGGATGACCGCAGTGAGCGTCCCGGTATCAAGTTCAAGGATATGGAACTGATCGGTATCCCCTACCGTATTACCGTAGGAAGAAAAGCCAAGGAAGGTATTGTAGAGATCAAGCCGAGAATCGGTGATGCGATTGAAGTAAAGGCAGAAGATGCCTTCAACACACTACGTGAGTTGTTAAACAACTGAGCGGCGTCTGCGCATACGTCGTACACGGTTGATATGACGTTCAAAGGATCCTGAATTGATTAATTCAGCGATCAGATATTGTTCAAAAACTGGGACGGAACAAGAGTAAAATCCCAGTTTTTTATTGTATTCCTCCACCAGATGTTCAGGTACGATCATATATCCAACACGCATCGAAGGAGAAATGGTCTTGGAGAAAGTATTCAGATAAAAGACATGATCCGGGGATAAATGGTAGAGAGTATCTTCTGCTTTGGAAGACAAGGTAAACTCTGAATCAAAATCATCCTCAATGATATACGAATGATGTTGTATTGCCCACTGGACATATTCCTGTTTCTTGGAAGCTCCGGCAGTAATACCGCTTGGATAACTATTGTACGGTGTGACATGCAGTACATCCGCTTGTGATCTTTGTAATTCATCGCTGCGTATACCGGTATGGTCCATCTTCAGATATTCGATCTTTTGTACTTTATATGCCTTATATACATTCCGGATCATGGAATAGGAAGGATCTTCTGTCGCATAGATCTTGTCAGCCCCGAAAAACTGTACCAGCAATCCATAAAGATGTTCAGCACCGGAACCGATAATAATCTGTTTTTCTTCCACGATCATTCCCCGGCTACGTGCCAGATATAGACGTATGGAGTCCTTTAATATCTTACAGCCGCTGTTGGGTGATCGTTCTACCAAGGAATCATAATATTCAGTAATGATCTTACGCATCGTTTTTGCCAGTATCGCAAAAGAAAAGTCTTCATCCTCATAATTCCTGGTACTATGTGGTACTGCATCTGTATGGAAAGATGTACCGGTAAAGATCTCCCCTGTCTTATAGATAACGTAATATCCGCTTCTCTCTCTGGTTTGGATATACCCCTCCTCCGACAGGATCCGGTAAGCTTGTTCAACCGTGATCAGGCTTACACCATACTGTTCCGCAAGGGTTCTCTTTGAAGGGAGTTTATCGCCAGAAGAATAGATACCGCTGATGATCTTTTGTTTGATATCTTCATAGATTTTCAAGTATTTTGTCTGTTTCATCTGGTCTTATTATATTTGTGATTTCTGGTAATATCAATATATCCAGTACAGATGTATGATACAACCATAAATGTAAGTGTAAATACTTGCGTTGACCGGATTGTTTCCGGGTCTGAATATGACATAAATTCTTTCGTATTACCGGTTCCCGGAAGACATCTGGATCTGAATGATATTGTGATCAGCGCTTCAGCAATCCTCCTCAATCCCCTTGAAGCATTCCTGGTGGCGGCATGGGTTCATTCCCTGGTGATCTATTCTTCTATCCTGTGCCAATGTTTATGTCCCTGCCGCCCAAGGTTTGCAGGCAATACTGATCTCCCTGATTGTACACAGCGGAGATGACAAGCACCAGAAAGCATTTCAGTGAACAAGATTGCTTCCGGGAGCCGTAATCATGGTCATACGTATATCTGCAACATGGAATATGCCTTGCAGAATTACCCTGACAGATCCTGCAGACAGTTACCTGCTGTGATGGAAAATCAGACTGAAAAAGAGTTCTTTGATCAGAATACAGCGCAAAGTAAAAGCCTCCGGCAGATGAGCCGAAGGCTTATTTTTGTTTATCCGTTAGATTTTGAATCTTTCTTTCGAAGTGTAGCTTGTATGGAGAAGTTTCTCAGCGAGTTCACTGCCCGGTTCTCCAAGATAGTTCTTATACAGATCCTGGATCTGTACGTTATCGCTGGAGACACGGATTGTCTGCATTGCGTCTTCATCATACAGAGCTTTCATACGAAGTTCACGGTATCCCATGCCAAGCTTGCCATTCTTGATTCTGCTCGGAATGATTGACTGACCGCCGCCGTTGATACAGCCGCCCGGGCAGCCCATGACTTCGATGAATGTATACTTGGAAGTACCAGCCTTGACTTCTTCAAGCAGAGGTTTCGCAGCTGTCATACTGGATGTTACAGCGATCCAGATCTTTGTACCATTCAGATCAATTTCACCTTCCTTGACACCAGCCATACCACGGCAAGCCTCAAAGTCAACCTTTTCCAGTTTCTGTCCGTCAAGTTTCTGTTTAACAGCTCTTAACGCAGCTTCCATAACACCGCCGGAAGCACCGAAGATAACTGCTGCACCGGTGTAATCACCGAACAGATCTTCATCAAAGCCTTCATCCGGTAATTCTTCAAATTCTACACCGAACATCTTGATCAGTCTAGCGCATTCACGTGTTGTCAATACAGCATCGACATCCTGGTAACCGGAAGTATTGCATTCCGGACGGTCGATTTCAGACTTCTTCGCGATACAAGGCATGATGGATACTACATAGATATCCTTCGGGTCAATTCCGTGACGTTCTGCCCAGTAGGACTTAGCCATAGCACCGAGCATCATATGCGGAGATTTTGCGGAAGACAGATGCGGGAGCAGTTCCGGATATTCGAATTCAATATAACGGATCCATCCCGGTGAACAAGAAGTAAACATCGGTAATACACCACCGTGTGTTACTCTCTCAAGAAGTTCGTTGCCTTCTTCCATAATGGTCAGGTCAGCACCGAAGTTTGTGTCATAGACACGGTCGAATCCGCAGCGTCTTAATGCCGCAGCCATCTTGCCTGTTACACGGGAACCAATCGGCATACCGAATTCTTCACCAAGGGAAGCACGGACAGCCGGAGCAGTCTGTACGATCACTGTCTTTGTCGGATCATTCAGAGCTTTCACTACTTCCGTAATATTCTCTTTTTCTGTTAATGCGCCGACAGGACAGTTGATGACACACTGACCACACTGCATACAGTTGACATTCGCAAAACTCTGGTTGTAGATCGGAGCTACGATTGTATTGAAACCACGGTTTTCAAAGCCGAGGATACCTAAGCCCTGAACCTTCTTACATGTATCGATACATCTTCCGCAAAGTACACACTTGGATGTATCTCTGACAATACCATTGGAGAAATCATCGAATGAAGGCTTTGTATGTTCACCCTCAAACTGATTCTCACGGATACCCAGTTCTTCACACAATCTCTGTAATTCACAGTTCTGGTTACGTTTACAGGAGAGACAGTTCTTGTTGTGGTTGGACATGATCAACTCAACAGAATTACGGCGTCCCTTCAGTACACGTTCAGAATTGGTGAATACTTCCATTCCTTCACTGACCGGAGTTGTGCAGGCAGACAGCAATGTTCTGCCGTTCTTTACTTCAACAAGACAAACACGGCAAGCACCGGATTTGGTAATACCCTTTAAATAACATAATGTCGGAATATAGATTCCTGCATTACGAGCTGCCTCAAGGATCGTCTGACCAGATTCAGCTGTAACATTAATACCATTGATCTTTAAATTTACAGTAGCCATGATCTAGTCCTCCTTAACCTCTGGTAACCGCACCGAAGCGGCAAGCACTCATACAAGCACCACACTTGATACACTTGGTCGTATCAATGACATACGGTTCTTTTCCAGGAACACCGGAAATTGCCTGAACCGGACATCCTCTGGCACACATGGAGCACTTCTTACACTTATCAGGATCGATACTGTAAGTAAGCAGATCCTTACAAACACCTGCAGGACACTTCTTATCTACGATATGAGCGATATATTCATCACGGAAATGAGATAACGTAGACAGGATCGGGTTCGGAGCAGTCTGGCCAAGTCCGCACAGAGCAGTATCTCTGATTTCATAGCAGAGCTGTTCCATCTCGTCGAGCATTTCCAGAGTACCTTCACCCTTGGTAATCTTTGTTAACATTTCCAGAAGACGTTTTGTTCCGACACGGCAAGGCGTACATTTACCGCAGGACTCATCAACGATGAATTCCATATAGAAACGCGCAACGTCAACCATACAGTTATCTTCATCAAGAACGATCATACCGCCGGAACCCATCATGGAACCAGCCTTGATCAGGTTATCATAATCAATCGGAGTATCCAGTTCTTTCTCTGTCAGACATCCGCCGGAAGGTCCGCCGGTCTGTACAGCCTTGAACTCTTTGTTGTTCGGGCATCCGCCGCCGATCTCATAGATGATCTCACGTAATGTTGTTCCCATCGGTACTTCAACAAGACCTGTATTCTTGATCTTTCCGCCTAATGCGAATACTTTTGTACCTTTGGACTTCTCTGTACCGATACTGGAATACCATTCCGCACCCTTGAGGAGGATCTGAGGAACGTTGGCAATCGTTTCAACGTTGTTGATACTTGTCGGCTTGCCCCATACACCAGCAACTGCCGGGAACGGAGGTTTCGGATTCGGCATACCACGCTTACCTTCGATGGAAGCAATCAATGCAGTTTCTTCACCACAGACAAATGCGCCTGCACCAAGTCTTACATCGATATCAAAGTCAAATCCTGTACCGAAGATATTCTTACCTAACAGACCTAATTCACGTGCCTGGTTGATGGCAATACGCAGACGATTGACCGCAATCGGATACTCTGCACGGATATAGATATATCCGAGATGAGCGCCGACCGCATAAGCCATGATTGCCATACCTTCAATGATCGCATTCGGGTCACCTTCCAGGATGGAACGATCCATGAACGCACCCGGGTCGCCTTCATCCGCATTACAGATGACATACTTTTCATCACCCGGCTGATCCTTTTCAAACTGCCATTTCACGCCTGTCGGGAAACCTGCACCACCTCTTCCGCGAAGACCGGAAGCTTTCATTACATCTATAACTTCCTGAGGGGTCATGCTTGTCAATACTTTACCAAGAGCTTCATATCCATCTACCGCAATATATTCGTAGATGTCTTCCGGATTGATCTTACCGCAGTTGCGCAGGGCGATACGCTGCTGCTTTTCATAGAACTTAATCTTATCGATGTCGTAAATTGTCTCTTTTGTGAGCAGATCTTCATCGGTCATTTCCAGTTCTTTAACCACACGGCCTTTATACAGATGTTCAGATACGATCTTTTCTACATCTTCAGGTGTTACGTGGTTATAGAATACTTTATCCGGATAAACCGCAACGATGGGACCCTTCTGGCAAAGACCGAAACATCCGGTCTTGATGACTTTTACTTCATCTTCAAGTCCATACTTTTTGAGGGCTTCATTAAAATTGTCATAAATCTGCTGAGAATTACTGGCAGTACACCCTGTACCGGCACAGCAGAGTACATTTGTACGATACATGAATTATACCCCCTGATTCTGTACAGCATTTACTGTATACTCGTCGATGACATGACCCTTACCGATATGCTCCGCAAGAATCTCACTGGCTTTTTCCGGATTTACATGTACATATGTTGTATGTTCACCGTCTTTGCCATAGACTTCAACGATCGGCTCATAGACACACATACCGATACAACCTGTCTGTGTGATCGTACAGTTATACGATTTTTCAGCCGTTTCTTCTACCAGACGATTGAGTACCGGTCTGGCTCCGGCAGCAATCCCGCAGGTTGCCATACCGACAACGACACGATAGTCCTTGTCTCCCTCGCGCATTTCAACCCGTTTGAGTGCTTCTTCACGCATTTTCTTGAGATCTTCCAAACTTTTCATCTCATTTCCTCCTTTGCTTGTTCAATGCCCTCATTTATATAAGATCTGATCCAGAGGAGGATACTCGGCTCCAACATGCTTACGCCCTCAAGTTGTTCCCTTATATCTACCGTTCTGAATAAGAACTCATTACTATCAGTTTTGTACTCTAATACAAAGTCTATATTTTCATCCGCCTGTATGCACTGCATCATCATGGATCCGATATTTCCCATCGGAGGCGTATCAATGTGATCTTTCTGAACCGATGCGGTAAGAGTTGTGCCGACACCAAGTGTACTTTCAATCGTGAAGTCTCCGGCACATTGTTCGGTAAGACCTTTCATGAAGGCCAATCCCATCCCTACACTTCTGGTTGTACGTGAAGTGGTAAAGGGATCGGTAACCTTTTTCACGAACTCCTCACTCATACCCTTCCCGTCATCCTGAATCGTCATACGTATCGTATTCTGTAATTTACTGTCCAGGATACGGATCGAGATATTCCGTGAGTTGGCATGTATGCTGTTCATGATGATTTCGATCATATGCATCGCAAGATCTTCCATCATAGTGAATCACCCCACAATCGTGCAAATACTTCTTCCGACATCTGATTCTCCGGTTCGGAGATATCGATCAGACGGTGCGCATCCGAATCGATAAACCAATAGGTACTGTTTTCTTTGATCCAGGGATGTGTATCCAAGACTCTCTGCTTCTGTTCCGGAGTCTTCACTTCCAGACCATCATACGGTAAGTCCATCGGGATAAATCCCAGCTGGTTGGTTACACTGTTTTCCCTGTCAAGAACATGTGCCAGGATCACTCTTCCGCCGAGTTCATGGATCTTTTCCACGGTTTCTTCCAGGCTGACATCCAGCGATACAAGCAGTAATCTTGGTTCCTGTTCCAGCATTTCATCCTGCGCATTGCATATCCACTGATCACCAAAGTAATCTGTCTGATTGGGAATATCCGGCATGTGAGGATCGATCCATTCCTGAAGTTTCATCGCCTGTTCAAGGACAGCGAATAATCCCAGGACATGAACTTCTTCAATCGTCTGTATCTCACATCCGTATAATGCCCGGATCCCGATGGTTTTCGCTGCCTGGGCAAATGCCGGGAGCTGTTTCACCGAGTTATGATCTGTTACGGCAATCAGATCAAGACCTTTAATCAATGCCATGTTACAGATATTATTCGGTGTCATCTCGTTCTCGGCACAAGGTGACAGACAACTATGCATATGCAGGTCGTAATACATTACACACCTAGTTCAATCAGTTTTCTTGCGGATTCAAATACAGGTATTCCTGTTTCAATAATAGCGATCTCTTCTCCTTCGGCACGATCGATAATCTCCGGTGTCAGATTCGCATTATCCGCGATCAGGATACAGGAGAATTCACGCAGTTTGGCAACCGCAACGATGTTCATATGAACCTGTACAGTGATCCAGGCCTGCCCGGGTTCACCGTTTCCCATGACCCAGCTCAGCAGGTCACCGCAGTATACTCCTTCAATCTCTGTATTGAGATCTGCTTTCTCCGTTGCCAGTTTCCATCCGGTCTGTTCAATCAGATTTTTTATGTTCATGTGGATCCTCCTTGATCGCAGCCAGGATACGGCAGTCAATCAGCTGCCGGTTACCTTTTACAATTTCTTCTGCCATGATACGGCATGTCTGCATTCCGCAGGCACTGCAGTCATATCCGGGCAGTAATTCAAGCTGTTGATTTACTTTATTGAAGAAATTGACTTTTTCAATAAAGGAAGTTTTCTCTTCTTTTGTAATTGCGGTTTCTTCCGTATACAGGTATTCAAACGGTATCTCGATCTCGTTATCGTTGTGCAGATCCACGAGTTCATGAATGTTGTTCCGGGCAAGATAACTGTTGCCGAACAACAGGTGTCCGCCCACACATCCGTTAAAGCACGGGAACAGATACAATAACTTGAAGGATTTCAGCAGATCGAATTCCGCAAGGTCCAGTATACTGATGGATTTGTCAAACCCATCCGCAATCAGATAATCCGGTCTCTGTTTCATCAATGCAGGATTACAGGACTGCAGACCCCTTCTGGATAACGAGAGAGGCTGAGAACCCGATTCCATATTCCTCTGAATATCCGGCAGAATATCTACCGTAGCCAACGCATGATCTGTCTCAAACTGTTGATTACCGTAAGGATACTTGGCAAGTTCCAGTCTGGCTTCACATTCACAGAGATTGAAGATACCTACATGTCCGTGATCTTTTAAGCGTTCACGGATCATCTTGGCAGCAATCTCACTGGGATAATTCAGCGGAGCAAGATGATTCAGCAGCATCGGATAGTTATACTCGATCAGACGATTAATTACAGGACAGAACGACGCAATGACCGATGTACTCGACAATTCATCCGCCAGCCTGTAATTTTCGTTCATTACCGCGCCTTCTACAGCACTGATATCCACAACTTCATCAAATCCGAGAAGCTTAATGGCATGGAAGAGTTGTTCCGCCTCTGCCTTGGATGCGCAGTTACTGGTAAGCGCGCTTGGTACCATGCATACGGTATAGTCGTAGTTGTCGATATCGCTGAGTGTACTTCCCGGTGCCAGAAGACCTTTATTGTGGCAGGCACTGATGCATTTACCGCAGTTCAGGCAGCGCTCATCACTGACAATGATGCGGTTGTCAATCATACTTAGAGCAGATGACGGACATGCCTTGACACACTTCAGACACTTCACACACTGATCCAGTGTATAGGATACAACCGACCGTTTATTCATTTCTGTCAGTAAACGACAGTTTCAGTGTCGTCCCCTCCGGACTGGAAGTGATATCGAATCCATCCGATACACGTTTGATGTTCGGTAGTCCCATACCAGCCCCGAAACCAAGATTCCTGGCTTCGTTACTGGCGGTACTGAATCCCGGTGTCAACGCTTTTTCAAGATCCGGTATGCCCGGACCAACATCCTCGAAGGTCAGCTGTATGGAACCATCATCCATGACATCCATGTACACCATACCGCCGTCAGAATGTATCACGAGATTGATCTCTGCTTCATAACATGCGACAGCGATCCGGCGCAGTGTCTTGGGATTTACACCGATCTGTTTCAGAAAGTCCTTTACGCGGCTGCTGATCTTTCCGGCATTGGAATAATCATTGCGTTCTACCTTGAATTCCTCATGAAGTATGACTGCCACGTATACCACCCAATCCTTTCCCGAACAGGATCCCACAGGTTTCATACATTGTGTATTCTGTGGTAAAGATATTGAATCCCATTTCTGCGGCAATCTCCAGACTTTCTTCCGGGAGTTTCTTTCCGCGTACAAAGATAATCATCTCGATATCCAGCATTTCCGCGGTCCGGAGAACCTGTGAATTACACAGACCGGTGATCAGAATCGTAGACTCAGGATAATTCTGGATCATCGCCAGTGCGTCAGACATCAGGTCACTCGCAAAAGCCATGGAATAATCTTTGTTCAGAAGATTATTGTTCCAGATTGACAATGGTTCAGCCTGTATTGCCTGAACGATATCCTTCGCTAACATTATGCCTGTGCAGAGTGTTCCTGATCCTGGATCAACTTGATCTCACGGGCAAGCTTTTCTTTTGTGCATGCACCGATGGTACGGCCGTCAATGACGCATACCGGAGCAAGACCGCAGGCACCAAGACATCTTGTCGCATCAAGAGAGAACAAACCATCTTCACTTGTACCGTTGATCTCTACACCAAGCAGATCAGATACAGCTTCAATCAATGACTGTGAACCCTTGACATAGCAAGCTGTGCCAAGACATACATTGATGACGTGTTTTCCCTTGGGAACTGTCGTGAACTGGGCATAGAAATTGACTACACCAAAGACTTCCGCAGGACTGACACCAGTAGCAGCGGCAATCTTTGTCATCGCTTCGAACGGAATGTAACCAAGTTCATCCTGTACTTCATGAAGCATGACAATGACCGGACCTGGTTCATTCTTGTGCTTTTCGACGATGTCATCAATTTTTTTGAGAGCGACCCCATTTAGCTTCTCCATGCTTTTTCCTCCTTATCTCTCAATCGAATCAAAAATGTAAATAAGATATTAAATACGACGGATACACACACGATGATCAGCGTCCATGCCAATACACGCGCTGTATCCAGGTTCACATGCGCATAATAGAGTTCCCGCCCGATACCTTTTCTGACTGCTCCGAGGATCTCCGCCATGACACCGACTTTCAGACCCATGGACGCAGCCGTACGGCCGGTTGCCAGGATCTCATAGCCTAATAACGGTAATGTGCGGCACCGCAGTTTCTCCAACATACTGTCCGGATAAATCTTCAGTACATCTTTCAGACGCAGATCTTCCTGCGACAGGCTGTTGGTAAACCCGTTATAGAAGATCGGAAACAGAATAAAGAAACTGACAGCAGAAACGGCACCTTCAGACCCCAGCCAGATCAACGCGAGTATCATATAACTGATATTCGGTATTGTATTGGCCAGAATACTTACAGGTGCAAATAACCTGCGGAAGATTTCCGATTCATCGGAAATAATGCTGCAGACCAAGGCTGTAAGCAGAGAAAGTACAAATCCCTTGAATACACGAAGTACCGTATATCCAACAGAAATATATGTACTTTTACTCTCCAATAACGCAAGTAAAGAATACACAACTTCACCCGGGGACGGAAAAAGTACAGAACGCTGTACCAATCCTGCCCCAAGCTGCCAAAGAGCAATCATCACGATCAGGGATATCAAGTGCTCTTTTTTCATCTGTGCATCCTTTCACAAGAATTATATCATTTTTTTTATATTAATAAAGTGAAACTCTTTTCATCTTCAAGGGCATAAAAAAACATTTCCTGTCTCCAGAAAATGTTTTATTTCTGCTATTTCAGAACCGCATCAGCACTGTTCTGGATGTTGAAGATACCGCAGAATTCTTCAATGGCACTGACTACTTCGCTGCCCTTGACAACACGGATATTCATTCTCGGCCAGGTCTTACCGACGATCTTACTGTTCGGTACACCAAGTGTCTCGGCACCGATTTCGTCGATATCCGCTTCCAAAGCAGCTGTATCATCTGCTTTCACTGCAGAAGTATAATCAGCCATCAATGTCACAAGAGCGTCATAGGATGCAGGATCAGCCGCATATGCATCTTCCTTGACAAACAGAGCAGCCTGCGGATATCCGCCTTCACCCCATTCTGACTGGAGATTGCCGATGATCTTGAATTCCTTGTTGTTTTCCTTAGCCTTGGCGATTGTTGCTGTAGCAGCCGGTTCCGCAAGTAATGCGGCATCCACGTTACCGGATAACAGATTCTGCTGGGCATCTGTTACAGCATTAAACCACATGGCGTTGATATCGGGATAAACCTTCTTGAATACAAGACCCGGTACTGCTGCTTCGCCAAATGCACCGATCTTGGCATTCGTGTCACTTAACTGTTCTTCGGAAGCACCTACGACATAAAGGTTGCCCCAGGTAACTACCGCCAGAAGTTTGTAGGACGAATTACCTACGGTATTGAGTTTAACACCGAGATTTGTCGGCGCAACGATCACATCATATTCAGATTCCGGAGCAACAAACGCAGCCTGCAGCGGATCAGAACCGGCAACAAAATTCACATCATAACCTTCTTTTACTGCCGGAATTACTGCCAGTCCGGGAGCTCCGTTCGGCGCAAGAATCTTTAATCCGGTATTGATTTCCGGAGCTGCAGTGGCTTCCGGTGTTGCTGCGGCTTCCTGTGTAGCTTCCGGAGTTACTTCCGGTGTAGATGTGGCTGCCGGTGCAGTATTGTTTGCACACCCTGCAAATAATACAAGGCTTGTTAACGCAATGAGTAACTTTTTCATGTTTCTTTCCTCCCGCAGAATCCATACCAGGTATGTCTTTCTGCTGCACCTATTCTTACACTTTTGCAAACTTCCGTCAATCGCAAATTAATTTTTTCACATATTAGATTTATTTATGCAAGATAAAAAAGTCCTTCTTCCGAAGGACTTCTGAAATTTGTATAGAAACGTTTATCGAACTCTGTTCTTTACTTCGTTCTGCAGTAATTCTTTGACTTCTTCCAGAGACATCTTTGTTTCTGCACGCTGACCGTAACGGCGCAGTGTAACACCTCTGCCCTGCACTTCCTGATCACCGACAACCAGTTCTACCGGAATCTTTCTTGTCTGCGCTTCTCTTACACGATAGCCGAGCTTTTCGTTACGATCATCCAGTTCTACACGCATACCGATTTGTCTGAGTTCTTGTACAACTTCTGCCGCGTAATCCCCATGGTGTTCCGGTGCTACAGGGATCACAGTAACCTGTGTCGGAGAGAGCCACAGCGGCAATACGCCCTTCGTTTCTTCCAGCAGGAATGCCACAAAACGGTCGAGAGAACCGAGAATCGCGCGGTGGATAACCACAGGACGTGCTTTCTGACCATCCCTGTCCACATACTCCAGTTCAAAACGTTCCGGCAGCTGATAGTCCAGCTGGATCGTGGAAAGTGTTACATCATGACCAAGAGCGCTTCTGACCTGGACATCGATCTTCGGTCCGTAGAAAGCAGCTTCTCCTTCTGCCTCGTAGTAATTCACACCCATCTCATTCAGTACTTTACGAAGTTCAGATTCACTTCTTTCCCATAATTCGTCATTGCCGAAGTATTTATCTGTATTCTGCGGATCACGTAATGACAGACGGAATGAGTACTGTTCAAAGCCAAAGTCTTTATAGACATCCAGGATCATTCCTGTTACAGCCTTGATTTCCTGAGCAATCTGGTCCGGACGGCAGAACAAGTGCGAGTCATTCTGGGTAAATGCGCGGGAACGCTCAATACCGGTCAGGGCTCCGCCTGCTTCAAAGCGGAAATCATTCGCAATCTCGGCAATACGGACAGGAAGATCTCTGTAGGAGTGTAATGTACTCTTATACATGATCATATGTTCCGGACAGTTCATCGGACGTAAGACATAGTCATCACCATCTGTCTCCATGATCGGGAACATATCATCTTTGTAGTGAGCTAGATGACCGGAAATCTTATACAGTTTTGTACTGACAACAGACGGAGTCATGACGTGCTGATAACCGTTTGCCAGTTCTTTATCCATGATATAGTCACTTAATACTCTTCTGGTGGTAAATCCGTTCGGCAGCCACATCGGTAATCCGGAACCAACGGTTTCCGAGAACATGAACATCTGCAGTTCTTTGCCAAGTCTGCGGTGATCACGGAGTTTGGCTTCTTCCAGATCATTCAGGTGAGCTTCCAGTTCTTCTGCAGTAGGCAGACATACACCGTAGATTCTCTGTAAGACCTTGTTGTTCTTATCCCCTTTCCAGTAAGCACCGGAATGTTTGATCAGCTTGAAATTACGCAGTAACTTTGTATTCTCCACATGAGGACCACGGCAGAGATCGGTAAAGTCTCCCTGTGTGTAGCAGGAGATTACCTGTTCGGATTCATCCATACGGCTGATCAGATCTACCTTGTAGAGATCATCCTTGAACATCTCCAGAGCTTCTTCTTTTGTCAGCTCATGTCTGGTGATACGCTTTCCGTCTTTTGCCAGTTTCTTCATCTCTTTTTCGATTTTGGCAAGATCTTCATCACGGATGACTTCATCACCGAGATCGATGTCATAGTAGAATCCTTCTTCAACAACCGGTCCTACCCAGAACTTTGCCTGCGGATACAGGTGCTTGACTGCCTGTGCCATCAGGTGTGCACAACTGTGATTCAATGTGTTTAGCGCTTCGTTTTCCTTGAAATTGATCATATATCCTCCTGAAAGAAAAAAGCGCCCTGTTTAAGGACGCTGAATTGCGCGGTACCACCTTAATTTCCATATTCATGGACACTTTGGTTTCCTTAACGCGGAATAACGACATCTGATTAAAGAGTAGCTCCCAGGCGGTAATACTGTTTCTCTTCGACTGCTTTCCACCAGCCAGCAGTCTCTCTCTATCTGAAACCACAGATCATGTCCTGTTCAACGCTATTTTAGTTATAAATCATTTGACAGTGCGTGTCAATTCAATCTTCAGCCGGGAACTGTCTGGCGGCTTCTACAGCTGTCTGCCATCTCTTATACAGTCTGGCGGCCTTCTCCGGAGTCATTTCCGGTGTATAGATCTTATCTCCCTGCATCGGCTGTCTCAGGTCATCCATGGTCCAGTATCCAACAGCGAGACCTGCCAGGTTTGCGGCACCGATCGCAGTAGATTCAATACTTGCGGGACGGATGACATCGTGCTGGATAATATCTGCCTGAAACTGCATCAGATAGTTATTTGCGGAGGCGCCTCCATCAACCCGCAGACTCTCAATCGGCTTACCGATATCGGCTTCCATGGCATTCAGGATATCTTTTGTCTGATAGGCAAGAGAGTCCAGGGTTGCCTTAGTAATATCGGAGATCGTGGTTCCTCTGGTAATGCCGAAGATAGCGCCGCGGCATCGGTCATCCCAGTATGGTGCGCCAAGACCGACAAATGCCGGTACGAGGATCACACTCTGGTTTTCTTTGGACTGCAGAGCAAGTTTTTCAGATTTAGCGGCTTGTTCAAAGAAGTGCATCTCGTCACGTAACCATTGGATGGCGGATCCGGCAACGAAGATGGAGCCTTCCAGGGCATAGGTGATCTCGTTATCGATACCCCAGGCGATCGTGGTAACCAGACCGCTGGAGGATTTCTTCGGGGTTTTGCCTGTATTGACAAGCATGAAGCAGCCTGTACCGTAGGTGTTCTTGACATTGCCTTCATCAAAGCAGTTCTGTCCAAATAACGCGGCCTGCTGGTCTCCGGCAATACCGGCAATCGGGATCTCACAGCCAAATCCGCGGTAATCCGCAGTTGTGCCATAAAGACAACTGGAATCCTTGACTTCGGGCAGCATGCACATCGGGATGTTCATGATCTTACAGAGTTCTTCATCCCACTTTTTCTCATAGATATTAAACAGTAATGTACGGCTGGCATTGGTATAGTCGGTAATGTGGTATTTCTGTCCGCTGAGGTAATAAACCAGCCAGCTGTCAATTGTACCGGCAAGTAATTTTCCCTGCTCAGCCATCTGCTGGGCACCGGGTACACGGTCCAGGATCCAGCGGATCTTTGTGGCAGAGAAATAAGGATCGATCTTCAATCCGGTTTTTTCTTCAAACAGTGCTTCATAGCCGTCTGCCTTTAGTTTGTCGCAGATATCGGCAGTTTGTCTGGACTGCCAGACGATTGCCCTGTAGATTGGCAATCCGGTTTCGGCGTTCCATACAACGGTGGTTTCTCTCTGGTTGGTAATACCGATCGCAGCGATATCCGAGGGCTCCAGATTCGCTTCCATCAGACTGGATGCCATGACTGCCTGTACTGCCAGAAGGATCTCATTGGGATCGTGTTCTACCCAGCCGGGCTGAGGAAAATACTGTGTAAATTCTTTCTGTGATACGGAAATGATATTGTGATCATGATCAAAAATGATTGCACGTGTACTGGTCGTACCTTCGTCAATAGCCATTACATACTTAGTCATATGCTTAACCTCACTAACAAAATTATAGAACGAATCAAGACCTAATCAATAAAAACTGTTCCGAAGAACAGTTTTTACTTTAACTCTTTAGCGGTAATGAATTACTTCTTGGCTTTCTTTGCTTTCTGGGCTTTTGCGGCTTTTTTTGCAGCAGCAGCTTCACGCTCACACTTGATAGCAGCCTGAGCAGCAGCAAGTCTTGCCAGAGGTACACGGTACGGAGAGCAGGAAACATAGTCCAGACCAACTCTGTGGAAGAAGTCTACAGATGCAGGATCACCGCCGTGTTCGCCGCAGACACCAAGATGGAGGTCTTTACGTGTAGCACGGCCTCTTTCAGCAGCAATCTTGATCAGCTGTCCGACACCCTCTGTATCGACATGAGCAAACGGGTCAAGATCATAGATGTGCTTGTCATAGTAGTCACCCAGGAACTTGCCGGCATCATCTCTGGAGAAGCCGAAGGTCATCTGTGTCAGGTCGTTTGTACCGAAGCTGAAGAATTCAGCTGTTTCCGCAAGTCTGTCTGCAGTTAACGCAGCACGCGGAATTTCAATCATGGTACCAACATGATAGGTCATCTTCGCCTTAGCGTCAGCGATCACCTTGTCAGCAGTAGCTTTGACGATCTTGGCAACGTATTCGAGTTCTTTCGGTTCGCCTACGAGCGGGATCATGATTTCCGGAACGATCTTCCAGGTCGGATGTTTCTTGTTGGTGTTGATTGCAGCCTTGATGATTGCACGTGTCTGCATTTCAGCAATTTCAGGATAAGTAACATCCAGACGGCATCCACGGTGACCCATCATCGGGTTGAATTCATGGAGAGATGCGGCAGCAGCTTTAACCTCAGATACCTTGATACCCAGAGAAGCAGCAACATCTTTCATCTCAGCTTCCGTCTTCGGAAGGAATTCATGCAGAGGCGGATCCAGCAGACGTACAGTTACATTTCTGCCCTTACCCATTGCTTCATAGATACCTTCGAAGTCTTCCTGCTGATAAGGTTCCAATTCATTCAGAGCAACCATTCTCTGTTCTGTATTCTGTGCTACACAGAGCATACGGATAGCCTTGATTCTTTCCGCGGAGTTGAAGAACATATGTTCTGTACGGACAAGACCGATACCTTCTGCGCCGAATTCAACAGCCTTTGCTGCATCTTCCGGAGTATCCGCATTTGTACGTACTTTCAGTGTACGTTTGGCATCTGCCCATTCCATGAACTTCTTGAAGTCACCGGAGATCTTCGCAGGAGATGTCGGAATCTCACCTTTATAGATGAAGCCTGTAGAACCGTCAACAGAGATAACGTCACCTTCTTTGAAGGTCATACCGTTAACCGTGAATTCCTTCGCTTCTTCATTCATCTTGATGTCACCGGCACCGGATACACAGCAGGCACCCATACCACGGGCAACAACTGCCGCATGGCTGGTCATACCGCCACGTACGGTAACGATAGCTTCAGATACATGCATACCTTCGATATCTTCCGGAGATGTCTCAAGACGTACGAGAACAACTTTCTTACCCTGGTCTGTCCATGCCTTGGCATCAGCAGCGGTAAATACGATCTGTCCGGAACCTGCGCCAGGAGAAGCAGCAAGACCCTTGGTTATAATATCATCCTGATGAGCTTTCAGAACCTTTGCGTCAAATGTCGGATGCAGTAAGTCATCCAGCTGTTTCGGTTCAACCATCATTAGAGCCTGGTCTGTATCAACAAGACCTTCCTTGACCAGATCAACAGCAACTTTCAATGCTGCAGCAGCAGTTCTCTTACCGTTACGTGTCTGTAACATGAAGAGTTTGCCTTCCTGGATCGTGAATTCCATATCCTGCATATCATGATAATGAGCTTCCAGTTTCTTACGGACATTATCCAGATCCTTGTATGTTTCAGGCATCTTTTCTTCCAGAGAAGGATATTTTTCTTTTCTTTCTTTCTCAGAGATACCGTTGCTCTTAGCCCAGATCTGAGATCCCTTCTTGGAGATCTGCTGAGGTGTACGGACACCGGCAACAACATCTTCACCCTGAGCGTTGATCAGGTATTCACCATAGAAGTAAGCATTAGCACCTGTGGACGGGTCACGTGTGAAGCAGACACCGGTAGCACAGTCATTACCCATGTTACCGAAGACCATGGACTGTACGTTTACAGCGGTACCCCAGTCACTCGGGATATCATTCATCTTACGGTAGAAGATTGCACGTTCGTTATTCCAGGAACGGAATACAGCCTCAATAGCTCTTTCCAGCTGTACTTTCGGATCCTGAGGGAAGTCTTCACCCTTCTCAGCCTTGTAGAATTCCTTGAATTTTGCGGTCAGAGCCTTCATGTCATCAGCGTCAAGATCGATGTCGTTCTTAATGCCCTTGGCATCCTTCATTTCATCGATGATAACTTCAAATCTCTTCTTGGACAGACCCATGACAACGTCAGAGAACATCTGAACGAAACGTCTGTAAGAGTCATACGCAAAACGTGGATTATTACTTGCTTCCGCAATCTTTTCTACTACTTCATCGTTGATACCAAGGTTAAGAATTGTGTCCATCATACCAGGCATACTTGCGCGTGCACCGGAACGAACAGAAACCAGCAGAGGATTCTTCGGATCACCGAGTTTCTTGCCCATGGTCTTTTCAAGCCATGTCAGATTCTTTTTGACCTGTGCCATGATTTCATCGTTGATCTTTTCACCATCCGCATAGTACTGATTACATGCTTCAGTTGTAATCGTGAAACCCATCGGAACAGGCAGTCCTAATCCGGCCATTTCCGCCAGATTGGCACCTTTACCACCCAGCAGTTCACGCATGGAACCATTGCCTTCGGTAAATTTATAGACATATTTAGTAGTTGTCATATAACCTCCTTATTTGACAATTTGATTATAAATTAGTGAAAGTTTTTTCACAATATTTCTTAGATAGAATATCGTGATTCTTTGTATCGAAATTATTTATCAAGCATTTTCAGACGTTCGATGACCGCGCTCAGCTGCTTCTCATAATCGCTCTGTTTGCGCTTCTCTTCATCGATCTTGGCCTGCGGAGCTTTGTTCAGGAAACCAGGATTATTCAGAATACCGCGGCTTCTTGCCAGTTCGCCGTTCAGACGTTTTTCTTCCTGTTTCAGTTTCGCGATTTCGGCTTCTTTATCCAGGAGTTCTTCAGAAGGAATCAGTAATGTTCCGGCATAGACCGTTTCAACTGCCAGGTCCCCTTCAATCTTATCCAGCCAGGTTGCCTTGGCCATTCTCTGCAGCATATTTGCCTGCGCAGGATCCACCGGCAGAGCGTTGCCGTCAAGATCCTTGATCATGATATCGAGCGGTGCGCTTGGCTTCAGATGACTGACGATCTTTACTTCACGGATCTTCTTGATTACGGAGATCAGACGATCCATGGATAAGGTATCGATCTGCGGTACTTCATTGATCACTTCCGGCCAGGATTCCAGGCAGAGACTCTCCTGGTCATGGCAGAAGGTCTGGTAGATTTCTTCGGTCACGAACGGCACAAACGGATGCAGGAGCTTCAGGATATTCAGCAGACAGATATACAGGGTTCCCTGCGCGCTCTTCTGCAGCTTGATATCATCACTGTTCAGGCTGGCCTTGGATAATTCCACATACCAGTTACAGAAGTCTTCCCAGATGAATGAATATAACTCGTTGCCGACTAACGCAAACTCATACTTTTCCATATTCTGGGTGACATGGGCAATTGTCTCGTTCAGCTTGTTCAGGATCCAGATATCGGATTCTGTCAGATCTTCGAAAGAGATACTCTTTGGATCAAAATCATCCGGCAGATTTAAAAGTACGAATCTGCTGGCATTCCAGAGCTTGTTGATAAAGTTCCAGGAGGCTTCCACTTTCTCCGGAATATAACGCATATCCTGTCCTGGTGTACTATTTGTGGTCAGGAAGAAACGCAGCGCATCCACACCGTAGTCTTCAATGACCTGCATCGGGTCAATACCGTTACCCAGGGATTTGGACATCTTCTGGCCTTTGGCGTCACGGATCAGACCATGGATGAGCACATCCTTGAAAGGTCTCTGCTTAGTGAAATGTCTTGCCTGGAAAGCCATACGGGCAACCCAGAAGAAGATGATATCGTAACCGGTAACCATCGTGCTTGTCGGATAATAACGTTCATAATCTTCCGTGTCTTCCGGCCATCCCAGGGTCGCAAACGGCCACAGCGCACTGGAGAACCAGGTATCCAGGACATCTTCATCCTGGGTCCAGTTTTCAATATCTTCCGGTTCTTTCTCACCAACGTAGACTTCTCCGGTTTCCTTGTGGTACCAGGCCGGAATCCGGTGACCCCACCACAACTGACGGGAAATACACCAGTCTTCAATATTCTCCAGCCATTGTTCAAATGTACGTTCAAAACGTTCCGGATAGAAATAGATATGCTGGTCGGGATCTTTCTGATGATCCAGAACATCCTGTGCCAGAGGTTTCATCTTTACAAACCACTGTTCGGACAGATACGGTTCAACGATACAGTGTGTTCTCTCGGAATGTGCGACTTCGTGTTCAATATCTTCGATTTTGATCAGGTTGCCTTCTGCCTCAATATCCGAAGTAAGCTTGTCACGGCATTCATATCTGTCCATGCCTTCATACTTCCCTGCCAGAGCGTTCATGGTACCGTCAGGATTCATACAGATCGGCTTTTCCAGACCATGTCTTTCCGCAATCTGATAGTCGTTGGGATCGTGGGCAGGTGTACACTTCATCGCACCGGTACCGAATTCCACATCGACGTATTCATCCGTGATGATCGGCAGAGGCATGTGATTTGCGGGATTGATCGCGTGTTTGCCTATCAGGTGAGTAAAGCGTTCATCCTTAGGGTTTACGACAACGCAGACATCACCGAACATGGTTTCCGGACGTGTAGTCGCAACCGTAAAGGAATCCTCTGTTTCCACTACCTTGTAGTTGAAGTAATACATCTTTCCGGGAATATTCTGGTGATAAACTTCAATATTACTTAACGCTGTACGTGCTTCCGGATCCCAGTTGATAATTCTCCATCCGCGGTAGATCAGACCTTCGTTGTACAGGGAGACAAAGACATGCTTGACGGCATCATTAAAGCCTTCATCCATGGTAAAGCGTTCTCTGGTATAGTCCAGACTGTTTCCCAGCTTCGCCCACTGTTTGCGGATGGTAGCGGCGTATTCTTCTTTCCACTCCCAGGCCCGTTCCAGGAACTTTTCACGTCCGATATCATAGCGGGAGATCCCCTCACTCTTCAGACGGGCATCTACCTTTGCTTGTGTGGCAATTCCGGCATGATCCATACCGGGCAGGTATAACATGTCATATCCACGCATCTTCTTATAACGCGAAATGATGTCCTGCAGGGCATTATCCCAGGCATGTCCGATATGTAATATACCGGTGACATTCGGCGGCGGAATTACGATCGTAAAAGGTTCCTTGGACTTGTCTCCGGCCGTGAAATAGCCTTGTTTCACCCAATGATCATACTTCCCCTCTTCCACCTGATGATAGTTATACTTTGGTTCCAGATTCTTCTGCATATACTTCTCCTCCCATAAAAAAACGTCCGACGAAGGACGCGTATTTAAGCGTGGTACCACCTTGCTTGCTTCTTGACTGCGTAACGTGCATAACGGAACAACTTACTCTTCGTTCAGATGTTCAGCTCCCAGACGACTTCCTCCTGTTACCCAGCTCTGTTTCCACCACCCCAGAGTCTCTGTACTGTCCTTGCAGGAATACTACTTCTGTTCTCAGCGTATCAATTATAACTGAAGATAACTCCAATAATCAATCTTTTATCTGCCAGCGATCTTTCCATAAGACATTGATCAGATAATTCGTAATATAAATATCCCCGATCAACGCCAGAAGTACTGCTGCAAGATAAAAATACGGATGTGCCTGAACGATCGTCAGAAAGATCACCAGAAAAAAATAAATCAACATGAATACAAGAATAAAACTAAGCATCGAAGTATACAGATACTGTATTTTCAGATTCCTGGATTTCTTTTTGATTTCTTCCTGCACAGGTCAATTATAATCCGATATTTTCAAATAGAAAATGAATAGTTACAATGTATCTATGTGCGGAAGATATCAGTTTTTTGATGAAAAGAATGAACGGATCAACTCTCTGATCAGTAAACTTAAGGAGATCCTGCCGGAAGAACGATTTAATCGTTTATCTTTTGGGGAAGTCGCTCCCGGACAGGAAGTATGTATCGGAGTATGGAATGCCAATAATAATCGCTTTGGAATCACGACCATGACCTGGGGTTTCCCTGCCGGCAAGAAATTACTGATCAACGCCAGAAGTGAAACGCTGGAAGAGAAACCGATGTTCCGGGACTGCCGTCCTTGTGTGATCATCGCCCAGGGATACTATGAGTGGTCGAAAGAGCCTAAGGAAAAGTACTACTTTACAGTGGAGGAAACGCCCTTGTACATGGCAGGTCTGTATCGTTACTATATGGACCATTATGAATTTGTGATCCTCACGGAAGAAGCACAGCTGCCGGAAAAAGCCATCCACAACCGGCAACCGGTCATCCTCACGCGAAAAGACGCGGAAGAATGGTGCAGTACCCGCAATGTAGAAAAGATGATCCATGCCTCAGTAAATCCCCGGATCATGAAAAATACCAGGGATATGCGGATATAATCGGAAACGAATAAAGTCTGAACAGAACGTTCAGACTTTTCATTTACACTGTTTTTCTTTTCTCAATGATCCCGTAGACACGGAAGACTATCAGTAATACTACGATAATCATTCCCAGAAGAATATACAAGGTTATGGTATAGTTTCCGAAATAATCGTATAGATATCCGATTACTGTGATAAACAGTGCATTGGCCATGGTTCCGGCAAAGGAGATCTTCGGATATGTTTTTCCGAAATTATCCACACCAAACAGATCCTTGGACATGGTTACGATACCGACAGTAGCCAATGAATACGACAACCCGATCAATAAAGCACCAACGTAAAGTGTCATCGCCATAGGAATGTACAAGAAGATCAACAGTGCTGTCAGGATGAGCAATGAGAACAGGACCAGTGATTTCTTCGCCCCTATTTTATCGACCAGGATCCCCAGGATGATCTTCCCGCCGGTATTAGCCAGCAAGCTGATGGACAACATGGTCGCGCCGACTGAAGCAGCCAAACCAAGATTCTGTGTATATCCGGGAAAATGAGAAACCAATGCCGTACAGATACAGGCAAACATGGCATACACATACATCAATATCATTCTGCCGGATGTAATCTCATATGACCGGATCGATGAACCTGTTGAATTACTGATTTCCGCGGATTCACCGTACGGTTTCAATCCTTTGGTTTCAGGTTTAATGGAAGGCAGAAAGAACATTGCAGGAAGATTCAATACCGCCATCATAACCGCAATGACTATATAACCTGTCCTCCACCCGTGGTTCTGTATTACAGAAGAGATGACCGGTGAGAATACTGCACCTGCCAGACCGCTGAATCCCAGGGCTATGCTGGTGATCAGACCGACATTAGCCTGGTACCAGTGATTGATCACGATCGTCACAAACACAAATCCCATGACACCAGCCATGAAACCACGCATTCCGTGAAGAATATACATCAAATAGATATTTGTACATACTGTGAGGATCAGCGTACATCCCACCTCAATAATCGTTCCCAGAACCAACACCTTACGGAAATTGGATTCTTTGATGATTTTGGGAGACATGATACCTCCGAAGGAAAACGCAAGATTGGATATTGTCTGTGTCAGACTGACAGATCCTTTCAAGATATGGAATTCATCTGCAATCGGAGTAAAAAACAACCCGTTCAGATTCGCCATCAGACCTACACCGGTCGCGATCAACAGGCACAATGACAACAGAATCAGAAAATACATACGATTCATTTTCATCATACAAATACCTTCTAAGATGCTTACTCTCAGAATAATCTGCCGCTGTGCGTGATCTTGAGATGTTGATACGCTTTTTCTGTGACTACACGGCCTCTGGATGTACGGTTCACAAACCCAATCTGGATCAGATAAGGTTCATAGACATCTTCCAGAGTAGTTGTTTCTTCACTGATGGAGTTTGCCAGGGCATCCAGACCGACAGGACCACCGTGGAAACGTTCAATAATACCCTTCAGATAACGGATATCCACTTCATCCAGTCCCAGAGAATCCACATGCAGCTTCTCCAGAGATTCGTGTGCTACTTTCTGTGTGATCTTTCCGTCATTCAATACCTGCGCAAAATCACGGATCCTGCGCAGAAGTCTGTTGGCGATACGCGGCGTCCCTCTGGATCTTTTCGCAATTTCGGATACAGCCTGATCATCAATCTGTACACCAAGAACACGGGAAGTTCTGTGAATAATACTCTCTAATTGTTCATTAGTGTAATACTCAAGTTTGGAGATAATACCGAAACGGTCACGCAGAGGCGCAGATAAATCACCGGCTCTGGTCGTAGCGCCGACAAGGGTAAACGGAGGCAGATCCAATCTTACGCTATGTGCCCCGCTCTCTTTTCCGACCATGACATCGATCACAAAATCTTCCATTGCCGGATACAATACTTCTTCCACTACCTTGGGAAGTCTGTGTATTTCATCGATAAACAAGACATCTCCTGGTTCAAGGATCGACAATACAGCCGCAAGATCCCCGCTCTTTTCAATACTGGGACCGGATACGATCTTGATCCGGGTATTCATCTCGTTCGCAAGAATATAGGCCAGTGTCGTCTTACCCAAGCCTGGAGGACCGTACAATAAGACATGATCCAGAGCTTCATTACGCTGTTTTGCGGCCTGGATAAAGATTTTCAGATTCCCTTTCAGATCATCCTGACCGACATACTCTTCCAAAGTACGAGGACGGATAGTTTCTTCTTCATCTCTGCTGTTGGCATAGGCGGATAACAAGCGATCATTTTCATACATAAAAGATTACCCCACTTTCTTTGCCAGAAACTGCAAGGCCAGTTTAAGATATGCATCACTGGTCAGTCCCGGCTGTTCACGTATAATCTTTACTGCCTGATTGATCTCATTCTGCTTATAACCGAATGTCTTCAGCGCTTCCATCGCGTCACGGATCTCATCCGATACCTGTTTATCCTCTTCCTGATGCTGCACCAGCTTACCTTTGAGATCCAGGATAATCTGGCTGGCGGTTTTATTGCCGATTCCGGGCATACTCTTCAGGTATGCAACATCGCCCTGTTCAATCGTCATGATCAATCTTCCGGCGGTCGTCTTGGACAACATGTTCAATGCTGTCCTTGGCCCCAGTCCCTTTACACTGATCAGACGCAAAAACAGATCACGCTCTTCCATACTCTCAAAACCATACAATGCCACATCATTCTCACTGATATGCATATACGTATAGATCTGTACTTCCTGATGCAAGCGGAGATTTGCTGTATGAGGGAAATTGATATACCACCCCATGCCGTGATTATCCACGATGACCCAGTCTGCTCCGTAGGATACGACCTGGCCGCTGACAAACGCTATCATTCTTCTCCCTCCTCAAAATCCATGATATATGTACCGACAATTACCTGATCACCGTTAATACAACCAGCTTCACGCAACGCATCATCCACGCCAAGGCGCTGTAAAGTATGCGCGAACTGATAGATGCTCTCATCAGATTCAAAGTCTACTTCATCCACCATACGATCAATCTTATCGCTTTCTACTTTCCAGCGATGGTTACCGAGATTCAGGATCTTGAATAACGGTTGTTTCGGTTCATAGCGGTAGACGACAACTTCTTCTTTTTCTCCGTCTTCTTCTACCTGGCGGTTCTCTTCGATCAGATCCATTGCCGCGTACAATACAGGATCCAGACCTTCATGACGAAGCGTACTCACTTCATATACCTTCAAGTCAGGATATTTCTGCTTAAACTCTTCCAGATATTCCTGCGCGTATTCCGTATCCATCTTATTTGCGACAACGATCTGCGGCTTTTCTTCCAGACTGAGATCATACTCTGCCAGTTCTTTATTGATGACTTCATATGCCTCACAGGGATCGGTTTCTTCACCGCTCATATCAATCACATGGATGAGTACCAGACAACGACGGATATGTCTCAGGAATTCATGACCGAGACCACGTCCTGCGCCTGCACCTTCAATTAATCCGGGCATATCTGCCAGGACAAAGCTTCGTTCATCCGGAAGTGTAACTACGCCGATATTGGGTTCTATGGTCGTAAAGTGATACTCTGCGATTTCCGGTCTGGCATTGGTGACAACGGACAGGAATGTGGATTTACCTACAGATGGCAATCCGATCAATCCGGCATCTGCCAGCAGACGTAATTCTATCTGTAATTCCAGGCTTTCGCCGGGCTGACCGGGCTGCGCATATTCCGGTGCCGAATTCCGGCTTGTCGCAAAATGTACGTTGCCCAGACCGCCTTTACCGCCCCGCGCAATCAGTGCTACCTGGTTGGGCTTGGTCAGGTCTGCCAGCAGATCTCCGTTTGCGGCATTGCGGATCATTGTGCCGAGAGGTACTTTGATCGTTACATCTTCACCATCTTTGCCATGCATCTTCTTGGTCATACCGTTACCGCCGTTGCCGGCTTTGACATTACGGGTAAAGCGTAGTTTGGCAAGTGTGGTTTCATTGGTATCCACTTCAAAATAGATATTTCCTCCGCGTCCTCCGTCACCGCCGAAAGGTCCGCCGTTGGGATAATATTTCTCATGACGAAAAGCTACGGCACCGTTACCGCCGTCTCCTGCTTTAACTTTGATATGGATAAAGTCAATCATATGTTCCTCACTTCAAAAAAGCTCCTGATTCACAGGAGCAGTTCAACGAATTAAGCTTGCTGGGGATAAACCGAAACCTGTTTCTTATCCCGGCCCAGACGCTCGTATTTAACGATACCGCTTGCTGTCGCAAACAATGTATCATCACCACCGCGGCTGACATTCTTGCCCGGATAGATACGTGTTCCTCTCTGACGGTAGATAATGGAACCGGCAGTAGCGAACTCACCATCGGCTTTTTTCGCACCAAGTCTGCGGCCTGCGGAATCACGGCCGTTCTTTGTGGAAGAGACACCCTTCTTACTTGCGAAGAACTGAATATTTAATGTGTATTTCATGATATTTACACCTCCGTTATTTTAATGAATTCAGAATAAACTTCCTCGATTGTTTTTAACTGATAATACCCTGTAGATAAGATGATCTTCGATGTTTCGGAAGATCCCGGATCCTGGATCTCAAAGCGGTTCTCCCCGACTTTGATCTTACAGCCGGCATTCATCTCATCCAGCGCGTTGCATAAGCCGTACATGATACTGCTTACACCTGCGCATACAAGGTCTTTTCCTGCATCATCCATTTCCGCATGACCTTCAACCGTAAGCTTACGGATCCTGTCATCTTCTCTGGTGATGTTTACCCGGATCATTTAACCCTCAATTGCTTCGACAAGCAGTTTTGTATACGGCTGACGATGACCCTGTTTACGACGGGTAGAACCCTTCTTCTGTTTGTACTTGAAGATAACGATCTTCTTGTCTTTTCCCTGTTTTTCAACTTTGCAGGTAACCTTGGCACCTTCAATATAAGGCTTACCGATCTTTACCTGGTTGTCAGAAATCAGACATACCTTGTCGATAACAACTTCATCACCCGGTTCAGCAACGATCTTTTCTACAAAGATGCTCTGTCCCTTCTCAACTTTTAACTGCTTTCCGCCTGTTTCGATAACTGCGTACATTCTTTACACCTCCTGCATACTATCTTAAGACGCGCCGTCAAGGGGACATTTACTGTACTTAAAACCCTTTCTCGAGCGGTTACAGACCTCCGCAGAGGCAGTAACATAGAGATTATACATAAAACTTTATATCACGTCAAACACTAATCGGTAAAAACGTAAAAGATGTGTTTATCCGTACCAGGAATTCGGAAATCAGTTCTATACAATTCTCCAGATCCTGATAAGAAGCGAGTTCTACAGAACTGTGCATATACCGTAACGGAACAGAGACAAGCGCGATCGGTACACCGTTACCGGTCTGCAGAACAGTATCTCCGTCTGTCGCGGTCCTGCCTCCGGCGACTTCGTATTGTACAGGTATGTTCTTCTCTGCGGCAATTTCTTCCAGCAGACGATTCATCTTCTTATTTACCATTCCGCTCTGACATAACACGGGACCACCGCCGACTTTCACATCTCCGGTATCGGCAGGATCGGTTCCCGGACAATCGTTTGCCCAGGTCACATCCACAATGATGGCACAATCAGGCTGTACACGCGCACCGGCAAAATATGCGCCTCTTCCGGTTGTTTCTTCACCAACCGTCGTATTCGCGTAGATTCCGTTCCTACAGCCCTTTTCTTTCGCTCTTCTGGCTGCCTCAAGGATCACAAAGGCACCGGTCTTATCATCCAAAGCACGGCAGGAGAAACGGTTATTCAGCAAGTCATGCACGGTGGTATCCGCACATACGGGATCACCGACAGAAACACAGGCGGCAGCTTCTTCCCTGGAAGATGCACCGATATCGATCAGAAGATCGGAATCTTTCATATCCCCCTTTTTTGTCAAATCGGAAGTTACGACACCAACACCCTCGATTTTACGATAACTGGTAACACCATCCGCATATACTTCATGCATGATCTGCATTGGTGCGCCAAGATAAAGGACCGGCCTGACTCCGCCTGCCTTCTGCACATGAATCATCCCGCGGTCGTCAATATACGTCACACGGAAACCAATCTCGTCAATATGTCCGCCCAGCAGTACTTTCATCTCTGCTTCGGGATGTATGACATTGATGACATTGCCCACAGGATCAACGATCTGTTCATCCGCGATATCTTTCATATATTCCAGGACATTTCTCTGATTCGGTTCTTCACATCCGCTGACAGATACAGTATCTAACAATGTATACAGAAATTCTTTGTTCATACAATACTCCTTAATATGTATTCTTATCGTTCAGATATGCAGGATACAGGATTTCTGTATCTCTGGTTTTACTTCTGGTAAAGGCCATCAATGCAGATTTTGCGGTACCTTCCGGATGGTCATAAACGATACGTAAAGTGCTGGGAAACAGGTGATGTTTCTGCGCAGTGTTTATTACCTTCATCAGCTGCGAAGAACGGCAGATCGTATAGAATGTACCCGTTTCGTGCAGTAAGCGGTCAACACCGGCAAACAAGTCCTCAGTATTCAGAGATTCTGTATGCCTTGCGACCCGCAGATATTTATTCTCATTTCTGAGATGATCCGCGCTTTCATAGTACGGTGGATTACAGACAATCACATGATACGGATCATCCTGATAACTTTGAAGATTTGTACATACCAGGTTTGCGGAAACATGGTTTATTTCAAGGTTATGCCTGCATAGCTCAAGAACTTCCGGGAACAGATCTATACCGGTGATTTCAGCGGGCTTATACAACGAGGCATATAGCATCAATATACCCTGATTACAGCCGATATCAAGAACACGATGATTATGCTTCGCCATCATAAATCTTCCGAGAAGAACAGAATCACTGTTGAAATGATACATGTCATCTCCCTGATCGACTGTAAAATCAGTAAACGGAAGATAATCAGGCATCGTTGTCATCCTCTTCCAGCTGGTCCGGTTGTTTCAATTCAAACCAGAATGTAGAACCGACATCTTTTTCGCTGAATACACCGTAGTTCGCGTGATGGGCGTCCAAAATCGCTTTTACGATTGCCAGTCCTAATCCGGTACTGGAAATACTTCGGGAGAAGGAGGAACTGCTCTTCTGGTATCTGTCCCAGATATGCGGGAGTTCCTGCTCATCAATTCCTGTGCCCTGGTCAATGACTTCAACACGGACAGTTTCTTCATCTTCTTTACGGTAAGCACGGATCAGAATGGTTTTGCCTTCGGGAGTATGTTTGATGGCATTCGATAAGAAGTTATAGATCACCTGGGCTATCTTGGTCTCATCCGCGTATACGGTAAGCAGATCCGGAAGTTCGGTATCCACAGTCAAATGACCTTCATTGATCAGAACAGAGTTATTCCGCACAATTTCACGGATCTTCATCGCCAGATCAAAGTTCGACAAGCGTAGTATATAATTCCCGGACTGGATCTTGGATAATTCACTCATATCCGAGACCAGATGATTCAGGTAATCAGCCTCATCGATGATCACATTCAGGTGTTCTTCCCTCTTTACCGGGTTCTCACCGGAGATATCCTTGATCATTTCCGCATAGGCCTTGATGCTGGTCAGCGGTGTCTTGATATCGTGGGAAACATTCGCAATCAGGTCTTTCCGCAGTTCATCGATCTGGGACAAACGGGAAGACGCGTCATTTAAGGTCTCGGCCAGTTCTCTTGTCTCGGTATATCTGCCGCCGTCAAACTCAGTAGCATAATCAGCGTGTGACAGTTTGTCTGCCTCTTTCTGCATCTTGATGATCGGATCGGACAAGCTTCGGGAGATGATCAGAGAGATCAGAGATGCCGCAACAATGACGATCAGCATGTACAAGATATATTGTTTGGAGAAGAAGTCAACAATGGAATCCAGAGGCTCCAGAGGAGAATTCACAAACAGATAATAGTTCCCGAGATTTGAGCGTATAGTACGTCCGTAGACAACCATTTCCTGCTTGGAACGGTCATTGATCAAGTTGATACTCATCTCATTATTATTGGATATCAGATATTCTCTTAAGGTAACCGCATCCTGCATGGATACCGGTGTATTCTGTAACAAACTGACCGGAGTATGAAAAACACATCCCGAACCAAGACTGTCCGCCTCATAGACGACCTTGCCGTAATCGTTGATGATATTTACACATACGTTGTTATCTACTGCTACCTGGGTTGCCTTGGTTGCGTTGGATGTATTTCCGTTATCGTCAATAATAAAACGCTGTATCTCATTGGATACATACTGTACCGTCCGGATCTGGTTGTTGCGGTAATATGGCTTGATCAGGGAAAACTGAAGTATACCCAGAAGAAGCACGATGAAAACCGCGAAAATCAGATAAAAGAACCAGAATTGAAAACGTATGCCATGACGGTCAAACTTCAAACTTATACCCCATTCCTCGTACGGTAACGATCATATCTCTGTATCTTCCGAGATTGTGCCGCAGCATTTTCACGTGGGAATCCACGGTGCGGTCATCTCCGAAATAATCATAATTCCAGACTTCTTCCAATAATTTTGTACGGGATAAAGCCACATTCGGATGCGCGGTAAGATACAGCAACAGGTCAATTTCCTTCGGTGTCAGATTTACCTTCTCTCCGTCCACCGTAACACTGCGTCCCGGGACATTGATCACCAGGCCGTCAAAACGCAGAATATCCCTGGGATTTGTCTGTACTTTCTGGGCACGGTCCAGTACAACTTTGATCCGGGCCATCAATTCCTTGGGTGAGAACGGTTTTACTACATAATCATCTACACCTAGTTCAAAACCGAATAACTTATCATATTCTTCCTGACGAGCACTTAACATGATTATAGGGATGTTCTTCATCTGCTTGATCTGCTTGCAGGTAGAAAAACCATCCAGCTTCGGCATCATGATATCCAGGATAATACAGTCATAATCCGAATTACTTACCATGGTGATCGCGTCTAAACCATTGGACGCTTCCTCAGCTTCATACCCATTTAACAATGCATATTCTTTGACTACTTCCCGGATGTTCTTTTCATCATCAACGATTAAAATCTTTGCCATATCTATCCCCACTATTCATAAAAACTAATCTGATCCGGTATACAAGACCCGTCTGTGTTTATTTTACCACGGAACAGGATATATTCCCCTCTCCGCAGTGAATCCGCATGTTGGGCGAATAACTTTGGCATGACAGTCAGTTCAGCTTCAGCGGTTTCATCGCTGACCTTGACAAAAGCCATCATATCCCCCTTCTTGGTTCTGTGCTGATGGACTTTCTCAATCATTACAAAACCGGTGAAATAACCTTGAGTTGTATGTATGCGTGTAAGTGGTTCTGCCTGGATATGATAACCTGCCCGGCGGGAGATGACCGGATGCGGTCCCAGACAGAAACCCAGTGCCAGACGTTCATTCTCGCTGTTTTCGTATTCCGTATCTTTACGGCGTATGATTACCGGCTTGGAGACAAGTCCAAGATCGATAGACGTCTGTCCGTCAGTTTCGATACGTACCAGTTCCGCGTAATTCAGTGCGTCATCCAGAGCATTCAGCAATGTCTGTCTGCCCTGACCGAAACAATCGCAGGCTCCTGCCTTGATCAGGTTCTCGATCACCTGTCTGTTGATCCGGGCAGCGCTCATTCTGGCGGTGAAGTCAAAGAAGTCCTGGAATATGCCTTTGTTTCTTTCCTGCAGGATCGTTGCGGAAGATGTCTTACCCACAGATTTGATCATGGATAAAGGTAAACGTATCGTATGATCCAAGTAGATATATTCGTTCTGACTCTGGTTAACGTCCGGATACAGTACCTCAATCCCGCGTTTTCTGCATTCATCAATATATTCACTGGTCTTTCTTTCATCCCCGATCACGCTGCTCAGCAATGCACAGTAAAACAGTTCCGGATAGTTAGCTTTCAGATAGGCCATCTGGTAGGCAATCAGTCCATACGCTACCGCATGGGACTTGTTAAAGCCGTATCCCGCAAACTTCTCAATCAAGTCAAATAATCTGCCGGCAATATTCTCATCGTAGTGATTATTCATGGCACCGCGGATGAATTCCTGACGAAGTGCGGACATTTCAGTTTCATTCTTCTTACTGATTGCGCGCCGCAGTACATCTGCCTTTCCCAGGGAGAAACCGGCAACGATTTCTGCTGTCTGCATGACCTGTTCCTGATAGATCATGATTCCGTAACTTTCTTCCAGTACCGGTTTTAATTCCGGGACAGGATATGTGATTTTGGAAGGATCTCTGCGGTTTTCCAGATACAGCGGTATATTTTCCATCGGACCGGGCCGGAATAAAGCCAGAGCCGCAATAATATCCTCAAACGAAGATACTCTCATCTTTGCCAGAAGATTCTTCATTCCGTCAGATTCAAACTGAAATACGCCTACCGTATCACAATCCCGGAATACCTGGAAAGTACGTGTATCATTCATGGGAATATTCATGATATTAAAGGATGGATCCTTATCCTGAATACTGCGGATGATGCCGTCCAGTATTGACAGATTCCGCAGACCGAGGAAGTCCATCTTGATTAATCCGAGATCCTCAAGATATTCCATCGAATACTGGGTCGTTCGTATCCCTTCTCCGATCCGCATCGTCGGCAGGATATCCTGTAACGGGAGACGGCTGAAAACAATTCCTCCGGCATGAACACTGGTATGCCGGGGAAGTCCCTCCAGTTTCAAGGCACAGCGGATCAGCTGGTCATAGCGTTTCTCGGCACGGATCAGTTCCTGCATGCGCGGACTGCGGCGGATCCCGTCCTGGAGCGTGATCTTCGGTGTATTCGGCACAAGCTTGGTCAGGACATCAATATCTCTTGTCGGGATATTCATCACTTTTCCGACATCTTTCAGGACTTGTCTGGCACCGAGAGTACCGAAGGTAACGATATTCGCGACGTGATCTTCTCCGTAACGATGGTATACATAGTCGATCACTTCACCGCGGCGGTTATCCGGAAAGTCCGTATCAATATCCGGCATGGTGATTCTTTCGGGATTCAGGAAGCGTTCAAATAAGAGGTTGTATTTTATCGGGTCGATCTGCGTGATACCCAGACAGTACGACACCAGTGAACCGGCGGCACTTCCCCTGCCCGGACCAACGAGAATATTCTTCTTCCGTGCTTCCCGGATAAAGTCATAGACAATCAGGAAGTAATCTTCGTAATGCATCTCCAGGATGATATCCAGCTCTTTTTTCAGACGCTTGGTGTACTCCTGCGGGACCTGGTGATTCAGCCGTTTCTGCAGTCCGGCAAGACATAATTGCGTCAGATACTGCGCGCTGCTTAACGGTGCCGGTGAAGGATACTGCGGAAGACTGGTCTTTGACATCTGTGAGAGATTGACTGTACAGGCATGACTGATCGTATCAGTACGTGCCAGTTCCTCTTCTTCGTATAGTTCTGCCATCTCTTCCGGACGGAGAAGATATCTTCCGGAGATTTTCGGAAGTGTATGGTCCTGCAGGTTCTTCTGGGTACGGATGCCGGTAAGGATCTGATGAAGTTCATCTTCTTCTTTTTCCAGGTAATAGATCTTGTTTATGGCACAGACAGAGATCTGCAGAGACCGGCAGATTCTCTTTAACAGTCTGTTTTTCAGTTTCCAGAGTGAGGAATCCATGTAGGATAAGGCCACATCAAAGGGAGGCAGTTCTTCTTTCATCTGCGTCAGCTTATGTACAATACCGTCACGATCTTCCGCAATCAGCTCAGAATCAAAGTATCCTCCTTCACCGTAAACGATCAGAAAACAATGATCGCTGTATTCTTTTAACATTTCCAGCGTGCATTTCTGGTCTTGATCATTCAGCCGGGAGCTGAGATGAATCAGGTTTAAAAAACCCAGATTATCCTTGGCCAGGAGTAAAAACGGTATGGACAGATCATGATATATACAGTCAACTTCCAGACCAAGGATCGGTTTTATCCCTGCTTTTTCGGCTTCTCTGGCAAAGGACATCGCCCCGAACATTGTCTGATGATCCGTTAATGCGGCCGAAGTAAAACCGTATTCCTTGAGTTTACGGATAAGCTGAGGAATACGTATCGTACTGTGCAGAAGTGTATAGGAACTTTGTATATGTAAATGTACTGCCATGTACAGTAATAGTACCACGGTTAACTCAATATTTAAGTTTTTTCTTTCTTCGCATTATATAATGATAATTGTGATATGATATTAACACTATGAGCGAATATAACGAAGAAAACAAAAACACGGAGACTACAGAAGAGACTACGGAAAAACCGGAAGCCAATTCTTTCTTCGATCGTGAAGATAAAAACGAAGAATCCGGACATGATATTGATGAGTCCGCGGAACGCAGGTTATCGGATACGACCAAGGTTTACCAGATCGTCCATAACTCGCCGGAGAAAGTAAAGAAGAAGAATACCGAACAGCAGAAACGTATACGAAGATTACGCAGACTGCGGATTTTCAACGCGATTCTTGCGCTGATCATCATTGCCTGTATCACTGTCGGTGTTATCGGTCTGAACATTGTCAAGAAGATGATTGCGGATGCGCCGGAACTGGAGTTTAAGGACTTTATCGGTGAAGAGTCTTCCCTGATCTATGATGATGCCGGAAACCAGATCACCGAGATTGGTGTCTACCTGCGTGAGAATATTACCTACGATCGTTGTCCGGAAGCCCTGGTGGATGCCTTCCTCTCAATCGAAGACTCCCGTTTCTTTACCCATTTCGGTTTCGATATCCCTCGTTTTACGATGGCTGCCATTAAGAATCTGCAGACAAGAAGTTTTGGCCAGGGTGGTTCCACCTTTACGATGCAGCTGGTCAAGAATACCTACTTTACTCTGGATAACGGAGATTCCAGTGTGGAGCGTACAAAGAGTATCGAATACAAGGTGCAGCAGATCTTCCTGGCAATCAAGCTGGAACACCTGCTGAACAAGAAAGAAATCTTCCAGTTGTATATGAACCGTCTGAACTTCGGCGGTCATATCCGCGGTGTCCAGAAAGCTTCCCTGTATTATTTCGGTAAAGAATGCGAAGAATTATATTTATCTGAAGCTGCCCTGCTTGCGGGCATTGTCAACCTGCCGAACGGATACAATCCCTACTACCATCTGGATGATGCGTCTGTCCGCAGAAATGAAGTATTGAACCTGATGGTATATCACGGATATATCACACAGGAAGAAGCAAAATTAGCCAAGACGATCCGGGTAGAGAATCAGCTGGCCGGAGATATGCGTGTAGCTACCGCGGATTCGCAGTATCAGTCCTATATTGATACAGTCCTGTCTGAGGCACAGGCAATCACCGGTCTGGATCCTTCCGTACGCGGCATGAAGATCTATACGTATCTGAATCAGACGGTCCAGCAGGAAATCGATAACATTCAGAACAGTGAGACTTCGGTACAGTTCCCGGATGAATTGATGCAGGTGGCAATCATCTCCATGAACAATCATAACGGCGCGATCATCGGTATCGGCGGCGGCAGATATTACGACGGCGCTAGACTTCTGAATCGTGCAACCATGAACTATAAACAGCCTGGTTCATCCATCAAACCTGTATTGTCTTATGCCCTGGCGTTTGAATATCTGGGTTATTCTCTGGATGAGGTCCTGCTGGATAAGCCGATGACCTATCCGAGAGAAAGCATGGTACTGCAGAATGCCAGCCGTAAATGGATCGGGGATATCCCCATCAAGGATGCGGTTGCATGGTCATTGAACATTCCGGCGATTCAGACTTTACAGAGAGTTGAGAATAAAGTCGGTAAGGAAAAGATCGTCTCGTACATGCAGAATATCGGATTTACCAGGATTACGAATGATAACTTCCATCTATCGTTTGCAATCGGCGGTACATGGTTTGAAACGACGGTCAAGGAACTTGCCGGGGCACATAGTATGCTGATCAACGGTGGTGTCTACAACGAACCGCATACGATATCCCGTATCGAATTAAGTGACGGTACGGAATACTTCCCGCAGAACCAGAACAAGAAAGTGTTAAGCAGCGGCAGCGCGTATCTTGCGTGTGATCTGATGTATAACAACGTTTACGGTCCTTACTACAACTTGATGCAGTTACTGAAGAGAAGTTATCCTGTATATGCTAAAACAGGTACTACGGACTGGGGTAAAGATGGTATGCAGTATGGGATTCCGGAAGGTGCCATGAAGGATAAGTGGATGGTTGCCAGTAACTCACAATATACCAATGCGGTATGGGTTGGCTATGATATGGCGATTTCCGGTAAACAGACTTACTTCACTGTGTATAAACAAAACCTGAATATTCCCGGTAATATATGTAAGCTCCTGCTGGATGCGGAAGATACTCTGTCTGAGGATTTGCCGGGCGGTGTGGAGATGCCGAACGATGTAATTGAACAGACGTATGTCTATGGTACATTCCCTCACGTACGTATGGAAGACTGGATGAACGGCAGTGCCGCGATTACTTCCCTCGTCTCCAAGGCCGGCGCAGAGTCACAGCCTCTCGTCAGTTCAGATGAGTATATGGATGCAGTTGTAGCGTCACAGGGTGATAACTTCTCCGTATCTGCCTCCTATGACCAGTACGGGAATATGAATATTACCTGGGGTTCCGGAGATGTCTTCTGCAGCGGTGGTTCAAAGAATATCTCTCTTCATGATCAATGGAATGATATTGATGAATGGGGAACCTGTCTTGTGGATCTTTCCTGGCTGGCAAGATCATCCGGTGATTCTTACTGGGCAACGGTCTATGTTGACGGAAATGCGGCAGGAAGCGTATCCAGTAATACCAGTTATTTCCATGGCTGGGTAGCGGATCTCTGGGGAACAGTTAAAGTATGTGGTGGTTCATCCACATCAGATCAGACGTCCTGTGTCGTTGCCCACTATGCGCCGGTGGAAGAAACCTGGACAGAAGAAAACCAGGATGGCTGGTGGGACGAAAACGGTAACTGGGTAGAAGCACACTGGTAAGCCAATGGATAACCATTGGCTTTTTAAAACACCCTTTCGGGTGTTCAGATCGTTTCAGGTTTCAGATCTCTTAACATCAGTTCGTGGATTGCCTGGGACGGAATCTTCCCTTCGTATAAGATCTTATAGACTTGCTCGGTTATCGGCATGGAGATATGATTCTTCTTCGATTCTTCATAGAGAACCTTGGAAGCTGCGATGCCTTCCACGGTTTTTTTGTTTGTGCGCAGGAATTCTTCCGCACTGTCTGCTTTACCTATGGCGTAGCCGGCCATGAAGTTACGGGAATGGAACGATGTACAGGTAACGATCAGATCTCCGACACCATCCAGACCAAGGAATGTGGATTGTCTGCCGCCCCGGGATACACCATATCTGGTCATTTCCGCAAGACCACGTGTCATCAGAGCCGCTCTGGCATTGTCCCCCTGCCCCAGTCCATGAAGGATACCACTGGCAATAGCCATGACGTTTTTCACGGATACACCGATTTCCGCACCGATTTCATCCGTATTGGTATAGACACGGAAATAATCATTGGCAAACAGGTTTTGTACGATTTTTGCGGATTCTTCGTGTATACATACAGCGTTGACTGCCGTCAGAAGACGCAGAATGACTTCTTCCGCATGCGAAGGTCCAATCAGGGATACAACATCCGTTAACAGATGTTCATCCATATTTCTGCATACGATCTCACTGAGACGTTCGTGTGTTACGGGATGGAATCCCTTTGCCACATTGATTACGATGACAGGATGTGTCAGATACTGTTTGAGGCTGACCACAACAGATTCTATCGCCTGGGAAGGAACCGCGAGAAGGACAATATCCGCGTCTTTTACACAGGAGATATCATCGGTAGCACGAAGATTTTCATTGATCGGTGTCTCAAAGAATGCGGTATTCCGGTGATTTTCATTGATATCCCGGATTTGTTCGGGGTTGATTCCGTACAAAAGAACATCCTGATGATTATCGGCTAGTACTTGTGCCAGAGCTGTTCCCCAGCTTCCGGTTCCCATGATTGTGATTTTCATTCGCTGATCTTCTTTCTTGCGATAATACGTATCGGTGTGCCGGTGAAATCAAATGCTTCACGTAGTGTGTTCTCTATAAATCTCTGGTAGGAGAAATGCATGAGTTTAGGATCATTGCACGATAAGACAAATGTCGGCGGCTGGATTGCTACCTGGGTAGCATAATAGATACGGAATCTCTTGCCGTTTCTTGCCGGAGCCGGAGTCGTTACCTGTGAATCCGCAATGACTTCGTTTAGTACGTTCGTCATGATTCTGCGGCAGGAATTCTCATAGACCTGATCGGCCAGAGGAATGATCTGATCGATTCTTTGTCTGGTTTTTGCGGAAACGAAGATGACCGGCGCATAACTGAGATACACGAATTCTTTCCGGATCGTTTCTGTAAACTGATTCATCGTATAGGAATCCTTTTCTACCAGATCCCATTTATTCACTACGATCACAATTGGTTTCCCGGCTTCCGAGGCATATCCTGCCACATGTTTATCTTGTTCACGGATACCCTTTTCACCATCGATCAGGAATAATGCGACATCACAGCGCTCAATGGCATACATGGCACGTAATACAGAATACTTTTCCACGGATTCATAGACTTTGCCGCGTTTGCGTATGCCTGCTGTATCGATGATAACGTATGGTCTGTCTTCGTATACAAAGGATGTATCTACAGCGTCTCTGGTGGTTCCCTGTTCGTTAGAAACGATGGAACGTTCTTCCTTGAGGATCGCATTGACCAGTGAGGACTTGCCAACGTTTGGTTCTCCGATCACCGCAATCTTCAGTCCTTCCGGTTCTTCTTCATTCTCTTCCGGGAAGTGTTTGACACATTCATCCAGGATATCTCCGATACCTATGCCATGAACACCGGAGCAAGCAACCGGTTCTCCTACACCTAAGGAATAGAACTCATAGATAAGCGGGATCCGTGAAGTATCATCGATCATATTTACAGCCAGGATCACCGGTTTGTTGTTACGGTGGAGAAGACCTGCAATATAGCGGTCATCTTCCGTCATTCCCTCTGCTCCGTTCACCACAAAAACGATGACATCTGCCTCTTCCAAAGCTATCTGCACCTGAGCTTTGATTTCAACCTGGTAAGGCTGATCTGCCATCTGTATACCACCGGTATCGATGATCCTGAATTGTGTTCCCAGCCACTCAGAAGACGCGTAAATACGGTCTCTGGTAACGCCGGGACTATCTTCTACTATGGATCTTCTTTCGCCGATAATGCGATTAAAAATCGTTGATTTACCTACATTAGGTCTGCCAACGATTGCAATGGTTCCTACACTCATTGATTTGCCTCAATCACCTGATCGACAAGACGGAGAATTTCCGCAACAACTTCATCGATAGTCATATCTGAGCTGTCGATGACTACAGCATCTTCTGCTTGTCTTAACGGTGAATGTTCCCGATGCATATCCTGGTAATCTCTTTCTGCGATTTCCTTTTCGATCACGTGGATATCCTGGAGCGTAACACCCTGTTCCTGGTTCTGTTTATACCTGCGCAGTGCCCTGGCTTCTACGGATGCGGTGAGATAGATCTTCAGTTCAGCATCTTTCAGTACAACTGTACCGATATCTCTGCCATCCATGACAAATCCTTTGTCTTTGGCCATTTCCTGCTGACGTTTGACAAGATCTTCACGGACTTTGGGAAGCTTGGAGACATTACTCGCAGCCATGCTTACAGCATCCTCACGGATTGCCAGAGAGACATCTTCCTGATCCAGGAATACTTTTCCGTCCGGAGTAAGAACGATCTCTGTATCCTCCAGCATCTTGCATACCGCTTCCTCATCCTCAAGAGAGATGCCCTGCTTCAATGCCTTGTACGCAGTACAGCGGTACATGGCACCAGTATCCAGATGAACATAATTCAGCGTATTACATACGATTTTTGATATTGTGCTTTTACCGGCAGCACTGGGGCCATCTACAGCAATATTGATTTTCATTACAGTATACCTCTGGCATTTAAGATCCAATAGAGAACGATCAATAACATAATCGATAAAGTAATAATAAAGACGATCAGAACCCCGTTAAGAATACGATTGGTCTTCTGCATACGGTCACTGACAGCAGTAAGATTATCTTCATAATCATCCAGCTGGGCACGCATCTGTGTCGTTTCATTCAGTAACTGCTGTCTTGTATCATAACCGGAATCTTTCTTCTCTACCGCGTTCTCTTTTGTCTTACCGGTAGATACTACCGGTTCTTCCTGCTGGTTGATCAGATTCTTGACTTCGGCAGCGATGTCTTCTCTGGTCATTGTGGCAGTATTTGCGGGACGCGGAGCAACTTCCTGCTTGTTATTGATATACTCCTCAAAAGAGTCTTTCTCTTTCGGAGGGAAGAATAACAGATCGGTCGTATCATTCCGTTTCTTTTCTTCCTTTACGGCCTGCTGAGGTCGCGGAGGATTGACCGTCGGAATGTAGTTCATCGTATTCTGGGTTGTGGTTGCGGGATATGGCTTTGACGGAGCAACGGGCTTCTTCGGTTCAGGCTGTCCTTTTAAAGACTGCAGAATATTCAAATCTGTATCTGTACTGAACGCATTCCCGTTATCGATGTTGTATTGTTTAACTTCGTTGAGATACTCATCCAGGTACTCATTGTTAAAAGATGAGTTATAGTTCTCATTCTTACCGAACAAAGAGTTCTGCAGACCATAATCCAAAGGACGTGAAGGCTCACGGAAAGAAGGCTCCTGAGCCTGCGCATTCTGCAGATACTGCTGATGACGGGCATGCAGAGGATCGTGATCTTCCGCATTGTACTCCCCTTTATTCTCAAAGTTACTACTATTGATCTGGTTCAGTCTGGCTTCAAAAGAGGATAATTCTCTGCTTCTTATTTCTTCTTCAGCATCATTCTGAAGTTTGTTGCGGAGTTCTTCGTATTTCGATGTACGTGAGTATTTTGTCATATTGCCATCTCCATTAATGCAATTATTATAACATAGTTACGATATGGTTAACGCATAATAAACATCGGAATACCAGAATGCTATACCTCATTTAAACGTAACAAACTACCGGTGCAGTAACGGTGATACCCTCTTATAGACCAACATGGTAATCAGGCTGACCAGAAATCCTTTGATGAGATTAAACGGTGTTGTTGCCAGTAAGACAAAAGTCAGCTTGTCCTTGATCAGAGGAATCAGCGCACTTCCCATACCAATTAGTTTATCCATGGGAAGATGATAGAAATAAGAATATGCCGGTAGCAAAACAAAGTAATTCACGATTACACCGACTAACGTCATAACCAATATACCGGCAATCATCCCGGTAATAGCTCCTTTACGTGTTTTGTTGCGGTGATAGATCAGGGATGCCGGGATCACCATCGCACATCCGATGATAAAGTTTGCGATATCTCCTACATAGGCTGTATCTGTTCCCTTGATCATGAGCTTAAGTATAACCTTGAGTGCTTCAATCGCTGCTGCGGGCATAGGTCCTAACGCAAACCCTCCGATCAGAATAAACACTTCACTGAAATCAATTTTATAGAAGACCGGGATCAAGGGGATTGGAAAATCAAATGCCATCAGGATAAAGGATATTGTGCCTAATACAGCGATTTTTGTCAGTAGTTTAACTCTTGAGTCTTGCATAACCGCTTACCTCCTAACCATCAAAAAAGAGGTTTATATAAACCTCAGGCATAAAAAGAAAGAGAACTCTTTCATCCAGACTATACTGTCGCCACCGGAATCTCACCGGTTCAAGCTTTCGCCTCGTGGGGTATACCACCGGTCGGGAATTGAACCCTGCCCTGAGTTTTATCTTTCAAATTATACAATAATATTCCGTGTTTACAACCTATAAGTTAAAGATTGCCCTGAAGATCAGGATCATATCTTGTCCAAACAGATGGATGAAATACATGATACACAGAGCTCCGATCGAATAACTGATGAAGATCGTCAGTGTTCTGAGCCAGTCCGGGATATTCTCTGTATGTACATAACAGTTGTCATGAAGCTTCACTGCAGTAGTGATTGACCCAAGCAGCAGAACTGTACCAACATACGGATGATACCTCATGGTGATCAAACTCAAGCCGATAAACAGCCCGATCAGGATATTCGGAGTATTCTGCATCAACATCACGTGTTTTAACATGATCGTCTTGTCAAACATGTGATAGACAACAGTGATCAGCAATAAGATGAATAACTCTGTAACGATTCCTGTACCGAATACACGCATCCACAGCCAGGCCGCATCCGTGAAGTTCATCCTTGCGTAACTGAACGGATCAAGGTTGAATACCTTGTGGAATACCATGGCGAAGCCGAGACCTATTAAAGACCACTTGATGATCAGACTCCACCAGGAATACGGATAAGAAGTCTTACTCTCCTCCTTGAATCTGTTTACTGTCCAGATTGGCATGAAGATCATCCTCCATAACGGGAGTGATAACTTGGTAATCAGAATCAGTGAGGAATCATTGGTCGGTACATTTTTAATTGCGATCGATTCATCGTTGATCTTCGTAATATCCAGCTGGATGGTATCTTCGGTTTTCTTCCGTTTGAAGAAGGATTTCTTCTTCAGTTCAGGGAATAATTCTGCCGGTTTCTCTGTTTTGATTTCTTCCGGAGTATCTTCCGTGCTCACCGGTTCCGGTTCATTCTCTGTGAGTTCACTGTCCTGCGGATTTTTCTCCTCAGCAACAATGACATCTTCCTCACTTACTTCTGTAGAATCTGTTTTCTCTGCCGGAGAATCTGTTATCTGATCTTCAGTCGTCTCCTCGGA
This sequence comes from Solobacterium sp., assembly GCA_017512555.1. GTDB lineage: Bacteria > Bacillota_I > Bacilli_A > Erysipelotrichales > Erysipelotrichaceae > Bulleidia. The sequence continues at coordinate 69,731 of JAFWFE010000045.1, read as the reverse complement.
TTCCGCTTCGTCAGTTTCCGGTTCTTCCTGCTTCACTTCTTCGGTTATTTCTTCCGAAGTTTCTTCCGTTTCCGGAACAGTATCTTCTTCCGTACTTTCCTCAGGGTTTTCCGCATTTTCTGAAGAAGCTTCTTCTGGTTCCTGTTCAACAGTTTTCGGAGTTTCACTTGTTTCTTCCGTTTCTGTTACCTCAGGAGATTCAATCTCATCCTGCCCTTCCGGTAGTTCATGTGTTTCTGAAATGACAGTTTCCGGTGCTTCTTCAGCAGGAGTCTCAGGAATATCCGAAATTTCTGTCTGCTCAGGATGTTCTTCTGTTACTGCCGGAGTCACTTCCTCATCAGACGCTTCAGGTTCTTTTTCCGGGATTGCACTTTCCAGCGGCTTATTCTCATCAACAGGGATAACTTCTTCCGTGATCTCCGTAGAATCTGCCGTTTCTTCCGTTACTTCTTCCGGTACAACCTCACTGTTGATGGTTTCTTCCGGAGTATCAGCCGGCATTTCTTCATTTACCGGAGTATTCGCCGATTCGGGAAGAGCTTCAATAATCTCTGCCGGAGTTTCTTCCGCGGCAGTTTCACCGGTGATGATTTCTTCTGCAATGACTTCTGCAGTTTCTGTCACAGGTTCAGTAACTACAGGATCATCCGCTTTGACTTTATCAATTACTGCCTCTTCCGTAAGCCAGGTAACCTTTACTTCAGCCGGTACTTCTTCTTCCGCTTTCTTCTTTCTGGTTCTGCGGGTTTTCGGTTTTTCTTCCGTACGATCTTCTGTTACGGTTTTTCTTTTCCGTGTTGTTTTCTTGTTTGGTTCTTCTGTTGCAGGTGTCTCTGTTTTTCTGGTTGTTTTTCGTGTTTTTCTGACGGGTTTTTCTTCAGCAGAAAGATTCTCCTGTTCAGGAGATGCTTTTTTTCTTCTTCTTGGTTTAGACGTTGAAGAAACCTCTTCTTTTACTGCTTCAGAAGAGGTTGTTTCCGTCTTAATTTCCGTATTCTTTTCTGCGTCCGTCATAGCTGTATATTATGCTCTGCCGGAGTATTTGCCGTCTGCTGTGGAAATAAGCACGATTTCTCCGTTTTGAATAAATAACGGAACACGAATATCCAGACCTGTCTCTAACTTCGCATTTTTGGTTGCGGAAGTAGCAGTATCTCCTTTAACTGCTGGTTCACATTCAACGATCTGCAGTTCTACTTTATCAGGAAGAATAACACCGAGGACTTCCTGTTCATACATCGTAATATTGACGTTATCGTTTGGTTTCATGAACTGCATTTCCCATTCCAGGCGTGTCTTGGGTATCTCAATCTGTTCATAGGTACTGTTATCCATGAATACCAGTGATTCACCATCATCGTACAGATACTGCATTTCTTTCTTTTCAATGTGTGCCTGTTCTACCTTGTCACCACCGGTAAAGGATATTTCATTAATAACACCAGTGCGAAGATTCTTAACTTTAACCTTAACGATCATCTGACGCATAGCTGTTTTATTGTGTTCGATATTCAGAACGGTAAAGATACCATCCTCATATTCAAAAGTTGTGCCTGGTTTCAAATCATTAACAATAATCATACTTTTCTACTCTCCTACCATTCCATTTTATTGAACCATGAGTATTTGTCAAACAATACTAAACCGGTTCTTTCTTAAGTTGAATATATCTTCCTGTACTTTTAATAAAGCAGTGTATCGATCTTTCTTACAAGCTCAATAATCAGGTTTTTATACTGTTCTACAGAAGCTTTACCTTCCTCTGTCTCTAATGCTTTCCGGCGTATTGCGCGGCGCATGATCCTGGTACAGCCAATTAGTTTTGCCTTATCCGCGATCTGCTGTATTTCTTCTTCGGATTTATCGGCGAAATACAGGTGAAGCAGTTTATCCCACATCTGTGCACCGGTCTCATAAGATATACCGAGGAAGCGCTCAATCTGTTCGTGATCAAACAGACTGAAGCCCTGATAGGCGTTAAAGGCGGAGGCGAATTCGAAGATCGGATGTCCCGTACATAGTGTATCCATATCGATCAACAGGACTTCATCATTCTGTAACATGACATTCTTGATATGGTAATCCCCGTGGAGCATATGCAGATCCTGAGGGACTTCATCCACTAATCGATAGAGTTTCTGCGCCTCTTCTTCCGGAAGATAGTCTTTCATGAATGCAGCCCAGTTCAAAGCGACTTCCCTCATATCCGGCATGGCATCCGGTTTGACCAATGTACCATGGATCTTCTTCAACAGGTCAACAGACATCTCCGCGATCTGATCGATTTTGGAAGGATCTTCTTTCAACAGCTGGGCAAAGGATTTCGCGTTCAGCAGTTCAAATACAGATCCGTAACAATCTCCTACTTTAACGACATCATAGGGTATCGCTGTAGGAATTCCCAGAATCAGAGCAGTTCTGGCTAATTCTCTTTCTCGCTGAATCTCCGGCAAAGCATCCGGGTCATGGTATACCTTGACGATGGTATCCGGATCAATACGGTACACCTTACCGTTGGCACCCTGTCCGATCACTTCGCAATTCTCTACCGATAGCTGACGGTAAGCCTTATGAACTTCCATCATCTCGGTAAATCCTGTCATTTCCAATACGTCATATACTTCACTGGAAACATTCTCAATCTTGATATCCGTGGATTTTTTCAGACGGAGCAGTATACGAAGACCGGCACTGGAGATATATTCCAGTTCCTGTGCGTTGATCGTCACCGGCAGTTGTTCACAACCTGTACGGAATGTGTTGATCTCGTTCTCTACCTGTTCGGCATTGGCAGAATCGATATGTCCCTTCAGCGCTATGACTACATGATCTTCTAGTTTTTCAGCATCGATATATTCCATAATCAGCCTCCGATTATTCTAGCAGTTATTTCTGTTCCAGGTAACACTTATTGTGTTTATACCTGTATTTCTTTCTTTATTCTGAGGATGTTTTGTCCGTTCTTATATTCATAGACAATATCATCCATGGTCTTTTTCACTAGATAGATACCTAATCCTCCGATCTCCCGTTTTTCTGCAGGCAGAGATAGATTCGGATTCTCCGAAGTCAGCGGATCATACGGCTGTCCGTGATCAATAAATGTAATGATAACGGCCAGAGGATCCTTTTCGACTTCTACTTTTACCGTAGCCGGTCCGGTATCCGGTGTATAGGCATACTTGGCAATATTACTGAATAGTTCGTCGATCGCTATATCGATCTGATTCTGAATCTTGGGCGGACAATCGATTTCTTCCAGTTTAGACTCCACAAAAGCAGTCACTTCCGGGATGTTTTCAATCATCGCTTCTACTGTCAACTTATTCATATTCGTCACTCCGTTATAAGAAAGAATAACCATCGTTATATCATCAAACTGTTCCTCATTATTCACAAACTTATCCAGTTTTTCACTGACATGGTTAATGATTCCGGATACAGGAAGTTCCGGAGAATCATTCAGGGCTTCTTCAAGACGCTCAATACCGAATTGATCTCCCTCTTTGTTTTTCGCTTCCGTGACACCGTCGGTATACACAAATACCGCGTCACCAGGTTCCAGTTGTATCTCATAATTCTGATACTTGGTGTTTTCCATCCCACCAAGTACAAATCCGTGTTTTTCCTTAAAAATATCAAATTTACCGTTCTGACGGATAAACGGATATTCATGACCGGCATTGGTCGCGGTGAGTTTTCCGGTGGAGATTTCCAGGATTCCCAGCCATACAGTCACAAACATCTCCGCGGTATTCTTGGGGGCAATCTCCTGATTGACCATTTCCAGGATTCTTGCCGGATCCGGTTCATTAAGTAATGACATATTGTTGATCATGATCTTGGATGCCATCATGAACATTGCGGCAGGAATACCCTTTCCGGATACATCAGCAACCAGCATGGCCATATGATCATCATCGATCATATAGAAATCATAGAAGTCTCCTCCTACTTCCCTGGCAGTACGCATACTGGCATAGACATCAAATTCCTGATGTTCGGGAAACGGCGGGAAGATTTCCGGCAGCATGCTGGATTGTATGGTCTTGGCCAAGTGTAACTCTGTAGCCAGACGTTCAGCATCTTTCGTTTCTTTCTGCTGTTCAAAGATGGCTTCTCTTCCCCTGCCTGCGATTTCTGTACATACATAGATGATCAGGCTGAACATGATCAGTTTGGGAATATAACTGTTACTCAGGGAATACAGCCAGTGCTGATGATAATCAATCACTCCCTGGCTCATGACGATTTCTCTGAGGACAGCGGTATCCGTAAACTGCAGTACGGTACCGGCAGGAAGAGTAACCATATTCATATCGATTCTTCCAAGATGAAAAATGATGGATAAGTAATTCGAGATGAATGTGAGCAGGATCGTCAGGATTCCGACAGAGGATGTAATTGTACGGGAATAGTAACGGATGGAAATCAGTACCGGGAAGACCATACTGAGTACCATATTGTGGGTCAGTACCATCTCGATCCTTGCCAATACAAGCGTGTACAGGGAAAGCATAAGCAGTTTCAGCCACTTTCTTTCTCCTTTCAGCCAGATACAGATTCCTGCAGGAATAATCAGTTCCAGTACGGCCTGAAATACAAGCCAGGTGATCTGGGAATTACTGATGGAAAATACACCCAGTTTGGATAAGATCCAGAATAGTACGGTTAATCCTGCGGTGACCAGCATTGCGCGCGCAGTAAAAAGATTCGCACGTATTTCATTATTCCAGAGTGTCTCTGTCGTCTGCAGGAACTCTTCACGGATTTTCGCGATTAACCGATCTTTCAGATTCATATCCTTTACCGGTATTGTTACTCAATTGTCAGTATTTCGTTGAATGCCGTAATCTCAAAGATCTCACGGATGACATCATTGACGTGAATGACTTTCATGGTTCCCTTATCATTCATCATCTTCTGTGCGCTAAGCATAACTCGTAAACCAGCGGAAGAAATATACTCCAGTTTTTCAAAATCGAAAACCAGAGAAGTAATACCTTCCAGAGAAGTATTGATTGCTTCTTCCAGCTGAGGGGCTGTTGTTGTGTCTAATCTGCCTTCAAGTTCCATGACAAGCTGTTCGTTTTCTTTGTTTGTACTAATATTCAACATAATGATCTCCTGTATACTATGAAAAATCGGATACTTTCCTGTATAACATTAACATATTTCAGTATTCTTCGGGGAATTTTGTTTTTTTGTCCTATGTAATGTGTGGAGGTGAAACATGATCAGTGTGAAAATTTGTACGGTTCAGGGTCATATGGAGGCCATGCAGGAAGAACTGGAAGAAGACTTCAGTCTGTTTCTGGAACGAAGAATCAAGCATTTTCTGGTCTTATTCCGGGAGATGGATGAGTATGCGGATATTGAAATCATGGATATGGATGTCGCGGTAGGCAAATACGTAGAAAACGGGATGTTGTATACGTTATACGGCAGTAATGACCAGAAGATCCAGGTATTGGTGTTTTTTGAAGTACGGGAGTCTGAAGATACAGTGCTGAACTAACCATGGAAGAGTTACTGATGGAGTGTCTGCGTATTGCTTTGGAGTACAATGTCACCGATATTCATTTTAATCTGGCGAACCAGGATCATCTGGAAGTAGAGATGCGGGTAAACGGAGTGATACGCAAACTGCGTAAACAGTACGATATCAGTTTCTTCCGCTATCTGCTGTATAAAGCCAACCTGGATGTCAGTGATACCTATATGCCGCAGACAGGACGTTTTGAAGTATCTATTGACGGTTATACGCTGTCTCTACGTCTTGCGCTTGTGTCGAGTCTGTATATGACCAGTTGTGTCCTGCGTATCCTGAATAATCATCAAGTATTAAGTGTCAAGATGTTAAGCAGAGATCCGGAACAAATCCGGTGGTTTTCGAACATACAGAATCATCGTAACGGGTTGATCGTATTCAGTGGTCCTACGGGAAGCGGAAAAACCACTACTCTGTATACGATTTTGAACGAGATCCAGGGTAAGAAGATATTTACTCTGGAAGATCCTGTGGAGATTTATTTTGAACGTTATGTACAGTTACAGGTCAACGACAAGATGAATCTCAGTTATGCGGATGGAATCAAACAGTTAATGCGTCATGATCCGGATATCGTGATGGTTGGTGAGATCCGTGACAGTGAAGCTGCGGAGATGGCTGTACGCTGTGCACTCACCGGACATCTGGTGGTTACGACGATCCATTCTTCTTCCTCCGCGCAGGCAATTCACCGGCTGAATGAACTGGGTGTATCTCTGCTTCAACTTCAAGATGTCCTCACCGGTATCGTCAATCAGCGGTTGTACAATATCGCGGAAGATAACAGGTTATGTATTTATGAAATCATGGATAAAAAAGAAATCGGCTATTACTTCCGGAACAACAGAAACTCAGAGTCCTTCGTCAGTCTCTCCAGACAGATCCAGAATGCCGTGGATGAAGGTGTCCTCCCTGCCGCTCTGGCATCGCAGGATCTTGCTGGATAAACTGGATTGTCAGGGATTTTCCAAGCTTCTGGAAAGTGGATTTACCCTGCAGGAAACGATGAATCTTCTGGAAACCGCAGGGAATCATGAAGTTCTGGAGGCGATACGTAACGATCTCTCTTCAGGTCTATCCATATCTTCTGTATTCCCCCGTTTTTGTCCGAAAGCATACAGATCCTATATTACTGCTTTCTTGCGTTTTCTCCCTTTTGCGGACGCGTTGTCGTTATCCTTATCCATTCATGAAAATGCGGATAAACAACGTGATCTTTACCTGAAGAAACTTTTATATCCTGTATTGTTATTGTTTTCCGCAGTGGTGGGCATTACCTTTTTCAATCAGGTCTGTTTCCCCTCCCTTTTAGATCTGATGAGCAGTTTTAAAGTAGATACTCAGGGAATGAACCGTATTCATCAGGTGATTACTGTTATTGTCTTCGGTATCGTTATTGTGTCGTTTTCCGGTGGGATGATCCTGTTGTGGTATACCCGGAAATCACATCTGATGCGCGGATATTCCCTGCTAGTTCGCTATTTTCCGGATTCTGTGGTCACACAGTATCTTTCCGCGGAGTTTATCCGGTACTTCGTTGAGTGTACCAGACGGAATATCCACACACGTCAGGCTTTACTGATCATCGGCAGTATTCCCGATAAGTTGTTGATCTGCCATATGGCGGAACAGATTGCCGGACAGTTATCCGCAGGACATGAATTTGTTGAAGCGTTTGAACAGAAAGATATTGACCGTCTGTTGGTCAAGTTCATCAAGATCGCGGTTTATTCTTCCAATCTTACAGAAATGCTTGAAGGTTATCTGAAGCTTACGGAAGAACGTCTGGATCGTCAGTGTAAAAGATTAACGAATACCGTTCAGCTGATTACTTATACATTGATTGGAATCGTACTGATCTTTGTATATCAGATTTTGATGCTTCCAATGAGTATTCTTACACAGTTATAAAGGAGGATTTCATGAAGAAGAACTACAAGAAAGGTTTTACCTTACTGGAAATGGTTGTGGTCGTATGTATTATTTCCATCCTCTTTCTTCTGACTGTACCCAATATCCAGAAAGTACTGGGTATAGTCAATAAAAAAGGTTGTCAGGCACAGGTAAAAGTCGTTGATTCTGCGATATTGCAGTATCGTCTGGAGTATGATCAGAATCCGGGCAGTACCGGAGATCTGGTCAGCGCAGGCCTGCTGAGTGAACAACAGACCAAATGCGATGATGACCGGGCAATAACCATAAGTAACGGTCAGGCATATGCGCAGTAAAGGTTATCTGATGACAGAAATGTTACTTTGTGTATTTGCCTTGTCAATTCTGATGTCTTTGTGTCTGCACGGAATACGCTTCAATGAGAATGTCTATTACACCTTTCCTGACCGCTATCTTCGTCTGCAAAGCGAAAGTATGCTTACCGCTCAATTCAGGGATGAATCAGTACCGGAAATTGGGTATGAGATGCACTTTAACGGTTCAGGAAATGTTAACCTGGCAAAAGAATTACACTTTCCTTTTGGTGATCATGTGAAGAAGATCATCGTGGAATTAGGAGGCGGACGTCTTGTGTTCCGGTGAAAAAGGATTTCTGACTACGGATTCCCTGATTGGAATCGTGATTGTTACCGTTATGGTTCAGCTATGTCATCTCTGTGTGGGTATATCTGTCCGTTCGGATGAACAGATCCGGCAGAAAATCACGGAAAGTGAACAGAACTATGAATACTCTGTATTTGCGATCGGAGATTGTATTGTATGCGAAATAGCAGAAGAAGAGGTTTCTTCCTCGAACAGTTCCTGATTCCCTTGTTTACGGCATTGATCTTTCTGCCGCTGATCAATAGTTGTATTCTCATTCTCGGCAGTAATTTCCGGTTCAATGAAGAAGTACAGGATATGATCGCGCTTGCGCAGTTACGGCATATACTGATTGTTTCGGATGAGATACAGGTCCAGGATTCCGCAATCTACTGCCAGTATCACTACGAACTGACAGAGATACGCCAGGTAAACCGCAATCTGTTGTTACAGCCGGGAACACAGATCTTTCTGACGGATATTGATCACTTGTCTTTCTTCTCTGAGGGACAGGTGATCGGTATCTCGTATACACGCAAGGAAAAGGAATACAGGAGAATACTTGTCCATGAATAAGGGATTTATCAGTACGTATTACATAACAGTGTTTTTACTGGTTGTATCTTTGTCTGCGATGATCTCCGTGAATACGCAAAACAGACTCCGTACCACAGGGAATATGGTCAGAGTCTGTTCGTATCTTGAATCAGAAAATGCGGTAATATCCATGGTCAAGTGTTCCCTGAAGAACCAGACAGAGATGAACGGAACATACCAGAATTCAGGTACTTTCTTTGATGTACGCTGGAACCATCCGGAGATCCTTGTACAGATCTATTCTCCTGTACAGGAGTCACTGATCATCACCTGGTCACAGGAAAAGAATCAGATCTATGACTATGAAGTTTACCGGAATGAATCCGGGTTCTGATATCTGGCGACAGCGCTTAAATAATAGTTGGATGCCAGTTCACGGGCAATCGTTGAATTCGGGCCGTGTCCAGGCAAAATCTTTAATCCCGGATCAAAATGAATGATCTTACGCAGGGATTCAGCCATCTCATATTCTGAACCAGAAAACAAGTCTGTACGTCCGATCGTTCCGGCAAATAGTGTATCTCCGGTAAATAATTGATCACGGTACTGGATCAGTACACTTCCTGCGGTATGCCCGGGTGTATGATAAACCGTAACCTGGAATGTACCGATATTGTTTACTCCCTCTTCAAAAAAGACTGGTTTAGTGTAAACAGGCGCACTAGCCTCTACAGGATACTTCTGCGACGGATCAATCAATGCATAATCCAGCGTATGGATATACAGAGGACATCCGTACAATTCACAGAGATCGTCTGCCGCATCCGTGTGATCATAATGTCCATGGGTAAGTAATACTGCGTCAACGATCTCTTCTTGTGAGATCTTCTCAATGATTTTGTCTGCGAATCTTCCCGGATCTATGATCAATACATGATTGTGATCATGCAGAACGTATATGTTTTCATCGAATTTACCGATAGGAAGCTTATCGATCTTCATGATGTTAAAAAATAACCTGAACGGTTATTTTTTCTCCTTATGAACGGTCTTTTTATTGCAGCGCGGACAGTATTTGTTAATTTCCATTTTCTCCGCATGTTTACGTTTATTTCTTGTGCCGATGTAGTTTTCTTCACCGCAAACGCTGCACTTGAATGTGATATTTTCTCTGGGCATGACTACCTACCTCCTGACTATGCAAGAAAGAGTATAACATAAAGAAAAAACTATTTCCAACAATATATATCAATAATATTTGGAATTCAGTATAATTTAGAAAATAACGGAGGTTATATGAAAAGAACAGAAACCAGGCCGATATATGTAAGAAACATACAGATCGGCGGACAGAATAAATGCATCTTGCAGTCCATGACCAATGTTCCGGCAAAGAATATTGAGGGCAGTATCGCGCAGATCAACGAACTGGCAGAACATGGATGTGAGATCGTACGTATGGCTGTACTGGATGAAGAAGACGCCAACGCTATTCCTGTAATCAGAGAGAATACAAATGTACCGCTGGTTGCGGATATCCACTTCAATTACCTGCTTGCGTTAAAATCCATTGAAGGCGGTATCGATGCCGTACGGATCAATCCGGGGAATATCGGTTCAAGAGCACATACAGAAGCTGTAGTAAAAGCCTGCAAGGAGAAACACATACCGATTCGTATCGGTATAAACAGCGGTTCTCTGGAGAAACAGTTCCTGGATCAGTATGGAGCTACCGCGGAAGCGATGATTGCCAGCGCAGATCGTCATGTACAGATTCTGGAAGAACTGGATTTCCATGATATCTGTCTGTCATTCAAGTCCAGCAGTCCGGCTTTGACGATTGCAGCATATGAAGCTGCCGCAGAACATTATCCTTATCCTCTTCATCTGGGTGTTACAGAAGCCGGTGGTTTTACCGAAAGTGCTGTGAAATCTTCTGCTGCCCTGGGTACACTTTTACATGAAGGTATCGGTGACACGATTCGTATTTCCGTATCCGGTCCACCGAAAGATGAACTAATCATCGGTAAACAATTACTGAAGTGTTTTGACTTGATCAAAGGTGTTCCGGATCTGATTGCCTGCCCTACCTGCGGACGTATCCAGTATGATATGCTGCCGATTGTCAAGGAGATGGAAGACTTCCTATCCACAATACACAGTGATATCATCGTTGCTGTCATGGGTTGTCCGGTCAACGGTGTACAGGAAGCTTCACGTGCTGATGTAGGGATTGCCGGAGGTTCTGACAGCGGTATACTATTCCGTCATGGCAAGATACTTCGTACGGTACCGCAGGACCAGCTTGCGGAAGCTCTGAAAACAGAAATCCTGAATATTCTAAAAGAAAATGCTTAGGTTACTAAGCATTTTTTAATAAATCCGGATCTTAGACTCCGTTCTTCAGCATCTCTATTTCTTCTTTATACGGAGGTTTACCGTCAATATACGGTGTTTCCAGGATCTTGGGTATCTCTTCCAGTCTTGGATGTGTACAGACATTGTACAATGTATCAAATCCGATCATTCCCTGTCCAAGATTCGCATGCCTGTCTTTTCGGGCACCGCGGATATTCTTGGAATCATTCAGGTGGATCACCTTCATCTTATCCATCCCAAGATAGTGATCAAACTCATCCAGAACACTGTCCAGATCCGTGAGGTCATATCCGGCATCATGTGTGTGACAGGTATCGAAACATACCGCATAGTGTTCCTTTAGTTCGAGTCCTTCATAGATTTCTGCCAGTTGTTCAAATCGATAACCTACTTCACTGCCCTTTCCGGCCATCGTTTCCAGACAGATCATGATTCCATCAGGGATGTCCCTGATACTATTCAGTTGGGAGATGATCGTGCGGATTCCTGTCTCTATATCTGTTGTTGTATAAGAACCTGGATGGAGAACAATATATTTACTGCCAATGGCTTTGGTCCGCTGAATCTCCATCTGCAGGAATTCTACAGCCAGTTCTGCCACTTCCGGCTTGACCGAGTTTGCCGGGTTGATGATGTACGGCGCATGGATGATCAGATGTTCCGGGGATATACCATGTTCCTGCATCAGTTGATGAGCTTCCTGGATATGCAGGCGTTCTACCGGTATACGCTTGGTATTCTGCGGTGCACCGGTATAGATCATCATGGCGTTTGCTTCATAACTCAAGGCTTCCTTTACCGATCCTTCCAGATACAGATCCGCAGTCATTTTCACATGACTTCCCAATATCATCCCTTTTTCCCTGCAGCTTTCTGTTTTTCCTTAAAATAAGCTTTCTTTTCTTCTTTGATCTTGGAACGGATAAAGTCTCTCTTCTTCTTTCTATGCAGTTCCTCGATGGCACGTTCTCTCTTCTTCTTATATCCTGGCTTGACCTTGGTATTCTTCTTGGTCATCATTTTGGAGATTTCAATCTTCAGGTCATCTTCCTTGCGGTTTTCCGAACCGAACGGTTTGAGATCATTCCAGGTATTGTTGTGATACCTCTGGTGTTTGAACCGGATGCCGGACTTCTGTAAGGAGCGTATGGCTTTACGGTCTTCATCTTTGTATAACGCATAGCAAATTCCGGTAGAACCTGCGCGTGCTGTTCTGCCTGAACGATGAATATAATAAGACAGATCACTGGGAAATCCGCAGGAAATCACATGTGTGATCATACGGATATCGATACCTCTGGCAGCCAGATCGGTAGCGACTACATAGGTATTCTTCGCGCTCTGCAGATCTTTCAATGCCTGTTTACGTTTTCTGCTCTCCAGGTTGCCATGGATCTCTGTAACGTTAATTCCGTCTTTGCGTAATTCACCGGCAATTTCTTCTGCCTCATCACGTGTATTCGCAAAGATCACACATACATACGGCTGGAATCCGGGTAATATTGATTTCACGGTTTCCGCATAAGTATGGTGATAGCACGGCACCAGAATATGCGTGATCTTGGGGTCAAAAGACAGATCTTCTTCGATCTTCATGGTCAAAGGATGGTGCATGTACTTTTTCAGGAATGGTTTCAGCTGTTCCGGGATGGTAGCACTGAATGCCAGCATCTGCAGTCCTTCTCCCATTCTTCCCGCAAACGCGTCAATCTCATTGAGAAAACCGTATTCCAGCGTCATATCTGCTTCATCAACGACCAGCATGGAAGCCTTGTCAATACGCAGTACACCTTCATTTAGAAACAAATCTCTGATTCTTCCGGGAGTACCGATGACGATATGCGGTTGTTCTCGTTTCAGTTGTTCAACCATGGTACTCTTCTGTCTGCCGCCGATAAATAAAGATATCCTCAGATCCGGATCGGTCTGGTTCATTACCTTGGCGTTTTCATAGATCTGTGTTGCCAGTTCCCTGGTCGGTGCTGTAATCACCGCAAAAGGATTCTCCGCTCTGCTGTCTGCCATCTCCATGATGGGAATCAGATACGCATGTGTCTTACCGGTACCTGTCTTACTTAAACCTACGATATCTTTTCTCTTCAAAACGGCAGGAATCACCTTTTCCTGAATCGGTGTAGGTTCCGTAAAACCGTTATTCCTGATAAATTCCAGAGTTTTCTCTTTTAAGTTCATCTCTTCAAATCTTTTCATAACTTATCTCATTTCGTATAATTAGCGTTGTTATTATAACAGTTTTTCTAGAAAAGGATACAGATATGGAAATCATCAAGGTCAGTCCCCGCGGATATTGCCGGGGTGTTATACAAGCGATACAGATTGCCAAACAGACAATTCAAGATTATCCGGATATACCGGTATATATGCTGGGGATGATCGTACATAACCAGTATATCGTGCAGGAATTCAAGAAAGCCGGTGTGATCTGTCTGGAAGACAATCACTGTTCACGTCTGGAGTTACTTGACCAGATCGACCACGGTGTCGTTATCTTTACCGCCCACGGTGTCAGTGATGCTGTATACAAAAAAGCTGAAGATAAAGGATTGATCATCGTAGATGCGACATGCAGGGATGTCAAAACCACTCATGATATTGTACGAGAACACTGTAAATCTCATGACGTCATCTATATCGGCAAGCACAATCATCCGGAAGCGGAAGGTGTTGTCGGGCTGAGCAATCGTGTATATCTGGTTTCTTCCCTGGAGGAAGCCTCTTCCCTGCCTGCCCTGGATCATCCTCTGATCACCTGTCAGACCACATTGAGTATGATGGATACGGAAAAACTAATCCGGCATTGTTTATCCTTGTATCCGGATGCGATCCTGATGAACGAGATCTGCAACGCTACGACGATCCGCCAGAAAGCTGTACTGGAACTGAAGAATGTGGACGTCCTGATCGTTGTCGGTGATCCTCACTCCAACAATTCCAACCAGTTGAAGAAATGCGGTGTAGATGCCGGGATTCCCCGTTCTTATCTTATCGAACATGCCCTGGAACTGAAACCGGAGATGTTAAAAAAAACAGATCGTATTGCGGTAACCAGCGGTTCCTCAACACCATCTGTCTTAACGGAACAAGTAATTTCTGTACTGAATCAGTACGCGGAAACCGGACAGTTTATCCTGCCTGATGCCCTGCCTTCCAGTATGTTTTAAGAGAGTGTACTTCTTCTTCGGATAAAGGGCGGTACTCTCCTTCTGCCAGAGACTCATCAAGAATCAGATTCTTCATTCTGATTCTTTTTAGTTGAACAACTTCGTTGCCAACAGCCAGAAACATGTTTTTTACTTCATGGTACTGCCCTTCGGTAACGGTAATATGACAACTATTATTTTGAATATCTGTGATCTTTGCGGGACGATATCTGGTGCCATCCCCTAATGTAATTCCCAGTTCTATACGTCGTACCTGGTCCTGATCGATCCTGTCCCTGGTATTGACTACATATTCTTTTTCTGTTTCATACCGTGGTGAAAGCAGTTGATGTGCCAGCGGACCGTCATTGGTGATCAACAATAACCCGGTAGTATCTTTATCCAGTCTTCCGCAGGGAAACAAACCCTTGATCTTTTCTTCAATCAGGTCCATGACTACAGGTTCCTGTCCCTGTACGGCAGTAATATAACCTGCAGGCTTGTTCAACATAAAATAAAAGTATTCTTGATACTCTACGATCTCATCATCAAATACAATGATATCTTGTTCTGTATCTACACGATAACCTTGATCTTTCAGAATCTCTCCGTTGATCAGAACATAACCGTTTTTAATATACTTATGAACCTCTGAACGGGTACCGTATCCAAGATTCGATAAGAGCTTATCAATACGGATCTTCATCGTTTCCCTCTTCTCAGGAATCGTCCGAATACAGCCTGCAGGATCTCTTTCATACTCTTACCGAAAATCGCCTGCGGAAGCTTCATCAGCGAAGAAACATACAGATACATCAAAACACCGCAGATCCCGTAGACAGCCAGCTGTCCGAGTGCCACTACACGTGAAGTCTCAGAGATCTGGAAACCGATCAGTTTGAATACCGCAAACACCGCATTCATACAGATACAGGCAATGATCATCTTAAACAGACGGACCCATACTCCTCCGTAGGTAACGTCAAACTTGTTTTTGATCTTGGAAAGATCCAGGAAGATGATCGTTGCGGAACATAATACACTGGACAGGATTGCGCCGATATATCCGAAATAACGGATCAGCGGATAGAAACTCACACACTTGACGATAAAGCCGACACAGAGATATACAATACTCTCCTTGCGCAGCCGGATCGTCATCATCATGGAACTGCATATAGGTGTGATCGTCGTCACCAGTGCAAGCAATCCGGCATACATCAGACAGATCTCTCCATAATCCAGGTTTCTGCCGCCGTACATCACATAATACACAGGTCTTGCCAGAACCGACATACAGAAACATACCGGCACCGCGATAAACAGCACAGTACCGAGACAATCAGTGATATTCTTGCGTAATTCAACCAGATTATTGTTCTCCAGCGCAATCGTCATATAAGGCACGATACCAGCTGAGAAACCAATACCGAGAACCTGTGGTATAGAAGTCAGCTTATCACACTGGACCTGGATGATTCCGGATAGTAACTTGGCTGTATCGTAATTTAATCCCAGACTTGTCGTTACCGGCACAAAAAACCGGGTATTAATAATCGTCTGGGAATTACCGAAGATCGTGGAAAGAAGATACGGGAGACCGAAGGCGAAGATCTCGAGAATCAGAGTATTCCGGTCAACCGCGTCGGTTTCCTGTGCCCTGGCAGAACGCGCGATTGGTCCGTAGTGTCTCTTATCGTAATGAACATAATAAAGAACACCGATCAAGGCCCCAAATCCTGTGGAAAGAACCGCCATATACACAGCCCAGATATTATCCATCTTTAACAGACGTACCGTGATCCATCCCATACCAAGAAGGAAGATCACACGCGCAAGCTGTTCCAGTACCTGTGTGCTGGCATATACCTTAAGATCTTTAAGACCCTGGTAGAAACCTCTGTATGAAGATAATAACGGAACAATAAACAAAGCCAGTGCCAGTATGATAAAGGTCTTCTTCATTGTGTCGATATCCGCTGCCGTAGCACTTGCGCCGAGAACGCGGGAAGCCAGAGGACCTGACATCAACATGAAGAATACCGCCATGATAAATCCGGATAAACATAAGATTGCGGTACTTAATTTACGTACAAGAATAACCGACTTCCAGTCATCTCTGTCCGCGTACTTTGCGACGATTGCTGCAGTCGCATACGGAAGACCGGCAGTACAAATCTGAAGCAATACACTGTAAAACGTATAGGCGGAGGAATAGAAGATCATGTTGTTCTCTGTTGCCAGAGAAGTAAAAGGCACGACATAAAGCAGTCCCAGAGCTTTTGCAATGAAAATGCCCGCAGAACTGGTCAGCGAACCCATGATAAAGGACTGTTTGATTCTCTTCTTACCACTCTCTGTCATGACTGATCTTCACTTTCTGTTTCTTCTTCCACTTCAACAGAGATCTCATCGTCATGATAGAATTCCGTAGTTGTCAACTCATAAGACAGATACTCACGGAGTGTCTTTTCCCTGTTCTTATCTTTCCATTCCACCAGCATGTCCAGATGTACATGATCATCAATGCTTTCACCGCTGATCACAACACCTTTTACATAGCCTTCATCCGCATATACCTGATACGGAATCATGGAATATTCAGTATCTTCAAAAATACCGATACACGGCATCATCTTTCTTGTTTCTGGAAACTTCTGCCTGTTTTCTACTGCCAGGACAGTAATATCATACATGGCAATCTGCGGATCTTCGATAAAGATGTAATACCTGTAAGTACCATCCGGCATCTGTGTCATTGAACCATTTACTGTATAATAATACGATTCACCGACAAATCTGCTGTTATCACTGATTGCCTGAAAATATCCCTGATATGCCGCGTTGGCTGCCTGTGATTTATCGGACTTACTGCGATTGCAGCCGGCACATAATAACGTACAGAGTAACACGAAAAAAAGTTTTTTCATGTAAGAAATTATATCATAACCATCCATGGATGCGGAGTATTATTCCTGTCTTTGCCAAGAAAAACAGGTACATACCGTACCTGTCTTCATCACTACTTCACAAAATTGAACACGTAATAGTTACGTTTACCCTTCTTGATAATCGAGAATTCCTGATCAAACGCATCCTGAACCGCTAATACTGCATTCAGATCCGTCGTCTTGATTCCGTTCACCTGTACGGATCCCTGCTGGATCAGCTGGCGTGCATCTCTCTTGGAACTGGCAATACCGGACTGAACAAGCGCATCTACCAGTAATGTCTGATCCTGCACATCATGTTTCTCGGCATCACTTAATCCTTCACGAAGTTCATCAGCACTCAGGTCACGGATGGATCCGCTGAATAACGTGCTGGTGATCTTCAGTGCCTTAGCTACGCCCTCTTCGCCGTGGACCATACCGGTCAGTTCTTCCGCAAGAGCTTTCTGGGCTGCTCTCTGTTCCGGGTGTTCTTTCATCTGTGCTTCCAGAGCCATGATTTCTTCCGGACTGCGCAGGCTTAATCTCTTCAGGTAATCAATGACGTCCGCGTCATCCACATTGACCCAGAACTGGTAGAATTCATACGCATTTGTACGGGCAGGATCCAGCCATACATTCTTGCCTTCCGATTTACCGAATTTCGATCCGTCACTCTTGGTGATCAGTGGTGATGTGATGCCGTAGGCTTTGGCTTCATCCCCTTTAACCTTATGGATCAGTTCTATACCTGTAGTAAGGTTACCCCACTGGTCAGAACCGCCGATCTGTACCTGACAGTAATACTTTTCAAACAAACTCAGGAAGTCGATTGCCTGCAGGATCGTGTAGCTGAATTCTGTGTAGGAAATTCCGGAGTCCAGTCTCTTCTTGATGGTATCCTTCTGTAACATGTAGGATACATTGAAGAGCTTACCGAAATCTCGCAGGTAGTCAAGTAAAGTCATACTGCCCAGCCAGTTATTGTTATTCTCCATGATTGCGGCATTATCCCCCTCAAACGACAGGAAATTCGCCAGCTGTTTCTTGATGCATTCCGCATTGTACAGGACTTCCTCATGGGTCAGAAGTTTACGTTCGGTTGTAGGTCTGGGATCGCCGATCATCCCGGTAAACCCGCCGCATAACGCAATCGGTCTGTGTCCGGCATTCTGGTATCTGCGCAGTAAAATAATCTGCTGCAGATGTCCGACATGAAGAGAATCCGCTGTCGGGTCAAAGCCGCAGTATACCGTTGTCGGAGTTTTCAATGTCTCTGTCAGAGATTCATAATCCGTGCAATCTTTAATCAATCCACGCCATTTCAGTTCTTCAATAAAGTTCATATCTTTCCCTCCCGGCGCAAAACAAAAGGCGCCCGATCTAAGGACGCCTGAGCGCGGTACCACCTTAGTTCATGACCAAGTCATGCCCTCATCTATCTCTTTAACGCAGAGGATCACGTCCTGCCTTTTGAGACAGGAAGCTCCCAGATGTATTCATCTGAACCTCAGTATTCCTTACACCAGCCGGAATATCTCTGTTTTCTGAGCAGACAGATTACTTGTTCTGTTCATCGCCTGTTTAATATAACACAAAACTGCTGAAAGTCAATTTTTCGTTGACTGCCGCGGTGTAAACAGATAACTCAATTCGATCTGGTGATCAAAGTTCGTATCATTCTGGAGCATCTTTGTCATTACCCTCATGGATACTGCCCCAAGATCATAAGACGGTATTGAGAAACTGGTGATCTGCGGACGCATCATTGAGTTATACTTCGTATCAATGACACATACGACATCCATATCTTCCGGTACACGTATTCCGTTCTCTCTGGCTGTATTGATGATTGCCATAGCCTGTGAATCACGATTGCCGATCATGACATCATAACGGTGATTCTTCATCCAGTCGGATAAGAAAGCATACGATGTACGTGAATCTGAAGGAATGGTCAGATATCCCTCAAATTTCAGACCTTTCTTTTCATAGGCTGCGCTTGCACCGCGGATCATCTGCTGATTGGAATAATTATTCTTCCTGTCTTCAATAATCGCAATGTTGGTCTTGCCTTCTTCCAGATACTTCAAGGTCAGCTCATAGATTGCCTTCTCAATATCTACAAACACACAACAGATATTATCCGCAGAGATCCGGTTCCCGATCACAACGATTGGAATATTATACCTGGATAATTCATTCATCTCCTGAATCAGAAGTTTATCGTTGTAGATGATCACACCATCCACACGAGACTTGATGATATCTTCGATTACATCGTTGATATCCGTAATACCTTCAGTAATCGTATGAAGCATGATGTTATAATTGTAGATCTTCGCAACATCGATCAGACCATTGATGATCTGGCCGGTATAGGTGAAACTAGCCTCCGGTACAACCAGACCAATCGTCGTAGTCTTCTGCAAAGCCAGACCCTGTGCAATCGCATTTGGCTTATATCCCAGTTTATCTATCGCAGCCTGTACTTTCTCCCTGGTAGGTCCTTTAACTACATCGCTGCCGTTAATAACACGAGATACCGTAGCCAGAGAAACACCGGATTCTTTTGCGACATCATAAATTGTTACTCTTTTCATCCCTGTCCTCCTCTGGTAATGAACGGGAATTACATATTCTCGTCAGATTTGAATACGTGCTTTATGGTTTCAGCACCTTTCTGCGCAAGTTCCTTGGCATTATCAAGTTTTTCCTGCACTTCAGGTTTAGCCATAAACTCTGTTACGGTTTTCTGCGCATCCTTAACTACTTCTGAAACAGAACCGGACACTTTGTCAAAACTCTTCTTCAGTTCTTCTTTCTTTTCTTCCGATACACGGTCATCGATGAACTTCTTCGCGTTTTCAAGTACATCTTTTGTCTTCTCGGAAGCATTATCGATGGATCTCTGAACTTTAGGTTCATTTCGGATCTCATCAATACGGGTTTTGGCAATTTCTACTGCCTTTACCGCGTTATTACGGATGAAATCAATTGTCTTGCGGATATCCGGATTCTTCGTGATCTCCTGAGCTTTTTCCTTGATATCATCAATCGATGTCTTGACTTTCTCTACTGTTGTATCACGGATATCATTGATCTTTTCCTTCTGCTCATCCGTCAGTTTGAATTCCGGAATGGAGATCGTCTTTTCTTCTTTCGTCTCTTCCGGTTCTTCCGCTACCTTGTTGACTTCCTGGATCTTCTTTTTCAGTTCCATGACTGTCTTTTCAATGGATTCCAGCGGTTCACTTTCTTCACGGATGATTTCTTCTGTCTTGTCGACGATCACATCCGCTGCTTCTTCCACTTTATCCGCTGCTTTTCCACAGTCTCTTCTACGACTTCCTTTATTTCTTTTACTTCTTCACTCATGATTCTCCTCCTTCTCAGGCACTGTATCCACAGCTGACTTCAATTCATTCATCGCCTCGTTTTTTTCTTCTTCAATATACGGATTCACGTTACGTTCCACATATGCATCCTGTACACGATTAAATTTATCCACGACAAAGTCCTTCAGCTTCTCTACGTTTTCACTGGCTGTTTCCGCAGCTCTGTTTACAGATTCTACTGTCTTGTCATGGACATTATCCAATGTTTTGCTGTATTTTACCGCTGTATCCAACGGAGCCTGTACTTTCTCAATACTCTGATCTACAAGATTGATCGTCGGATTCAAACGAACCACCATGTCGGAAGCATGATCGATCAGCTTCCATAATTTACGCAGGAAAATGCAGAGAAAAACAAGAACTACCGCACCGATAATCGGTAAAAGCTGTACGCACACAGCATATAATGCATTTAAAAGAGCATCCATAGACTCACCTTCTTCAAACTAATTATATGAAATAATGAAAAATTTTCAATATTAATGTATGCGCTTAACCAAATCCGCAAGCCAATAAATATCCTTACTGGACATAAACAAGAATACCGCCGGTTTTTCCAACGATAATCTCTGGGCTCCAGCCTCATCTTCACTCAGGATCACAGACCCTTCCAGACGTTTCTGCAGGTAGGTAATATCGATATCCGTACCATCCTGCTTATCATCAATACTGGTAAAATCACACAGATAGATCTTATCCGCAAGTCTCAGCGCATCCGCAAACTGATCCGCGAAATACAGGACACGGGAAGCTCTGTGCGGCTTGAATACCGCAACGATCTTACGATCCGGGAATCTCTTACGTGCTGCCTTGATCGTTACCGCAACTTCTGTCGGATGATGAGCATAATCATCCACAAAGATATTCTCTCCGTCCTGTTCGACCACAAACCTGCGCTTTACACCCTGGAAGGAAGATAACCCCTTCTCGATCGTATCCCGGTCAGCACCGAGAAGTATACCTACACCGATCGCAGCCAGAGAATTCAATAACAGATGATGCCCGATAAACGGAAGATTGTAATGACCCTTGAATTCACCGCAGAACAATACGTCAAATTCCATACCAGTAGTATCTTCAACGATATTGACTGCCTGAAGATCGTCATTATCTTTTTCTCCGTACCAGTAATGCGGAATATCCGGATTCAACTGAAGACGGCGTGATTCTTCGTCATCCCCGTAGATAACGATTGCTTTCTTTACGTTGTAAGAGAAGTCTTCGAACGCTTTCCGGTATTCTTCCTCACTCTTGAAATAATCGACATGGTCAATCTCGATGTTTGTCATGATGGCGATCTCCGGGTGATACTGCATGAAATGCCGGCGGAATTCATCTGCTTCCAGGCAGAAATACTTTGTTTCACTTGTTACATGGCCGCTGCCGTCACCGATCAGCCAACCCGTATAATCGTAAGCGCTGAGAAGACTGGCAAGCAATCCGGTCGTTGTGGTCTTGCCGTGACTGCCGGAGATGGCAATCGTCTGGTAGGCATCGATAAACTTTCCGACAAACTCATGATATCTTGCGCATGTACATGTAGGATTCTGACGTGCTGCAATCACCTCGGGAAAATCCTCTAAAAAGGCATTACCAATAATGACATTCATGCCATCCTTGATATTGCCCGGATCAAAATTATAAATTGTTATTCCGCGTTCTCTCAGCCCTTCTTCCGTGAAGAAATGTTTCGGCTGATCACTTCCGCAGACATCATTCCCGAGATCATGCAGCATACAGGCTAATGAAGCCATTCCGGTACCTTTAATTCCGATAAAATAATACTGCATATTGACCTCTCTGTTCTAACGGTGATTGTACTTGTCGCTGTCAAAGATGACAGTTTCGTCTATAATATCGTCAAATAAGGTAGCCTGTTCTGCTGTTTCCTTATATTCATCATCACGAATCTTGAGAATATCATCAAGAGAGAAATCAGGAATACTTTCTTCTGCTTTCTGTTTTTCTTCCGTAAGCAGGTTTTCCGCTAGTTCATTGGACTTTTCCACGGTATCCTGAATCGTCTTCGGTTCTGCTTCCTTACTCATGCCGTACATCGGAGAAATCACCGGTGATACATTGGTATCTTCCTTGCCAGGCATCACAACCTGTGTCTTACCGGATGTCTTCAACGCATCCAGATCCTTCTCATCAACACCGAAAATCGGGCTGATTACCGGAGAGAACTCATAGACAGGCTGAGGTTTCTTCTTTGTCTGTGCAGTCTGCTGAGGCTTCGGCTGCGGTTTCGGCTGCTGTGCCGGTGTAACCGGCTTGGAAGACGGACGCAGCTGAAGATTCATGGTTTCATCCTGAACATCATCTACGGTCATACCAATCGTACGCGGACGTTCCTGTACAGGTGCAGGCGCAGGTGCCGGAGCCGGTGCAGGTTCCGTTTTCTCCTGACGGAAGAAACTAACCTGGGGAGCACTGTTCTGTGCAGGTGCCGGATCTACCTGATGCATTACCGGACGCTGAGTATTTGTATTGGTCTGGACCGGACGCGGCGCAGGTTTAACCGGTTCCGGTTCGTTGATTACCTCTTCTTCAACGACTTCTTCATCATCAAATAAAAGGTTCTGTAATTTCTTAAACATCTGACTCATGTTGACCACCATTCTTTCCTAGTTATATATCATTCTAACGTGTTTTTCTTTGAATGTTAAGTTTTATTCGGACTGTTCCGCAAATTGATAATAATCATATTCATCGGACTCAATACGATGCTTGTTGTTGTCGCTGTTCTGATCTTCCAGCTGGGAGAGATCTTCCACGTTACCGATGGATGAAGTACTGTCCGGAAACAGTTCCTGGATTGCGCCGCTTTCCGGAGCGATAAACTGGAATAACTCCAGAGGTTCTCTCTGATAGTCGATCTTACGTTTATTTGAGAAATCCGCGACAACTTTCTGTTTATTCACCTGTACCGTACAGAGAATACTCATCATGGCTGATGCCGTATCCGCCACTTCATAATCCTTGCACATCGCATACAGACTCACCGGATCATTATATACACAGACAGCGTAGATTTCCTGCCCTGTACGATATACCTTTACAGTATATTTATCTTCTTTCCCCAACGCGTTGGTAAAGGTACCGGTTTTTTCTGCCGCAAGTTCCGCCTCGATCTGGATTTCATCACTTCCCGGTTCATAGTATTCCTGGTTGATGACACTGGAAGTATTCAGGTTCATGATGAAACGGACACCGTTATAGGTGAATATATTACTTGTAAGCATACTGTCGATCCTGCCGATCTGCGGGTCCAGATAATAAGAATAATACCGGTGATTATGATTTGCGGTTACCGCAGGCTGTGACACCACCTGGTCAACCTTGCGGTCAAGATCATTCTGGATACTCCCGGTATACTCTCCGCATCCGCACAGGAACACCAACAGTCCTGCCAACACAGATTTTAAAACCTTGTTACTCATTTCTCTGATTTTACCACAATAACCCTGTATATCGGCTGTCCGATATCCATAAACCTCTGTTCATACTCTGTTATGGCATCCTCGGGATGTTCCTTCCGGCGGAAATCCACGGAGAATTCCGTTATCCTGAAACCAAACTCCGTAAAATACAGAATCGAAGATTCAAACAGATCCTGATTATCTGTCTTCATGATAATCTGTCCGGAATCTTTGAGAATACGATCATACAGCTGTAGGAAACGTTCGTTGGACAGTCTTCTCTTGTGGGTATACTTCTTCGGCCAGGGATCGCTGAAATTCAAATGGATCACATCCACTTCCTTTTCCGCAAACCAGTTTCCGATTTCTTCTGCATTGCCGACGATCATCCGTGTATTCGGAAACTTATCCAATCCGGCGTCTACCGCTTTCCTTGCCGCAACCGCAGCCGCATTGCGGTCTTTCTCCACACCGATCCATCCGAACTCCGGATACATCTCTGCCATACGCAGAAGATAATCACCCTTTCCCATTCCCAGTTCCAGATGAATTTCTTCCGTATGCAGCAGTTCACACCACTTTCCCTGATATTGACCGGGATCATTCAACGCATAATCCTGATGTTCTTCAAGAAATGGTTCTGCCCATTTTTTCTTACGCATCCGCATGTTAATTCCTCACCTTTAGTATTGTATCATCTCTTGGATTTATCTGTTGTTCCAGTTTTGAAAATATATTTATCATACTAAAAGGATTCATGTTACACTAAACATGTAATAATACAAGTCATCAAGACTGAGGAGGAAGAATGAAATACAATTTTGATGAATTAGTAGATCGTATTCATGAAGAAGGCAGTTATTCCACAAAATGGGGCAACAACGAAAGAATGGCTAAGATGTTCCTCACAGACAAACTGCCGGAAGACAGATTATGCTTCTTTGTCGCTGACATGGACTTCCGCTGCGCTCCGGAAATCACTGAAGCTCTGGTAAAAGAAGCACAGCATGGTATCTTCGGCTACTCTGCAGCACCGAAAGAATACTTCGATGCAATCATCCGCTGGATGAAAGTTCGTTTTGACCTGGATGTCAAGGCTGAAGAAATCAGAACCGCTCATGGTGCGCACTCCGCAATCGTTGAAGCAATCCAGAAACTGACAAAAGTCGGTGACGGTGTTCTTGTTCCGCGTCCTACATACTACTATAACGGTGACGTTACAGGTGTCGGCAGACATTATGTAGGCTTCCAGATGAAGAATGACAATGGCTACTATACCATGGACTGGGAAGCATTCGAAGCTCTCTGTAAAGAACCGCAGAACACCATGGCTATCTTCCAGCAGCCGCATAACCCTACCGGCCGTACATGGACTCCGGAAGAAATCGAAAAGATTGCCAAGATCTGTCGTGAAAACAATGTCATCATGCTCTGTGACGATGTTCATATGGATATCGCCAGAAAAGATGTCAAGGTTACACCGTTCATCAAGGTTGCCGGACCGGAAGGAATCGTTATGGTTACCGGTATCAACAAGACCTTCAACCTCGCTGGTCTTGCCGTAACAAACGTTATCATCCAGGATCCTGCACTGCGTGAAAAGATGGGACCTGCAATGCCTATGCTCTCACCGTTCGGTATCCGTGCCTGCATCACTGCTTATACAGAATGTGACCAGTGGGTTGATGAACTGAATGAATACCTCGATGACTGCATCGACTATGTTGTAGATCGTTTCCACAAAGAACTGCCGAAGGTCAAAGTACATAAACCGGAAGGAACCTACATCCTCTGGCTTGACTTCACAGACTGTGGTTTCACCAACGAAGAACTCCACCAGAGAATTGCCGGACAGGCTCATATCGGATTCTCTGACGGTGAAGGTATGGAACCGCCGGCAGGAACATTATTCCGCAGATTCTGTGTTACTTCCCCGAAGAGCGTTCTTAAGGAATGCATGGACCGTCTGGTAGAAGTACTCAAGTAATTATCCTCATTCACAAAAGATACTGCTCATCCGCAGTATCTTTTTTTATACACAAAAAGGAAGTTCATTCAATGAACTTCCTTTTTACTTATTCCTGCTCTTCTTTCTTCTTGAAGAATCTTCTTACTTCAGTATTCTTATTCTCTTCGGAAGACTGTTTCTTTTCCGGTTTGCGGTTGTTATTTCTGGCAGGTTTTTTTGAGGGCTCTGTATACCCTTCCGGCTTCGGCAATAACTCACGTGCGGAGACTTTCACTTTGCCTGTCTGTTCATCAATGGATGTTACCTTGACCGGAATCACATCACCGACATGTAATGCCGAAGAGATGGACTCTGTTCTTGTCCAGGCAAGCTCACTGACATGCAGTAAGGCATCTGTCCCGGTAAAGATCGTCACAAACGCATAGGAATCTCTGACTTCGGATACTACTGCGTTATAGACATCACCGACTTTGGCAACACGGGTAATATCCTCGATGATACCCTTTGCCTTGTCCAACATCTCCTGATTCATATGATAGATTGCTACAGTACCGTCATCATCCACATTGATCTTGACACCGTCACAATCCTCAATAATCTGGTTGATCGTCTTTCCGCCTGTACCGATCACATCTCTGATCTTATCGGAAGGAATCTGGAAGATGACAAACTTAGGAGCATATTCGGATACGTGATCTCTCGGTTCGGAAATCGCTGTTTCCATGTTGTCGAGGATCTCCATACGTCCCTTATGTGCCTGTGCCAGAGCTTCTCTCAAGATCTCTTGTGTAATACCGTCAACCTTGATATCCATCTGCAGAGCTGTAATACCTTTACGTGTACCGGCAACCTTGAAGTCCATATCACCGTAATGATCTTCCATACCCTGAATATCCGTAAGAATGGAATAACTGTTACCGGTTGTAATCAGACCCATGGCTACACCGGCAACCATTGCCTTGATTGGAACACCGGCAGCCATCAGGGACATTGTACCTGCGCAGATACTCGCCTGGGAACTGGAACCGTTGGATTCCAGAACTTCAGCTACTGTACGGATGGAATACGGGAATTCCTTCTCATCCGGAAGCACCTGTAACAGAGCTCTTTCACCAAGTGCTCCATGTCCGATTTCTCTTCTTCCCGGAGTACCCATACGGCCGACTTCACCGACAGAGAACGGCGGGAAGTTATACTGATGCATGAATCTCTTACTCTTGATGGTTGTGACATCGTCGACGATCTGTTCGTCATCCAGCGGACCTAAGGTCGTAATGGACATGACCTGTGTCTCTCCACGGGTGAACATAGCGGAACCATGAACACGCGGAAGTAAGTCTACCTGGCTGTCCAGCGGACGTAACTCATCCAGTTTTCTTCCGTCCGGACGGATCTTCTCTTCGGAGATCAGTCTGCGTACTTCACCGGCTTCGATTTCCACACAATATTCATGCGTCTGTTTGACGGCTTTTTCTTTTTCTTTATCGTCCGCAAACTCAAGATTCTCAGCGACTTCGGCTTCCATCTCTGCGGTGATCTCATCGATCTTTCCGTAACGCTCTAATTTACCCTTGATGGATACAGCTTCTTCAATTCTCTGCTTGCCATGTTCGTTGACATATTCCTTGACACGCGGATCGATCTCGTACAGAACGACTTCCATCTTCGGCTTTGCGCATTCCGCAATCACTTCTTCCTGGATCGCACATAATTCCTTGATTGCTTCATGACCGAACGCGAGTGCTTCCAGCATCTCTTCTTCACTGACTTCCTTGGCACCGGCCTCAACCATGTTGATCGCATATTTCGTACCTGCGACATTCAGGATCAGGGATGCCTTTTCGGTATCTTCTACAGAAGGATTGATGACGTATTCATCTCCTACTTTACCTACGATAACGCCGGCAATCGGACCGTTAAACGGAATATCTGATACACATAATGCAAGTGAAGAACCAAACATTGCGGCCATTTCACTGGTGCAATCCGGATCAACGCTTAATACGGTATTCACGATCTGTACTTCATTACGGAAACCTTCCGCAAACAAAGGACGAATCGGACGATCGATCAGACGAGCTGTCAATGTCGCATGTTCACTGGCTCTTCCCTCACGGCGCAGAAAGCCGCCCGGGATCTCACCGACCGCATACATCTTTTCGTTATACAGTACTGTCAGCGGAAAGAAATCTGTATCTTTCGCTTCGTGGTTAGCTGTTGCTGTGCTGAGGATCACTGTATCGTTATAACGGATCAATACGGATCCTCCTGCCTGTTTTGCGATTTCACCGTTTTCTACTGTCAATGTACGGCCTCTGAAATCCCAACTTCTTTTAAACTTTTCCATTTCTTCTTCTACCTCTAATAAAATCTGCTAATCTACCCAATAATAATTTAACCTGTTTATTGTAGCACAATAAAAACATAAACAAGTCATGTTTTTAAAAGATTTATCATTATCGTATGATTTTCAGATCTCCGTGATCCAGAGACCATGTACCGTACAGTATGCGTAAATACGTATGACCTGTTCACCAGGCAGGTATTTCACCACCGGATCATCTCCAGGCGCAAACCAGGAAAAACGTATACCCCGATCACTTTCCAGTGCAATAAAACGAATATAATGGTCCGGTGTCATTTCGTGTTTCTGTTCACCGGCAGATACCAGGATTTCTCCTTCAAGGCGGAAGATCACCGGCTGATGTACCTCCGGATCTCCTGTATGAGGTATCTTTCTTCCGGTAAGCATCGGTTTCCCGCAGCAATACTTCTTTTCCCGACCGCCCTTTGTATTCAGGATCAAAGACCCGCACTCCGGGCAATAATAAAACCTTGGAGTATAACTCACCTGATTAATTTTTATTCTCTCTTTTAACTTCATTCCGTCATGTCTGATCATGATAAATTCATTTTAGCAAAAGAAAACAGTTGTGCACACACAACTGTAATCTTTCGTACTTTGCTTACTTTCTCAAGCCAAGCTTGGAAACGACTTCACGATAGCGGTTGACATCGTAATTACGCAGATAGGACAGCAGTTTTCTGCGGCGGCCGACCATTTTCATCAGACCACGGGAAGAAGAATAGTCCTTCTTGTTGATCTTCAGATGTTCTGTCAGACGATTGATCTGTTCTGTAAGAATCGCGATCTGTACTTCTGCGGAACCTGTGTCACCCTCTTTTCTGCCGAAATTAGCTACGATCTCAGCAACCTTTTCTTTTTCAAGCATTTCCTTTTCCTCCTTGATTTACAGTCCTTCTGATCCGAGATAAATGTTGAGGAATCAAATATCCCAGGTCAAAAGCATATATATTCTATCAGTTATTTCCAGGTATGCAATCATTTTTTCATATGCGCAGTGTTCTGGTCGCGTTCAGCACCGCAATGACCATGACACCGACATCCGCGAATACCGCCCACCACATATTGGTAATTCCAAAAGCGCTGAGAATCAGACACAAGATCTTTACACCGATGGCGAAGATCACGTTCTCCCTGACGATACGCAGACACTTGCGGGCAATCCGGATTGCCAGAGGAATCTTGGAAATATCATCGTCCATGAGTACGATATCCGCTGCCTCGATCGCCGCATCCGAGCCCAGAGCACCCATCGCAATGCCAACATCCGCCCGGGATAATACCGGCGCGTCATTGATTCCGTCGCCGACAAAGCAAACGATCTCACCAGGTTTCTTGATTTCAATATACTGTTCGGTCTTCTCTACTTTATCTCCCGGCAATAACTCTGAATGATACTCACGTACACCGAGTTTCTCTGCCGCAGCCTTCGCTGCCGCCTGATTATCTCCCGTCAGCATAACCGTCAGCCGTACGCCTGTATCATGGATTTCTTTCAGCGCATTAGCTGCGTTATCCTTTACAACATCACTGATCACGATCGAGCCCGCGAACTGTTTATCCACCGCCACGTAGACGATCGTTCCGGCAGAATTGTTATCCCGGTATTCCACATTGTTGGAACGCATCAGTTTCTGGTTTCCTGCCAATACTTCCTTGCCATTGATGATTGCCTGGATCCCGTGACCGGAAATCTCATGTTCATCCTGAATGTTATAGCCAGACAGATCCTGATCCGCGGTTTTCTTCAGGCTAACCGCCACCGGATGTGTACTGTACTTTTCTGCCGCCGCCGCAAGATTCAGCAATTCCTTCTCGGTAAAGCCTTCTTCCGGTACGATATCCACGACTTCAAAGACACCCTTGGTCAATGTGCCAGTCTTGTCAAATACGACGATTCCGGCATCTGCTACAGCTTCCAGATAGTTCGATCCCTTAACGAGGATACCATTACGGGAAGCACCACCGATACCGCCGAAGAAGCTCAGAGGAATACTGATGACCAGCGCGCACGGACAGCTGATGACCAGGAATGTCAGTGCCCTGAAGATCCAGGTACGGAATTCCCAGCCGCTTCCCTGCAAGCCGAGAATGACCGGAGGGATGATTGCCAATGCCAGTGCGCTCCAACATACGATCGGTGTATAGTACCGGGCAAACTTCGTGATGAAGTTCTCTGCCTTGGCTTTCTTCATACTGGAGTTTTCCACCAGGTCCAGGATCTTGGATACGGTGGATTCGCCAAATTCCCTGGTCGTCCGGATCTTGATCAGTCCGTTGTCATTCAGACACCCGCTAATCACCGTATCCCCTTCAGAGACATCTCTGGGCATACTTTCACCGGTCAAGGCAGAAGTATTCAGACTGGAAGATCCTTCCACGATAATACCGTCGATCGGAATTCTCTCCCCCGGCTGTACGACAATGATCGATCCCACTTCCAGATCATCCGGATCTACTTTTTCCAGTTCACCGTCCTCATTTATGATATTGGCATAATCCGGACGGATCTCCATCAGTTCAGAAATACTGTTCCGGGATCTTCCCACAGCGATACTCTGGAATAATTCTCCAATCTGGTAAAACAACATGACTGCTGTACCTTCTACGGTTTCTCCCAGGATCATGGCGCCTATGGTTGCCACGGCCATAAGAAAAGCCTCATCGAAGACCTGTCTGTTCCTGATTCCCTTCCATGCCTTAAGCAGGACATCATTGCCGATAATATAATACGGAATCAGATACAGAAGCCGAAACAGCAGTTCCGGTAACGGAAGAAAATGCTCCGCAATTACCAGCAAGACCAGAATACATGATGAAATCACGATCCTCTGCAGATTCTTTTTCTGTTTCTTTGTCATGATAAGACCTCGTTAAGATCAGAATTCTATATCACAGTCCGATTCGACTTTCTTACATGCCTCAAGAACTCTGGGCATGACTTCTTCCGGATCCGCGCCGTCCTCAAATTCCACTTTCATCTTTAATGTCATGAAACTGACTGTCGCATCCTTGACACCTTCTACAGTCTTTGTCGCATCTTCCATTTTCATCGCGCAGTTTGCGCAGTCTACATCGATCTTATACGTTTTCTTCATACCCTTTATCTCCTTTTATTGTTCTTCAAGATGTTCCGTGCCGATGGAAAGAATCGTCGCCACATGATCATCATCCAGGCTGTAATAAATCGTTTTGCCGTCCCTTCTGAATTTGACGAGTTTGGCATCCTTGAGTATCCGCAGCTGGTGTGATACCGCGCTCTGTGTCATCTGCAGTACTTCCGCGATATCCGCGACACACAATTCTCTTGTGTACAGCGTATACAGGATCTTGATTCTCGTGGAGTCTCCGAATACCTTGAATACTTCCGCGAGATCATACAATTCTTCTTCATCAGGAAGTGAATGACGTATTTTTTCAATATTACTTATCTCTGTCATAGTCACCTACACTTGAACATATTCTTAATTGTTCATATGTTCTGATATAAATATAGCACTGTGTAAATCTTTGTCAATATGAATATACGAAAAATCATATATAATAGACGCATGCGAAAATTATTACTTACATGTCTGGCCGGAATACTGCTTACAGGATGTACACAGAAACAGGAGCCTGTGGTTTCTTCCTCCCCTATACCGGATACCGATCCTGTATATACCGAGCTTGACCAGACCCTGGATGCCTTTATCAATGATGGTGATCTTCTCCCGGAGAAACTTCATGACGGTACGGCTGTATCCTGGACGATCCATTCCGGAAATGCGGAACTTGACGGTCATACGATTCATAAGACTGAAGCTTCCGCGGAATATGAACCTGTCACACTCTCTGCCGAAGTCAGCGGTCAATCCTATACGTTTGATCACCTGTTATTACTGGATGAATATGTCGCTTATGTGATCTCGTATTTCACGAATGAAACCGATGAGAACCTGAAGCTTGCGTATACCTATGACAGTGTCTACTGGTTCCGTCTGAACAGTGATCAGGCTGTCTTATCCCCTTCCATCGGCACAAAGCGTTTCCGTGATCCTTCTCTCATACGTAAAAAAGACGGCAGTTTCGCCGTCATCGCCACCCAGGGATATGATACTGACAGTATTTATGTCTATGACAGTACGGATCTTCTGTCCTTTACCGGTGAACGTCTGGCAAAGGTGAACTATTCCTCGGATACCCTGAAACTCAGCGGTAAGCAGGCATGGGCACCGGAAGGCTTCTATGACCGTACATTAGATGAATATGTTGTCTACTGGTCCAGCGTGGAAGATACCGGCATGTATTATAACCTCACCGGTGATCTGATTACGTTTGATCCTCCGGAAAAACTGATCGATACAGGGTTCCCTGTCATTGACGGTACGATCTGTAAACAAGGAGATAAATATACGATCATCCTCAAGGATGAACGCTCCCCGATGCAGGAATATTCACAGTTATTCCGGGGAACTTCCGAACATGGATGGCATGACTTTACGAACTTCTCTGAGCCTTTCTCCGGTCATCAAAGTGAAGGACCGATGATCATGAAGAACCTCATGGGAGAAGACTATTACCTCTTCTACGACGACTATACACGGGCACAGTTCAAGGCATACTCAGTTGATGATATCAGTACAGGTGTATTCCAGGAGATCTATCAGGATATTCTCTTTGTGCCACTGTCTGCGCCTGCGCACAGCTACGCGCTTCCGGTTACCTGGCGTGAACTGGAACGTATGATCAATCACTACGGCGGAATCTGATCAGTTTCCGCTTTTTTTTCAGCGTTTTATAAATCCTCCGGAACATGCCGAAATAATGGCCGTTCAGAGTATAGATCACCTGGTCAAGCGTATCCCAGGTAATCCGGCTGGAAGCCATGAACATCATCCGGATCGGAGATTCAAAGACCATCGAACCAGACACATCCTTAAACGTATCCTTACGGATCAGACGGCGGATCTCCCGGTGGATCAGACGGCCAAGCAGCGTAGCCTCCAGATCCGTAATGGTCGTATTCCGGTGATATGGATAGACCTGGTGTTCTGTATCAGATAATTTACCGATAATATGAAGATAATCTTCCTCAGAGATATCTAAGATACCGTTGGAGCGGTGATATATCTCTTTTTTTATTGTGCTGCAGGGATCTGTTTCACCTTCCACGTACAGAGAATCCTGAAGACGGATATCTTCCGAAGAAGATCCAACAAAGAATGTATACTCTCCCGCCTCTATCACCCAGTCATGTCTGCGGACATCAAAATAACATAAATCTTTCTTCTCAACCGTCAAATCAACCTGTCTGGTTTCACCGGAATCTAATTCTACACTTGTAAAAGCTTTCAATTCCTTGTCCGGACGGGCAATCTTACTGTTTTTCATGCCGGTATAACACTGAATAACTTCCCTTCCCGGCATATCCCCGCAATTGGTTACCGACAAGGACAGATGATATTGTCCCTCTGTCTCAGTAATACACAGATCCTCATATGAGAATTTCGTATAACTCAGACCATGTCCAAACGGGAATAATACCGGCACAGCAAAGCTGGAATAATAGCGATATCCGGTAAAGATTGTTTCCTTGTAGTAAGAGCGGTACAAATCATCGTGGTACCAGGCATAACATGGCGTATCGCTTAATTTGAGGGGGAAAGTCTCCGCAAGTTTGCCGGAGGGATTCCTGTCCCCCAGCAGAAGATCCGCCGCCGCATGGCCTCCCATACAACCGGACAGATACATCAGAAGTATCCCTTCCACATTCTCTGCCCACGGCATCACCACCGGTGAACCACACTGCAATACCACAGCGATATCCTTACGCATATTGGTCAGTGCCTTAAGCAGTTCGTTCTGACACTGCGGCAGATCCAGATCCCTTCGGTCATAGCCTTCCGATTCTTTTCCTTCCGGCAATCCTCCGACAAAGAGAATCTGGTCCGCCTGACGGGCATGGAACAGGGCTTCTTCGTAGAGTATAGGGTCTGTCTCCTCTATCGCAAGGTGATATCCCTGACAATAACGGACGGTACATCCTTTCTCCTGCAGAGCTTCCAGGATATTATCTGCCGGTGAATTAACTTTGCTGGATCCTGCCCCCTGGAACCTTGGATGTCTGGCCATGGCACCGATCACCGGGATATTCTTCTCTCTGGATAACGGTAAACGATGATTCTCATTCTTCAGCAATACCGCGCTTTCGGCAGCGGCTTTACGGGCAAACTGCCGATGTTTCTCTTTGGAATACTCCTGTATCGGCAAAGACTGGCATTTCTTTTCCAGATTCAGCAGGTATCTTGTGCTTTCATCCAGCTTGTGTGACAGTTCTTCCTCCTGCTCACATGCCTTGATCAGGACATCTGAGGTACCGTGATCTCCTCCCGGCATCTGCAGGTTCAGACCACCTTTCAATGCCTGTACAGGATCACTTACCGCACCCCAGTCCGAAATAAACACACCGTCAAAGCCCCACTTCTTTCTGGCAGTATCCATCAGCGTACTGCTTTCCGTACAATATACTCCGTTCAGCAGATTATAGGCATTCATGATCGTCCATGGCTTTGCCTTCCGGATCACACGCTCAAACTGCCTCAGATAGATCTCATACAGCGTTCTTTCATCGATAATACTGTCGGAGACCAATCTACCCATCTCACGAGAATTGCCCGCAAAATGCTTGAGAGAGGCTCCTATGCCATGACTCTGTAAACCATTGACATAGGCAGATGCCAGTTCTCCGGATAAAATCGGATCTTCAGAGTAATACTCAAAGTTTCTTCCGCATAAGGGACTACGCTTGTGGTTCACTCCGGGACCCAGCAGAATATCCACACCATCTTTCCGGCAATCCTCTGCCAGCATCTCTCCCAGTTCATATAAAAGATCACGATCAAAGGAACAGGCAAGAGCGGAAGCTGTAGGATACGCGACAGCCTCGTGAGACTCATTAAAGCCAAATCCTGTAGTCTTCTCTATTCTCAGCCCGCTTGGCCCATCTGCCATCTTCACAGAACGGATATTCTTTTCCGGTACACCAACTGTATGCCAGTTATCCGCACCGGTAAACATTTCCGCTTTTTCTCTTCTTGTCAGTTCCTCTATTTCTGTCATATTGTCTGAATATCGTCCTTCAGGTTTTTACTGACCCTGGCCTCAAACTGTTTCATCAGCTTTATTTCTTCTTCGCTGAATCCTTTTGTGCAGGCATTCTCCAGATCATGTGCAGCAACATCCAGTTCATCACATAGCGCTTTGGAATCATCGGTGATCTCCAGCTCTGCCTTGGATAAATCAAAACGTACTTTTGCCAAACCACGCATAGCCAGTTTCTGCAGGGACAGGAAGACCATCGCCTGCGGAATACCCGTATAGTCAGCGATATCCCGGGCATCTTTTGTTCCCCCGGCTTTCCTCAGCGCGTAGAATACACGTACATCTCTTAATTCCAGATCATATTTCATCGCTATTGTATTGAGATACCGGTCAAAGATCTTATTCAGGTAATACGCCTGGGATATAGGGTTAATTTCTCCCTCTTCACTGAAGTAAGCCTGTACGCTCTCTTCACCAAGCTTACGTGTACCCGGAAACAGCGGGATTGCCATGTCATCTGTTGCCGCACTGACCAGGAATCTGGCAATGGACAGACGTTCCTGTTCATACCGTTCTTCATCCAGGATATGCTTGAAGAAGTTGTCGTAGTACTGGTAAATACTCGTCTTCATTGCCACAAGCTTATCCAGACGCAGGTTCTGAGCCACCAGGGATCCATCTGTTTTGTAGTAGTAATATACCGGTACCTGTAAAGGATAAATCGTATCACAGTGGAGATAATACTCCAGATTGAACACGAAATCTTCGCAGAAACTCAGTGACTTATCCATGCGCAGATGAAACTTGTCCAGGATATCCCTCCGGTACAGTTTATTCCAGATCACCCCGTAATAATAATCCGCAGGACTTTCCATCATACATTCCGCGAATTCTTTCTGGGTAAGTACTTCCGAACTCAAAATACTTCCCTTTCTGGCGATATTATTGCCTACGACACGGTAGAAGTCCGCAATGACCAGCTGCGGCTGATACGCTTCCATCGCTCTTACCAGTTCTTTTGTGGAATCCGGGGTGATCCAGTCATCCGCGTCCAGGAACTGGATATACTCACCCTGTGCTTCATCAATGCCAAGATTCCGGGTATCGGATACACCTGTTTTCTCCTTATGGAATACACGGATCCGGGGATCTTTCCGGGCATAGGCATCACATATGTTTCCGGATTCATCTTTACTTCCGTCGTTGATCAGTAATAGTTCAAAATCCTTGTATTCCTGATTAATAATACTGTCGATACACCGGGGAAGCACGTCTTCCGCATTGTATACCGGCACAATAATACTCACTTTTACCATATTTACTCCTCTGTTTAAACAAGATCAGCGTATAATCATTACGATGAAACAAAGTCCGAAAGAATTTCTCAAGTTCTCCGCGGTATCCGCAGGTGTCACACTGTTACAGCTGCTCACCGTCAATCTCCTGTTTCTTCTGATGAGAAACTGGAAGACGCCGATCCCGGCTGTTCTCAGGGTGATCTTCAACGAAAACACGATTGGCAGAGATCATCTGTATCTGGGATATATCCTGCCTTTCTTTCTGGCCAATCTGACCGCGAACACTGCCGGATATTACGTGAACAAGAAGTATACCTTCAAGGCTGAACCACCGAAGAAGAATTTCGTGATCTATCTGTGTGTGATCATCTTCTTCTTGTTCTTTTCCACGTGGGCACAGGGTGTACTGGTCAATCTGATCCAGATCTATCTGCCGAAGTACGCAGTTACAGCACCGAGCGCCGCATCCCTGATCACCGGATGGATCCAGTTCCTGGTGTTATTTCCTCTGGAAAAGTATTACCTGATGAAATAATCCCTCTTCTTTGTCCACGGAATATTATAGCACTCTTACAGACCTGCGAAATCGGTGGAAATACCGTTCAGGTCTTTCGTATTTCGGCTCCATGATTTATCATATGTTCAATGAAACCGCGATTTAAGAAAATACTGTTATGTCTCTTACTGGCAGCTGCCGCAAGTCTTCCTTTACTGAACGGTTCCCTGCCTTACGGCAATGACACGACATTTCATATGAACCGGATCGAGGCATTGACCTATGCCATTTATAACCGTGACTTCTTCCCGCGGATCTTCTGGTTCCAGAACTATAATTTCGGGTACGGATCCCCGTTGTTTTACTCGATCGTCTTCCTGTATTTTCCGGCCGCCCTGCGTATTCTGCATGTGCCGATGATCATGACCTACAGGATCTTTTTGTTTGTGATCTTCTTTTGTACCGCATATGCCATGTATTCCCTGATTGAAACCGTTCTGGGAAAACAGCCGGTACTGTGCTTTACCGGCAGTATGTTTTATCTGTTTTGTACGTATATCTACCAGAATACCTATAACCGCGGGGCTGTCGGTGAAGCTCTGGCCTATATCTTTATTCCTCTGATCTTACTTGGGTTATATCATCTGTTTGTGTTACATTCCGGGAAGTGGCATATTCTCACGCTTGCGTTGACCGGGTTGTTGTTGTCTCATAATATTTCCTTCTTCCTGATCGTCCTTCTGATTGTTGTGTACTGCCTGATTCATGTCAGGGAGATCTTCCGGGATCGTAACCTGTTAATGGATCTGTTCCTGGCGGTATTTACCGCGTTCTTATTAACGTGCTGGTTCTCCCTGCCGATGCTGGAACAGTTATCTTCTCATCTTTATCGGGTCAGTAATTACTTCTTCAACGGGCAGACACTCCATGAACAATCTGTCCGTATCCGTGATCTGTTCAATCTTCTTCCGTACGACTATGACCATCTCACCGTAACCAATCTCGGTGTATTTGTCTTGTTCCTGCCTGCCTTGTCCTTCCTGTTCCGGGATGATCATCGTTTCATCCATGAGATGACAAATCTGGGATATATCCTGTTACTGATGTCTACCTTCCTCTTCCCCTGGCAGTATTTCTCTGCCATGAGTTTTATCCAGTTCCCGCAGAGATTTTTGATCATCTGTGCGGCACCGCTGACGTTGTCTGCCGTCTTTGTGTTGAAGAATCTTCTGTCCGGACACAAAAATCTGGTTTACGGAATTACCGCTGTACAGTGCCTGTTATGCCTGATGATGATCTGGGTACAGTATGATTACTTTGGTTTATTCATGGACTATACACAGCCGGAAATGATTGCGGATACCGGGTATTACTATCCGGAAGATGACAGCTGGTACAACATCATGCAGGTATCCAGTCCGGATTATCTGATTGCGGATACCAAGATCCATTTCCGTCACCAGACCCATGATATCTTATTTGAGAATTCTTCTCTTTCCGAGTATAAATCTGTTTATAACCATATCCGGTTCAATGCCCAGGAAAGCGGTACCTGTATTCTTCCCAAGACATACTACAAAGGTTATTCCGCAAGAAACATGGAAACCCGGGAACTGAAAGAAGTGACACCGGATCCGGTCACCGGTCTTGTGAAGATTGAGCTCCGTGAAGATGAAAAAAACTGTATGATCGATGTATCTTATACAGGGACAAGATTACAGACGATCACACAGTATATTTCTCTGCTTACCTGGGCAGAATTTCTGATTTACCTTTGCCGGTATTACTTCAGAGCACGTCCGCAGTAAGGACAGAACGCTTCATCACCATCCAGAGGTCCGCCGCAGTCCGGGCAGTAAGCTTCTTTCTCTTCTTCTAATTTCTGGCCGCAGGACTTGCAGAAGATCGCGCCGATCCGGTTTTCTGTACCGCAGTAAGGGCAGAAATTTTTTTCTGTTTCAGGTTCCGGCATTGTACGTTCAACGATAGGTTCACTGCCGAGGAAGGTACCGATAAAGTTAAAGATATCGGTAGGCAGCGCTGCCTGACGCAGTGCGCCGATTCCCGCGGTAAGGATCAGCGGCTGGAAGAAGATGGAGCCTACAGCTGCCATACCGAGCTTCTCCGCCCATTTTTCCGTACCGATATTCACGACCAGACGATCTCCGTCCTGGGTGAGATTTACAGATACCGCAACATCCATACCGAGATATTTCGTCCACTCAGCGGAAGCATCTCCCTTACACTGTACGGTATACCCGTTTCTTGTACGCATTGTCTGCGTGATCATATTCTTTTCTACATCGAGATATTCTGCCAATGCATAGGCTGTACTCTGGGCTGTTTCACCACTCAGAAAATATGTTTTGGTTAAATCCATTTTGAATTCCTCCTGTGAATACTATATCTTAATTTTGACCGGCGGTCAATTCATTGCGTCAGGTTTCTAAATCATTTAAACTAATCTTAATGAATCTAAAACCATCACGTACGATTATTGATATCTCACTGATGCATGCCATGATTGATTTTCTGTGTGCGTTAGCCATGTTCGGGCGGTATTCCCTGCATTCTGCCGCAATGATGTATATCGTCTATAACTTCTGTGCTTTTGCCTTACAGATGCCTCTGGGTATCCTGGGAGATCTGATGACTTCTGAGCACAAAGATAAATATCAGTATCCGGCATTGTTCCTGATGTGTCTGGGTGTAATATTAACGATCCTGGGTATATATACGCGTATATGGATTCTGGGGGTTGGAAATGCGCTGTTTCATGTCGGGGGCGGTATTGATATCCATCTTTGAAGATGATGCGCGTAAAATGCACGGGAGCGGCCTTGGCTTGTTTGTGGCACCAGGTGTAGTTGGACTGACGATTGGTACCCTGCTTGGTAAACAACATCTGCTGTCTGCGGCGCTGCCGGTCATCCTGGCACTTTGCGTAATTACAGTACTGGTCAGTCTGCGTATTCTCCGCAATCCGCAGGAAACCACGTACAACCCGGAACGTACGATATTCGATAACAGATTACTGAAGATCATGGCTGGATGTTTTGTGGTTGTGATCCTGCGTTCCTATATCGGTTTGAATACCGGCTTCAGCTGGAGAGATACAACTGTGGAGATCCTGCTTTGTACGCTGGCCGTCGCTTCCGGCAAGTATATCGGCGGTTTACTCTCTGCCCTGTACGGTATCCGCCGGATCACCGTTATCTCACTAGTGTGCAGTACAGCCGCATATCTTTTGTCAGGTATCCCTATCTTCGGCATCCTCGCCCTGTTATCCTTTAACATGACCATGCCCATCACTTTGTATATCCTCAAGCGTGAAATGCCGGATATGCCGGGATTTGCGTTCGGTATATTAACTTTCGGGTTATTTCTGGGGTATTATTTACATATAACCTTCCCTGAAGTCCTGCACTCTTCATGGATCGCCTCGGCAGGCAGTATTCTGTCTCTGATCATTTTGTTGTATGTATTGTCTCTGACAAGATCACGTCAGGAGTAGTTCATGATAGCGGTATTGTTACTGACGATCTTCTGGGAATGTATCGCTGCAGGTTTTCTGGGTATCGCAAAGCTCAGGGATTACCTGCTGATCACAGTCGCCAATATCCTGACAAATCCGGCTCTGAATTTACTGTTCCGGTTCTGTCTGGGAATCTATCCCGGATTTTCAAAGATCCTGTTCTATATTCTTCTGGAACCTGTGGTCGTATTCATTGAATATCTGTTTTATAAGAAGTTCATGAAGGAGATCCGGAATCCCCTGGTCTTCTCTCTGATATTAAATCTTGTGTCTGTACTTGGAGGTGAATTATGTCTACGAATCTTCTGATCATGTTAAGTACTCTTCCGGTCTTCCCGGACATCATCGAAAGTCCTGTCGAAAAAACGACAAGAGTTTTCCTTTCCCCGTTATTCTGGGTGCTTGCGGCGCTTCTGGTCACTCTGATTATTCTTCGCAGAAAACTGAATGACAAGTAATCCTTGAATTTTGTTTCAAACGTTCCAGCTGTACTTACAGGTAATCTTTCAACGATTCTTATATACTGAAACTACAGGAGAAACAAATCATGTCTTTGGGTGAAAATCTATACCGAATACGAAAAGAAAGAAAATTGTCACAGGAAACTGTCGCAGATGCGTTAGGTGTATCGTTTCAGGCTGTATCCGCATGGGAACGAGATGAATATACTCCGGATACGAATCACCTGATCCGTCTTGCGGAATACCTGGATGTGTCCCTTTCGTCTCTGATTGAGGACCAGGATGAGTTTTTCCCTGTATCCCAGAATATCTATGACTGGGAACATATGAAGACCTTTGTGAAGACTACGGCTAAGGTCTATAACCTGACAAATACGCAGAATGCCCTGGAATTTGCCTGTAAAGCACATCAGGGACAAACCCGGAAGAATTCGGATATCCCCTATATCTATCACCCGTTGAATCTTGCGTGTCACTGCCTGGCCATGGATATCCGCGAAGATACCGTTATCGCCGCATGCCTGCTTCACGATGTGATTGAAGACTGCGGAGTAACTGCCGGAGAATTACCTGTCGATGAAGAAGTCAGGGAACTGGTTCTTCTTCTGACCAGGGAGAAAGATCACGGGTTTGACCGTGATGAGATCATGCGTAAGTATATCGGGAAGATCTCCGGGAATCCCAAGGCATCCCTGATCAAACTTCTTGACCGCTGCAACAACATTACCACCATGGCCTGGGGATTAAGCAGAAAGCGGATCTACCGTACGATCCGCGAGACTGAGACCTACATTCTTCCCCTGCTGGATGTCATCAAACAAGTGCCTGAATACAACAACGCTGCGTGGCTGCTCAAGTATCAGATCGTCAGTACGCTGGATATCTACAAACGTTTGTTATGATCTTCACGGAGGTGATGAAATGAAAAAGATTCTATCTGCAGTTCTCTCGGTTCTTATCTGTGCCGGTATGTTTGGGTGTTCGAATAAACAGGCAGACAAATATGATACATTCACATTCCAGGAGCTGACCTTCTATATTCCGAAAGAATTAAAACTGGAAGAGACGGAAATCGAAGAACATAGCTATTCTGTCGGTTCCGAAGAGTTTATGCTGCTGGCAGATTATATATCTCTGGAAGAAATCCAGAACAACGGCTGGTCTTTGAAAGATCTGGAATATACGATCTTCAAGGATCAGGAAAAACAGGAGATCGGAGGTTATCCTACATTCTTCTATAAGAACACCGTAGACGGAGATGAGTTCTATTACAGCTATACCGAAGTCGTAACAGATAAAGGTGTCTATGACGTGCATATGACCTGTTACGCGGAAGATGAGGAGAAAATGCACGGGTATATGGAAGATATCATCTCCCGGATCAAACATTAAAAAACACGGTGTTTCTACCGTGTTTTCTATTTCAATGGTGCGGACGACAGGACTTGAACCTGCATGCTTTTGAGGGCACTAGCGCCTGAAGCTAGCGCGTCTGCCAATTCCGCCACGTCCGCATGTGAAAGTATTATATACCATACTTCACAGAAATATCTACCCTTTTTTTTATTTTCTTGACCTTTTTCTTTTCCATATCCGGTAATGCTTTGTTAGGAGATCCAGTATACCGCTGATTGCCGCAATCATTACCGGCACCAGTAACATCCCCGGTACGATGATCAACAAGTCCAGGAAGTAAATGGATGTCTTCAGAACCGGTGATAATAACACGATACCGGATAATACCCCCAAACCCATTCCGGAGATCACAAAGATACGGAATCTGTCCGGCGGATAATATACGCGGTATAACGTAAACAGATACGCATAGATTGTCAGGATCAGTAATACGGTCATCTCTCTCTCCTGA
The DNA here is from genome assembly GCA_017512555.1 of Solobacterium sp. Lineage (GTDB taxonomy): Bacteria > Bacillota_I > Bacilli_A > Erysipelotrichales > Erysipelotrichaceae > Bulleidia. The sequence continues at coordinate 26,741 of JAFWFE010000045.1, read as the reverse complement.
TTCAGGGTAAAGGATAACTTCAGAGAATCCACGAGCAATGCGGAGAAGAATACCACGATTGCTGTAGGCAGAGCGTCACGGAAAGCCTTGGCCAGGAACTTCCTGCTCACATGCTCAAAACTAGGTTCCATCTGTAACAGGAATGTTGGTATACCTACACCAAAGGCACTGATCAGGGTCAGATGGATCGGTAAGAACGGATAATCCTGTGAAGTCAGGATCACATACATGGACAACAAGACAGAGAAGATCGTCTTCACCAGGTACATGGACGAAGCACGGCTGATGTTGTTGATGACTCTTCTGCCTTCATTGAGAATCCTGGGCATGACGGAGAAATCACTTTCCAGCAGGACAATTTCCGCGCTGTCCCTGGCTGCCTGCGTTCCTGCCGCCATGGCGATACTGACATCTGCTTCTTTCAATGCCTGGACATCGTTTACACCATCTCCGACCATCGCTACGGTATAACCCTGCTTCTGAAGCGCAGAGATCATGGCTTTTTTCTGTTCCGGCAGTACACGTCCGAAGATATTCTTTGTCATTACAGCCGTAGAGTAATCTTTCAGGCGGTGATACGACATATCTGTATATTTATCCGCTCCCGGAATACCCGCTTCTGTGGCAATCGCTGATACCGTACGCGGATCATCCCCGGACATCACCTTGATGGAGATTCCCTGCCGTACAAAATACCGGATGATCTCTCTGGTTTTCTCCCGCAGAACATCGCGGAGGATCACCAGGCACAGTGCCTCTAAATCTTCCGGAATACTTCCTGTGATCTCGGAAGTACTGCTGTGCGAAAGGATCAGCACACGATTTCCCTGTATGGTATATTGACGGATTACTTTCTGCAGTTCAGGATTATCTCTCAGAAACAAGAACTCATACGCGCCGAAGTAAAAGGATCCCTCCTCGCCGAAGGATACAGCCGCATACTTGCGGGAAGAAGAAAACGGCAGGATATCGGATGCTTCATATGCGGTATTCTCTTCAAAGTAGTCTGCCAGGGCGTCATCTGTCGCATTCCCCTCTTTGAACACACGGACATAACTTCCCATGATCTGATGGATCCGGTCCATATCTGTATCCTTATACGGTACGACATGTTCCACCTTCATCTTGCCTTGGGTAAGCGTACCGGTCTTATCCAGACAGATCACATCGACCCTGGCCAAGGACTCTATACTGTACATATCCTTGACCAGAACATGTCTGTTCGCAAGCAGGATCATGCTGGATACCAGCGCCACACTGGTCAGTACAACAAGTCCCTCCGGAATCATGCCTACCACGGCAGAGATACTCTTTAGTACGGCATCCTGCCACGACAGATCTGGTAGACGATACTGTGAGATAAACAAGATAACTCCGACAGGAATAATCACGATCGAGATTACTTTTAACAGTTTCTGTACATCCTGTCTCAGTACAGACTTGGATGGTTTATATCTTCTTGCGTCCTTCATGATGGATGCGCTGTAGTTGTCTTTTCCGACATGGATGATCTCTGCCTCGGCGTTCCCGGAAGTGATCACCGTACCCGCAAGTACGGTATCTCCTGTATTCTTCTGTACCGACAGGGATTCTCCGGTAAGAATCGCTTCATTCACTTCCAGATATCCGTTCAGGATCACAGCGTCCGCAGGCACCTGGTTCCCGGAAGATAAGCGTACGATATCTCCTTGCACGATCCGGTCAGTCGCAAGTTCACTCCACGTTCCGTCACGCAGTACAGGAATCTTACTTTGAACGAGTAACTGCAGACGGTCCAGGACTCTTCTGGCTTTGATCTCCTGAAAAATACCAATAAACGTATTAAAAATAACGGTCATGTAAAACAGACCGTTAGCCGGTTTACCGGTAATCAAAACAAGCACAAAGAGTACGGTATTGATCAGATTAAAGTACGTAAAGACATGACTGCGGATGATTTCCCCATTTGTCTTGGTTAAACGTTTCTGATCGGTATTGATCTTTCCCTCTTTTGCGCGTTGTTCTGCCTCTGCAGAAGTCAAACCGGTAGTATTGATGCTCATTACACTGATTATAGCATTCTCTATCACTTCATAATGGATGTGATCATTAAGTTTTTCTGTAGATTTATCTCTTTATCACTGAATACGGTACGATAGGAAGAAGCCAGTAACGAAGCGCAGGACCCCGCAAAAGACAAAGCCTTCTCTGTACGCAGACCGGAATATATCGCCGTTATATACGCGGCGAGATGTGTTTCACTTACGCCGGACATGTCTTTATGCTTGCCTGGAGAGGATGCCTGATACACCTTATCATCCCCATGGATATACAACGCAGAGAGATCATTGCCCAGCACGACAATCTCATTCTCCGTGATTCCCTTCAGCGTTTCTCCGATTTCTTCCAGATCTTCACTGTCACACAAGGCAATCGCCGCATTCTCGGTCAGGTGGATCACCGGATCTTTTAACAGTAATTCATTCAGGATATCCATATCCATGTATACACTCTCTTCATCCAGACACAAGACGATCTGTCCGTCATATTCCTCAAGCAGTTGAATTACCTGTTCGTTGTCGATAAGAACTGAACCATCCACAACCACTGCCGAATATGGGTTCAGATCCGATAATACTTCTGTGATCCCTGTCCAGTCGGATTCTCCGCCCTGTACGAACATCGTCTGTATCTTTCCTTCCGCATCGATCATCGTATAACTGCAGCCGTTCATCTGTGCTGACGGTATACGGATAAAAGAATCATCCAGTTTTTCCCGTATCTCTTCAGCATAGACTCCCTGGCCAACCGGGCTGCAGACATCACACGGAACAGAGAAATGTTTCAGAAAATGACATATTTCATAACCAGATCCTGCAGTTCTCTGCCATGTGTCAGTCATCTGTATCTCTTCATTCCCCTTAGGGAACTGTTTCACCCTTACGGCAATATCCATGTTGATCTTACCAAGTACCAGTATCCTATCCATAACTGTATCTCCTGTATCTTTTATATAACAAAAATCCGCATCATGCGGACTTTTGATTGATTTCAGTGGTGGTTCCGGGCAGAGTTGAACTGCCGACACATGGATTTTCAGTCCATTGCTCTACCTACTGAGCTACAGAACCATGGTTGCGAGGGAAGGATTTGAACCAACGACCTCCGGGTTATGGGCCCGACGAGCTACCAGACTGCTCTACCTCGCGATATGTATATGTGCAATCCTGATGGCGGAGGAGCAGGGATTCGAACCCTGGCGCCGGTTGCCCGACCTGCCGGTTTTCAAGACCGGACCCTTCAACCGCTTGGGTACTCCTCCAAATTAATGGTGGACCCTGAAGGACTCGAACCTTCAACCAATCGGTTATGAGCCGATAGCTCTGACCATTGCGCTAAGGGTCCGTAACAGGACTGCTAAATAGAAATGGTAGCGAGGGTGGGAGTCGAACCCACGACCTACCGGGTATGAACCGATTGCTCTAGCCAACTAAGCTACCTCGCCATGTAACTGGTGGTCGGGATGGCAGGATTTGAACCTGTGACCCCTTGATCCCAAATCAAGTGCACTACCAAGCTGTGCTACATCCCGACTGGCGCGCCGAACAGGAGTCGAACCCGTAACCTTTTGATTCGTAGTCAAATACTCTATCCAGTTGAGCTATCGGCGCGGATGACCATCAAAATGGTGCTTACTTAAGATAACATACATGTTCATCCTTTGCAAGTCTTACTTTTCTCAAAAAGAGTATTTTCTTTTTTGCCAGAAAACTATGCAGGAATCCGTCAGTGTTTCTCAGAATTGCGTTTATCCGCCTCTTCCAGGGCGATTTTACGCGCTAATTCCTTTAGCTTGCCATCCATCTCGGATATACGCAAAGTAAGCGAAAATACGCGGTAAATCAAGATGGTGATAATGACAAGATAGACGAGATTGACGGTGGAAAGAATACCGAAGATATGTCCGAAGAAATCCGCAATCTCCGGAATTACCGCCAATAGTACAAGTAGGATCGCAAACAGCGTCCAGAAAACACTGTCACCGACCTGGAGACGTGATTTACGAATATTCCGGATCATCACATAGAATGCCGCAAAAGCACCGACGATCAACAATAACCTGAATGCCAAACTCATACTTATTTCTCCAGATCTACCTTCTCACGGAACCATCCGATCAACATGATATTCAGACATACATTCAACATATACTGAATACTCCTGGTGATATTCAGATAACTCTCACCGGCAATTCTCTCTTTTACTTCCACTGGTACTTCCGTAAGCTTTGCGCCGCAGCGGATCAGATATACGATCGTATCCGGTTCCGGACCGAGATTGATATCTTTGGCCAGCAGTTCAATGATCCTTTTGGATAACATACGCATACCGCTGGTAGGATCCTTGATCGTCTGCCCTGTACAGATTTTGGTCATCATACCGATCAGGTTACTGCCGAACATACGCAGGCTGTGAGGTTTGGGCTTATCCACAAAACGGCTGCCGACAACGATATCATAGCCCTCTTCCATCTTATCCATCATACTCTGAATATACTGGGGCTGATGTTGACCATCACCGTCAAACTGCAATACCGCGTCATATCCGTGATTCAGCGCATACTGCAGACCAGTCTGAAAAGTCGCGGATAAGCCAAGATTGATGGGCTGATCCACATAATTAAACTGATGATCCTTGATCACCTGCAGTGTATGATCACGGCTGCCGTCATTGATCACAACATAATCGTATTGAGGATAATGATCACGCAGATCATTGACGACCCTGGCAATATTCTCCTCTTCGTTATACGCAGGAATAATAACTAAAAGACGCATAGTTTACCCCTTTTTCTTCTCAATTGTATTGGATTGCTGGGCTGTGCGGTAAACATAGGCAATGCCCCTGGCAATCGGTGCCGGCCAGAACTTCTTCAGCATCCGGTATTCCTGCTCACTGCGGGTATGATCCTTAATCTCACGGGATGTATGAGAGTCTTCATGGACACGGTGTCCCATCAGGGGTTCCGCAATATACGTAAATGCGCGGTCCGGCACATTGCTTAACTTATACCAGCCGTACCAGTCCCCTTCCCCAAAGAATTCACTCTGGCGGAAGATCCGGTCAAACGGGATATTCTCCGGCACAAACGTGACCGACGGGCAACAGATCGCGTTCCCCATACAGATCGCTGTCTTCCGGATCATGCTGGATGTCGTGGACTTGGCAAGCTTCATCGGGGTAAGCAGGATTCTCTTGACCCTCAGGATCTTATTGCTGTACACACGCTCATTCTCACGAATTTCGTAGTAATCCGTAAACATGATCATGGTATTGGGATATTTGCGATATGTTTCGACCATCCGGCGTGAATATGCAGGATCATACTGATCATCCTGGTGTGCGATGGTAACCAGTGTATTCTGTCCGTGGCTCCAGGCAAAATCAAAGTCTCCGATATTACCGCTGTTCTTTACCGGATTAACGATCACATCAAGACCGTACTTCTCAGCAATCTTACGTATATGTTCATTATCTGTGGAAGTACCGATTACAACATGACTCGGGTATTCCTGTTTCAGACATGATAAAACCGCGTTCTCCAGATACGGGGACTCTTTATATGCTAGAACTACAAATGTATGAATCGGCTTTACTGACATAGTTTTCCTCATATACAGACCGGAGTACACCGGGTATGTATTCTCTGTTATCTATAATAACATTATACATTATAACCGCAGTACTGCCGAATTACCAAACGAGTTTCGTTTAATTCTGAACGGTTCCGGCAGGCTTACGGCGCAGAAGTATACCTGCGGCACACAGGAAGACAAGATTTGTACAGATCAGGACGATGGATATGGTATTGCAGTTTTCCGGACAAATCAGCCAGGCAGAGAACAGGAAACAGGATCCGGCAGAGATCAGCGCACAGATCAGATGCGCGTACAGATATCCACGGATCACAAAGATCTGGGTAATGATCCAGGTAAAGGTCAGGGATAAACCGCTCAGGATACCAAGATACAGGTAATGATACATCTGCCCGGGACCGCTGCCGAACAGCAAAGACATTACCGGCTTGCCGATCAGGAGTACCAGTAATTCCGCACCTCCGGCAAGGAAACATGCACCTCCGACTAACAATAACAGATATTTACGATAAGAAGTCTTATCATGACTCTGATAGCTGCGGGCAAGATACGGAGAAAGCGTATAGATCAGAATATTTACAGTTAGCTGTAAAAAGATCACCATGGTATAGATTGAGTTATAGACACCAAGATCTGCCATACTCCCCTGTCTGCTGAAGAACAGACGCGGTACCGCAACAACAGAAGAAGATAATACCTCAAACGCCATGATCGGGAAACAACGTATCAGGATTTCTTTCAGGTGTAATAGGTTGGCGGATAATCCGTGGATCTCTGCCACAGAACGCATTTTCCGCAGATTATAAAAGAAAAACACCAGCAATGATATTCCGGCCATCACGGCGAATCCTGTCGTCATATCGGCCGTAAAACGCAGCGTAAGCCAGAAAAACACCATGTATAACAATCCGCGAAGCACCATGGACTTTGCGTTGATATCCATGATCAGACGCTTCTGTCCGAAACAGTCCAGTACTTCGATCAACGCTTCCGACATCTTGAACAATGTGTACGCATATAACACATGTGTTACTTCCGGACCATAGCCGCCGATCAACGCGGTCATAATCAGAACCACACAGGAGATCAGAATACTGATTATACGTGAAGTCAGATACTCATCTTCGGTATAACGACTCTCGGTATCGGAAACGATATAACTGCGCATACCCCACAAGGAAACCGCATAGATCGTATTCCCCACACTGCTGGCAATCGCGTAATACCCGCTGTGTACTTCACCAAGCATACGGATGATCAGAAAACCAAACACCCATACCGCCAGATTATAAAGGATCATACCGATGGTATTCCAGCTGAGATTCTTTTTCACATTTCCCTGACTCATATTACTAGAAGTATATCACACTAATCCTGAAACGTAGATTGTATAGACTACGTTTCTGACGAAAACAACAGAAATAGGTTTGCAATTTCACAAAGCCTCGCATATAATAAATTAGCGATGGTTCCTTAGCCAAGTGGTAAGGCAGCAGACTGCAACTCTGCGAGCGCCGGTTCGATCCCGGCAGGAACCTCCACTTTTTATATCCGGGGTCATGGCGGAATAGGCAGACGCAACGGACTTAAAATCCGTTGGTGGCAACACCGTGTGGGTTCAAGTCCCACTGACCCCACCAATCTATAAAAATCTCATAGTATCCATATACGAGTCAAAATACAGAAAACCGCATAACAAAGCGGTTTTTTTGAGTTTTGTATATTGTTCAAGTTATCTATAGTATCTCTATAAAAGACAGCATTTTGCGCCTCGTCTGCGCCACGTTTGCGCCACGATTTGAAAACTAGAACGTAATACATTTAATAACATTACCAAAAACTTCTGCTGTAGCATAACAATCACTCAAACTGTTATGAGCATTGTAATAGATTCTTAGGTATTTTGTAACGTCCTCCAATGAGAAACTATCTAATTCATCCATGTAAGCCTTTTTCGCCAACGAATAGACATCATAATACCGTCTTTTCTGTACTGTCAGATCAATCCCCTCAGCAAATAAGAATTTGAAATCAAAAGGGAGATTATACCCGACCACATCATAATCCTTAACAAACTGAGTAAATGATTCTGCCACTTGTTTGATAGTTGGTTTATCTATTAGCATTTCGTCTGTGATCTTGTTAACTGCTGAAGCTTCTGCCGGAATAGGTCTCTTTGGATTGATATAAGTACTCCACGCTTCCACAGGTTCCCAATCAACATATTTCACCGCAGAGAGTTGAACGATTCTTTCGGAAGATGCCTTTAATCCTGTTGTCTCTGTATCGATAACCACAAATTTCAATAACCTGTCTTTATTGAATGACTTCCCTATCGATGTGTATTTTATCTCCGGGATATCGATCATCTTGTTTCTTTTCAAACCTATATCTGATAACTCAATATCAACTACAGGAACATCCACATACTTTGCATTGAATTTATCTATTTCTGTATGCCAATATGTAAATCTATCATATAGATTTTTGATATCCTCAATCGCTTTATCCCAATCATCTGGTTTTCCCCATGCAATGCTTTTAAAGACAGGATGATATGGATATCTATCATTTGGATTATGATTCTTTGCTTCTTTGGTAAATGTACGCAATGCTTTTTTTCTATCAATTTGATTTGCTATTTCCAGGAATCTAACTGCAAGCGGAACAAACATATCATATATTCGATAAGCACGTGAGGGAGAATAGTACTCGTATTTTAGAATCTGTGTAGCCAATTCTTTTAGTTCTGCATACTGTTCATTAAACAGTTCCGATCCAACTTCTTTTTCAGGATCTTCATTTTTCTTTAAAAAAAAACTAAATAATCCCATATGATCCTCCAACTATTACTATTACCTTAATTATATGCATAAACGATACAGTTCTTAATCATTATCGGATCATGAATATCATTTTCTTTTCAGACCTTTTGACTCCATGTCTTTACGGATAAGACCACGAATATAATCTGTCTTGTTTGGTTGCTGAAACAACCATTCAATAACATCCTTATCAGATTCATTCATTAACCGGATGTGCAAACGTGTTGTGTGTTCGTTCCTCCATTTTTCGTCAGCCATGTTTTATCTCCTCACAAATCAATATCTGACAATTCACTTACTATACGTCTACTCCTGCAAATATTATCCGAGATATCATGGGTCACGAATCCGCAAGTATGTCATTAGACTATGCGGTCAGTAAAGAGTCTGACAGAAAGAATGCTATGAACAACAGAAAATTTAGTTAGTTTGCGCCACGTTTTGCACCACGCTTCTACAAAACCGAATAACTAAGCCATTTTCGGAGGGTTATTGAGTCCCACTGACCCCACCATCACTTATTAAAAAAACCGCATAACTATGCGGTTTTATTGTTTTGTGGGGAATTTTGCAGGGAATTTTTCACTTAAAGTGCTACGTATGCCTTGGCAATCCGGCTGGCCAGACGAGCGTTGTTATAGGCAAGTTCCAGGTTGGATGCGAAGGATACACCCTCAGTCATATCCTTGATCTCTGCCAGCAGGAACGGCGTAATATACTTACCGCGGATTCCCAGGTCATCCGCTTTCTTCAGTGCCGCATCAATGACACCATTCATCCAGTCAAAGTCTAACGCAAATTCTTCCGGAATCGGATTACCGATCACCAGTCCGCCCTTGAGCCCTAAATCCCACTTCGTCTTCATGATCTTTGCGATGATTTCCGGAGATTCAGCGTTGTAGTCCAGTTTGTATCCGCTCTTACTGCAGTAGAACGCAGGGAATTCATCGGTCTGATAGCCAAGTACCGGCACACCCTGTGTTTCCAGGTATTCCAGTGTTCTGCCCAGATCCAGGATCATCTTCGCGCCTGCGCAGACAACCGCTACCGGTGTATTTGCCAGTTCCTGCAGATCAGCTGAGATATCCATACTGTCTTCTCCGCCTCTGTGCACACCGCCGATACCACCTGTCGCAAAGATACGGATCCCGGCCATTGCCGCAATCAGCATCGTTGTCGCAACTGTTGTCGCACCATTCATCCCGGTTGCAAGATATACTGCCACATCTCTGCGTGATACCTTTCCGACATTCTCTGCCCTGCACATCAGATCCAGTTCATCTGAACTTAATCCGACTTTCAGTTTTCCGTCGATAATTGCGGTAGTTGCCGGAATCGCTCCTTCACCACGGACGATCTTTTCCACCTTGTGCGCAAATTCCACATTTTCCGGGAACGGCATACCATGAGATAAGATCGTGCTTTCCAGTGCTACTACAGGTTTACCCTCTTTGATTGCTTCCGCAATCTCCGGCTGAATATCCAGATAATCTTCTAGTTTCATCCTCTGTTCTCCTTTATGATCTTCTGTAAGTTTTTCCTTGATAACAACGGACTGATGACTTCTTTACTGCGTACGGCGAGAATGCCCGCTGCCAGGCCAAGATCCAGCACGGACTCAATTTCCAGCCCGTCAATCAGTCCGCAGATAATACCGGCAAAGAAACTGTCTCCTGCGCCTGAAGCATTGACCATTTCCTTCTCTTCATGAAAACGCTGCAGGATCTGCCGGTCATGGTCCATATACAGACAACCATCCCTGCCCAGCGAAATATACAGTGTTTTCGTTCCGCTTTCAATTACTTTACGCCCTGCCGCAATCAGTTCTGCAGGATCCCGTACCGGCATACCGCTCAATACTTCCAGTTCTGTACGGTTTGGTTTAACCGCGCAGATCCTTCCGACGAACGGTTTCATCTTCTCCGCAAGAATATCCGAAACCGGATCCAGGAAGATCTTATCTCCGAAATGATCCACAAGATATTCAATCGTTTCTTCCGGCAAGGATGGATCAATGACGATAATTTGTGCTTTTTCCAGCACTTCATGATGTTCACGCAGGTATTCTTCCGTAATATGTGACATTACACCCATATCACAAAGAGCCAGCTCCATATCGTTATTTTCACTAAGCACCTGGATAAACACACCGGTAGAAGCTCCGGGCACAACCAGCGCGTGACGGATATCCATCCCCTGTTCTTCCACGGCAGATAAAACGATCTTTCCGTAGATATCATCACCGACTGCCGTCATCAATACACACGGGATGTCCAGATGCATCAGATTATCCAGTATATTGCGTGTTACACCGCCGATTCCGGTAAAGACCTTTGCGGGATGATCGGTCTTTTCCCGAAGCGGAACCAGACTCTTGCCGTAGATATCGATATTAGCCGCACCGATACCAACCACATATCCACTGTTCATAGAGTCATCCTCCTGTACCCATTATAAATCACCTTACAAAACATGCGTATGTTGTTTACTGTGTTATTTCAGTCCCCTGCGTATCATCGTTTCTTCAACCAGATCATAGTACTGGGTCATATAATACGCAAATCCCTCTTCACCGATCACAAATGGATTGGGAACACCATTGACGATCTTACGGATCACTTCATGACGTTCCAGACCATTATCCAATGTAGGATGCGCACACAGTTCCACATCCACATGATATTCCCGGCAAAGCTTCATAAACTTGTCCAGAGATGCCCGATAGTCATACGGATCGGAATCCGGTAATAATCCGGAACCACCCCACATTCCTGCCATATGTTTTCTGCCTTCATCATAGACAGGTAAGATAAAGGAGTAACACCCTTTCGTATGTCCCGGAGTCAGAACAGTCATAATCTCCAGATCACCGAATTTTAGTATTTCGCCGTCATTGTAATAACGGTCGATATCGTAGTCGATCACCGGCCACTTATCCAGAGCTACGGTCTTTGCCAGGATCGTATCGGTTTCACCGAGATATAATTTACAGCCGTAGTTCCGGCGGAACCAGTCTGCCTGGCCATAGTGATCAAAATGACCATGACTGATCAAAATCGCTTTTAAATCGTGAATATCCAGACCAAGATCCGAGATACCCTGTACAATCGTATCCCTGGACTGGTCATCCGGTTCCATACAATCAATCAGGATAAATCCATCCCCTGTTTCCACAACATAACATCCAACAATGACATTTCCGATAAATGACACATTGTCAAAGATTCTTGTAGCAGGAGGTGCTGTCCATGTACTGCCAAACGGAGGTTTAACCGAATTTGGTTTACGCCAAGATTTCATTATCTTTTCCTCTTTTCTACTCTTATTCTAACAAAAAAGACCGCCTCAGCGGTCTTCGTATTAGTTTTTAACTTTGTTCCAGAGGAATCCGAGTTCCTGTCTCAGTACTTCACTGTAGTGGAAGATCTCATCCTTGTCATAGCCTTCACGAGGCAGATAAGCGTTGTTCTCGTAGAAATCACCATCTTCGGAGCTGAGTTCATCCATCACCTGTGCGTTCGGGGAAGTATAACCTACAGCGACAGAGTTCGCATAGGCTACATCATAGCTGGAGATATAGTCAATGAACGCATTGGCCAGACCGGAACACTGCGCATCCTTAGGCATAACCATGGCATCGATCCAGTGGTTGGTTCCCTGATGAGGTTCAGAGAAGGCCATATCTTCATTCTCAGAAACGATATATGCGGCATCACCGGAATATACAACAGCGATATCCTTTTCACCGTTGATCATTGCGTCAATGACTTCATCCGTCACATAAGAAGGTTCCATGGTATCATCCAGCTGTTTCAGCCACTCAAATGCTTTATTGATCTCATCTTCATTCTCTGTATTCATGGAGTATCCGAGAGCCTTGAAAGCAATCATGAAGGCATCTCTCTGAGAGTCATACATGAAGATCTTACCCTTGTATTTGGTATTCCGGAGGATTTCCCATCCCTGCTCTTCCACTTCCTGAGGGTCAACATTATTCTTGTTGTAAATGATTCCTACAGAGCCCCAGAAATAAGGAACCGCATAGACATGATCCGGGTCAAAGGAACCGGCAAGTTCCATAGCCTGACGTTCAAATCCATCCTGGTTTTCCATGGAATCCAGATCCAGTTCCTGCAGGAAGTTTTCCTGTAATAAACGTTCAATCATATAATCCGAAGGAACCAGAACATCGTAAGAACTGCCGCCCTGAAGCTTTGTATACATCATTTCATTGGAATCAAACAGGTCGTAATTTACGGTAGCGTTATACTGCTTTTCAAAGTTCGGGATAACATCTTCGTCGATGTATTCACCCGGACTGAAGACGTTGATCACGTTGCAGCCATACACTTCCTTGGCATCTACAGTTTCTTTTTCCGTGTTGCCGGATGCGGAGCCACCGGAGTTGGAGTATCCACCTGCGACCAGCAGGCCGGCAAGCAGTATTTTAGCTAATTTGTTCATTTCTTTTCCCTCTTCTTTCTTTAATCATAGGAACGACATTGATTATGATCAATACGATAGTAATTACATAGACAATCAACGCGCTTAAGGCATTGATGGTAGGATTGATACGTTTAACACTGGAATAAACATAGATCGATATATTATTCACACCGGGACCGGTGGTAAACAGTGAGATAACGAAGTCATCGAAGGACATCGTGAAGGCAACAAGTGCGCCGGCAATGATACCTTCCTTGATCTGCGGAATGATCACCTTCCACAATGCCTGTATCGGTGTGCATCCCAGATCGAGCGCTGCTTCCGCAATATTGGGATCCAGACTGCGCAATTTAGGCATGATGGAAAGCATCACATACGGAATACAGAACGCGATATGCGCCAGTACCATGGTCGTAAACCCGGTCTGAATACGCAGAGATGTAAAGAACAACATGAATCCGATTGCAGTAACGATATCCGGATTCAACATCGGCAGGTTATTCACCTGGCTGACCATCTCTCTGACGATCCGGTTACTCTTGGACAAACCAATCGCAGTAATTGTACCAACAATCGTGGAAACGATCGTCGCGATCACAGCACATGCTACAGTATAGCCGATTGCCTCTATGATGGTACGGTTAGAGAACATCTTCTCATACCACTGCAGGGAGAATCCGGTAAATCTGGTCAGTGACTTCGAACTGTTAAAACTGAAGAACACGACATAGAAGATCGGCAGATAGAAGAAGAACAAGATCAGGATCAGATAGATTTTTTCATGAAGTTTTGTCTTCTTTTCCATCAGATTTCATCCTCCTTTGCGGTTCTGTCCAGTTTCCTTGTGACATACATGGAGATCAGGATAATGATTGCCATGATGAAGCTGATTGCAGAACCGAAGTTCCAGTCACCGGATGTGATGAAGTAATCTTCAATCAGGTTACCGATCAGGACATACTGACCGCCGCCGAGTAACTTCGGGATAAAGAAGCTGGATACTGCCGGCAGGAATACCAGGGTAATACCGCTGACTACACCGGACAGGGACAACGGAAGCGTCACCTTGAGAAAAGCCTGGAAATCATTGGCACCAAGATCACGTGCCGCAACCAGCAGTGCCGGATCAATCTTGGACAAAGCTGTATAGATCTCCAGAATCATAAACGGCAGGAAGTTATAGACCATACCGACATAGACTCTGGCTTCACTGGAGAGTTCCACATAGCCGAGCAATCCTCTCCAGGCATAGGTTCTGACCAGCATATTGATCCACATCGGAAGTGTGATCAGCAGGATCATGATTGCCTGGTTGTTCCCCTTCAGCTTGGCAATAATATATCCGCAGGGATATCCAAGAGCGATACAGATGACTGTGGTCGCTACCGCCATCTTCAGGCTTCGCCACAGTACATTCGGGAATACGGAATCCTCAAAGAACCGGACAAAGTTCTGAAAGGTAAACTGGAAGGTCAGGACATCATTTCCACTCTTCGAGAAAGCATAGAATACGATCATCAACATCGGCAGGATGATCATGATTACCATCCATACAATGTACGGATAGGCCATCTTACTGAAGCCCTTCATGATCAGACCACCATCTTTCTCATGACATGGATATCTTCAGGATTCCAGTTCAGACCGATTCTTTCCCCTTCTTCGATCTTATCCGTGGTTTCTACTTTCAGTTCACGACCCTGGGTAGAGAATGTGATCGGGTAATCCCCTTCGACGATATTCTCGTCATCGAAGTCATATTTGACATCCCAGATCTCTACACGGGAATCATCTTCCAGGTTCCAGGCTGCCGCGTCTGCCCACAGGATCAGGTCTGTATCCAGAGCCATGGACTCCTTGATTTCATCTGCAGTACGATAGAAATCAAATGCCTGGATACCTTCTTCGTTGGACTGGTCTTCAATAACATTCGGTTTTACCACAAAGATCTTGATACTGATCTCCGTACCCTTATCGGTAGCGAAGGTACAGTCGTAAGTACCAACTTCGTTCTTTACGTTATAGGTTACCTTGGACAGGGATACATCTTCGTTATCCTCATTCCAGGCCTGGGCATTCGCTCTGGTGATAACTTCACTGTCCGTAAGATTCGGGACATCTTCCAGGTCCATGTAGAAGTTGGAAGCACTGATTTTTTCATGCGCGCTTTCATTGGTGATGTCATGTTCCTTTGTAACATGCATGGTTACCGTCTTGGATGTACCGGAACTGGTTTCTACGATCACTTCGTAATGGACACCCTTGAACAGTACGGATTTTACTTCCCCGTTCATCTTGCCCTGGTTTCTCGGTACGATATCGATATCTTCCGGACGGATGACCACATCCACAGGTTCATTATCCTTAAAGCCTTTATCTACGCATTCATATTCAACATCATCGAAACGTACCAGACCATCACGGATCATATTTCCCTCAATGATGTTGGAGTCACCGATAAATCTTGCGCAGTATTCGTTGATTGGTTCGTTATATACTTCCAGCGGTGTACCAATCTGTTCGATCTCACCATCTTTCATGATGACAATCTTATCGGACATCGTCAGGGCTTCTTCCTGGTCATGGGTAACGAACACGAAGGTAATCCCGACTTCTTTCTGGATCTGTTTCAGTTCCAGCTGCATTTCCTTTCTGAGGTTCTTATCGAGAGCGCTCAGAGATTCATCCAGCAGAAGTACTTTCGGTTCATTGACCAGGGCACGCGCAATAGCGACACGCTGCTGCTGACCGCCGGATAACTTCGTAACATCACGATGCAGGAAATCTTCCAGACCGACCAGGGAGACCATACGTCTTACCTTCTGATCAATGATATCTTTCGGTTGTTTCTTGATCTTTAAACCGAAGGCAATATTCTCATAAACATCCAGATGCGGAAATAACGCATAGTGCTGGAATACCGTATTGACATCACGTTTATAAGCAGGTGTATTCGCAATATCTTCACCGTCCATGATGACATGTCCTTCATCCGCATCCAGGAATCCGGCGATGATCCGCAGTAACGTTGTCTTACCGCAGCCGGAAGGTCCCAGCAATGTCACAAATTCATTTTCATAGATATCCAGCGAGATATCCTTCAGGACAACCTGGCTTCCGAATGTCTTCGTAACGTTTTTTACCTGTATTAATTTTTTCATAAGCCCCTCACTCTCCTAGAAAACCGGCGGTGTACTGACCCACAGCACAACAGCGTTCTTTTTTGCGCAATTCTGAAGATAATGCGACTGATTGCCGCGGATGTAGAAGGATTCCCCTTTTCCTACCGCCATCCCCTTACTGTCTTCACCACAGTACAGCATGACCTTGCCGGAGATCACATAACCGAATTCTTCCCCCTCATGAGGATCAACGGTAAATGATCTTGCGGAAGGCTTCAGTTCCAGCAGAAGCGGTTCCATGACATCTTTCTGCGCATTTGGAACGATCCACTGGATCGTCTTATCTTCCTGTTCATCCACGAAGACATCATCCCGTGTAAATACAATCTTCTCGTCTGCTTCTTCAGCGAAGAACTGCGCCATGGTCGTACCCAGTGCTTCCGTGATATCTTCCAGGGTCGGAATCGACGGCAGTGCCAGATTCCGTTCCAGCTGGGAAAGATATCCCTTGGTCAGTTCCGTGCGTGAAGCAAGTTCTTCCAGAGTCAGATTACTCTTCACTCTGAGCTGTTTGATTCTCTTTCCGATTTCCATAGGCATTACTCCCATAGGTATTATATACAACAGAGTATTGAATGCAAGTAAAATTAAACAAAAAGTTTAATTATTTCAAACTGCAGATAAAAAGCCGGATTTCTCCGGCTCTGTTACAGATTGTATGAATCCTATAATTTAGAAGCAGCTGCCTTGTCCAGGAAGACATAAACTTCCGGATGATCCTGCAGGATACTTGCCGGGCAATCCACTGTCTTGGGTCCCTTGATCATTCCATAGATTGCATCAGCTTTATTCTCTCCGGTAGCGATCATGATGATCTTCTTGGCACGCATGATGGATGCCAGACCCATTGTCGCTGCTTTGGTCGGTACCTGGTTAATATCGTTGTCAAAGAAGCGGGCATTGTCTCTTCTGGTCTGTTCGGTAAGATCCATGATATGTGTCACGCTGTCAAACGGGCAGCCCGGTTCGTTGAAAGCGATATGTCCGTCACTGCCGATACCGAGTACCTGCACATCCGCGGTGTATTTCGCTAATTCCGCTTCATATGCCGCGCAGTCTGCTTCCGGATCTTCTCCGCATCCCAGAGGTACATGTACATTCTCATCCGGAATATCCACGTGGTTAAACAGATTTACATGCATAAATGTCCAGTAACTTTCTCTGTGATCTCTTGGCAGACCAATATATTCATCCAGATTAAAGGTAATAATATCCTTGTAGCTTGTGCCGTTCTCTTCGTGGTCACGGATCATTTCCTTGTATAATCCGACAGGACTGGAGCCTGTAGCCAGACCAAGAACGGGTGTGTGGTCACCACTGAGTACTTCCTTCATGATCTTGAAAGCTTCAGCACTGACTTCATCATAGGTATCTTTAATGGTAATGTTAAACATACTAAATCCTCCGATAAAAATATAATAGCACAAACCACAATACGTAAATTCCTTTATTTTTCATTGTGTTATAATATACAAGGCCATGTTTTTGTAGTGGCAATAACAACATGACTAAGAAGAGAAAAAAACGTCGTTTAAAAGCAGGAATACGCCGGTTCAGCCGTAAGACACTGATCATGATCATCACTACGGCAATTATCGGCGGTATTACAGGATATCTGGCTTTGATGATACTGTTCAAGGGTCCATCTCCTTCCTTCAGTAATCTTTTTATTGCGACTTTCTATGAGACCAGACGCGGTAAGGCAATCGTCCGCATGTTCTTCTCCGAAGAAGAGATCCAGGCAATCCTCTCCAAGAACCAGCCGACTTATACGACAGAGATTACCTGGAGTAACGAAGAATACTTCACCATACCCGCAAACGAAAAAGACAAGATCGAGATCATCGATGTGTCTGGTGCTACATTCAACGGCAAGCTGATGATCGTCCGTGATCCTTCCCGGATGGCACTTGGTGTCAATACATTGATGGGCAGTGAGAGTGCTTCGGGTTTCCTCGTACAGGATTATGTGATCTCAGAAGGTGCGGTTGCTGGTATCAATGCCGGTGGTTTTGATGATCCTAACGGATTAGGTGACGGTTCCATCCCCTGGGGTGTGGTCATTAAGGACGGAGAATTAGTTGCTGGTACAATTGACCAGTGGGTATCTCTGATTGGATTTAACGATCATCATCATCTGATCGTCGGGAATATGACAGCGAAAGACGCCCTGGAATGGAATGTGCGTGACGCCGTGACTTTCGGGCCTGTATTGATCGTCAACGGTGAACCTGTAGCCATTACCGGTACCGGCGGAGGTCTGAATCCCCGTACGGTCATCGGTCAGCGTGGTGACGGCGCGGTACTTCTGCTGGTGATCAACGGACGTACGACAAGCAGTCTGGGTGCGTCTTATGAAGATTGTATACGGATCATGTTACAGTACGGTGCAATCAATGCGGCGAATCTGGACGGCGGATCCAGTTCCGTCATGGTCTATAACGGTGAGATTATCAACAACATTGTTTCAATGCGCGGAGACAGGACG
Organism: Solobacterium sp.; assembly: GCA_017512555.1. Lineage (GTDB taxonomy): Bacteria > Bacillota_I > Bacilli_A > Erysipelotrichales > Erysipelotrichaceae > Bulleidia. The sequence goes on along the minus strand of JAFWFE010000045.1, from coordinate 8,164 downwards.
GTGCCAACGGCATGGATAGTAAAGTAAAAAAGAAAACTTATGCCGAGCGGCTGAAGATAAACAAGAGCTTTTATCTCTGGCTTTTGACGTATATCCTCTTTGCGATCATCGTCTGCGCTGCCGGTCTTGGCTATCTGTGGTTCTGGCTGGAACGATACGAAGCACGCAGTGTCAACGGTGCCATGACAAGATATATGCAGATGGTGGGCAATCGTGAATGGGATGAGATCTACGACGAGGATGTCGGATACTTCCTGGAGCTGAATGACCGCAAGACCTACCAGAAATACCTGATCTGGCTGTACGGAGACGCAAACGTTTCCGGAATGACCTTCAGTTATTCCACTAGTGATGCTTATTCTGATTATTACGACGTATACTACCAGCAGGAAAAACTATGTGCCCTGGAAGTACATCAGGATAAGGAAAGTGATTCCTGGAAGGTAAGGACCGTAAGCCAGAACAATTATTATACGTTTGATGTCATTGAAGACGGTACCGATTTCCGGATCAACGATGTCCTGATCGATGATACGTTTGAACATGAAGATGTACATATTCCCATGGGCTTTGAAGGCTTCGGCTTTGAGGATCGGCTGCCCAACACCAAACGTTACCGGATTGGAGGGTTTATCCAGGCTCCGGAACTGTCATTGACGAATAAGAATTATACCTATGTTCTTGATCACACGAAAAACAACTTCTATCTGGGAAGAAAACCTACAGATGAAGAAATCGAATACTTTACCAAGGAGATCACGGATACAGCCATAGCCTACTGTAAGTACATTACCAGGGATGGTACCTTCTATTCCCTGAACCAGCACCTGTATCCGAATACTCCGTTCTACTACAATATTCTGGGTTTTGACCCGCAGTGGTTCAGTCCCCATGATCGTATAGAGTTTAACAATATTGAAGTCTTTGACCTGATGCCCATAGGAGATGACTTCTTCGTCGGATCGATCTCCTTTGACTACCACGTCATCGCCTCGGATGTGTCTAAAACATACTCAAGTACCTACCAGTTATTCTTTGCGAAAAATGTTTATAACCAGTGGCGTATGTGTGATATGGCGATCATCTTCGACAACAGCGCAGATGAAGAATAAAAGACAATGTGAACTAAACATTGTCTTTTTTTTACTCTTCCTCTTCCTGTTCGGCAAATGTTAATCCATATCCCCAGAACGTACCGTCATTTGCCAGGATGACCTTGCACGTCCCTTCTCCGCTCTGGTATAAGACCGTTTTCTCACAGGATTGTTTCCCGCTTTCTCCGGGATAGATCGTCAGGTATTCCTCCAGGTGTGAAGGTAATACCACATTGCACGGATATGCCAGATCTTCCGCATCTTCCTTGTCACAAGTGGAAGGTACCGGTACATATTCCTGGGTTTCCGTATCAGTGGAAGGATCCACAGGAATCTCCGAAGCAGGCAGTACTTTCACAATGATACCTACGGTCGTTTCATTCTCGGAAGTATCCGTACAGGATAATACGGGATAGTATTCCCCTGCCTGATCATAATTGATATCTCCTACGACATAGACAGGCATCAGCCCATCCACATCGTCATACCCGGTGATATTTGAGAAATCGATCTTCTGGCCGATCGTTGTCTCAAATTCATATTTCTCAAGGTTAATAAAAGGACCAGTCTCATCGAAAGTATTATCCAGATTATGTATGGCACAACCGGATAACACAAGAGAAACCATCATGACTGCGGCAGTTTTGATCCGTATATTTCTGTTCATATCCTCATTATTATAATCGAGCACACGGATTGAAATAAAGGTTTTTCCTGTATTTTGTCAGACATTAAAAAAGAGATGTCTGATGACATCTCTGATTTGATCACCAAGATCTTAGAATTCTACGATTTCGCCCTGTGCGGAACCACCGATTGCGGCAGCGTTAGCTTCATCCGTATCGATATGCATCGCAAGCGCGTAAGAATTGCTGACACGTACGACTGTATCACCGAAGATCACGGAACGTCCGTTTGTCTCAATCTTAACCGCAACGATCTGACCGTTGACTACACCATAGTTCTCCGCATCTGCCGGTGTCATATGGACATGACGTTTAGCAGCAATCACACCACGTTCAAGAACGATTTCACCGCACGGTCCTACCAGTGTAAGATCACCGGATGTGCCGTCCAGATCACCGGATTCACGAATCTGTGCCTTGACACCAAGCTGACGTGCTTCAGTAAGAGATACTTCAATCTGTGTTTCCTTACGGAGCGGTCCGAGAATTCTCGCAGTCAGCTGTCCCTTGGGACCCTTCATCGTCAATTTCTCTTCAGACGCATACTGACCAGGCTGTGAAAGATCCTTAATCGGATGGAGTTCAGAACCCTTACCGAAAAGGATATCCATATCCTCACGACATAAGTGAATATGTCTGGCAGAAACTTCAACCAAGAATTTTTCCATGTATATTTATCCTCCAATTGATACTCATATTATATTTCATTTTCCGTATATACATCAATAACCGTACGTTATTTTCTACCCTTCAATACACTGAGTATCCGTGAAAGAAGATTGCGGAACGAACGGAATAAGGCGTAATAGAGCACGAATACAACGATTGTGATACAGATTCCGAGAATCAGCGCGCTGATCACAAAATGGGTCAGAGAACTGCTGCTGTATGCGATAAACTGATGCCAGCCAAGATATCCGGCAGCCCCTACTGTCAGACCAATCAGGAAGCGCAGGACAAACATCCGGTAATACCTCTGTACAGGCAACTGGAATACACGGTCATAGACAAGTTTCGGATTATAGGTAAAGTCTACAGTAAGATAAGATACAGTCGTCGCCACAACCGCGCCGAGAAGTCCGAACTGACTGACCAGAAGAACAGACAGGATGATCTTGACCGCTGCTAACAGATACGCGTTATTCTTGGCATTCACATAGAGACCGTTGGTATCTCTGGCAATCATTACGGGTTGTCTGGTCGTCATATAGAAGATATTACAGCTGACGAAGAAACAGATCGGCACACTGGCCTGATACAGCGAATTACGCATCCACAGAGGCATGAACTGAGGCATGACGATAAAGATCTCACAGGCAACGATCGTGGACATAAAACTGGCGAAATTGAAGAATTCCGCAAATACGTCATAACTTCTTACCGACTTATCGTTGAACAGGTTGCCGAAACTATTCATCGGTGACTGGATCATGGTCTGGGTGATCTTACCGATATTATCCGACAGATAACTATAGGATCCGAAGACAGAAGACATGGCATAACCCATGAACCCGGTAATAACGATATTGTCTGTCTGGGTGGTAGCGAGCTCAGAGAGACGCTGTACGACCGCATATCCGGCTTTATCCGCAAACTGGTGATCTTTACTATCCTTCTCTTCATGAAGCCAGGGATAGGTACGTAAAGCAATCCTGCGGGCAAGGAAATTCGCACACAGGATATTTGCACCTTCAATGATCAATATCGTGATAAAAGGCATCTTCATGAAGATGGCGGTAATCATCAGTAACATTCTCAGAATCGAGATTGACTGGATCCAGATATTGATCTTGTATTCTTTCTGGTCGGCCATGATGACAAAGTTCGGACCCATCAGGAAATAGGAGATTCCATACGGACAAGCCAGAAGAAGGAATGTCCCTGTCGTCTGCCAGTAACTTAACGGAGATTCCGAAAGATTCGGGAAGATCAAAGCCACAAGCACACTGCACACCAGCATTACACAGCCGGTAATGCGGAAGATCCTGCGGGCGCCGGTATAGATCCGGTTCACTTCCTCATGATCATTCTCGGCCAGAGGTTTATATAACAACTGCCGGAAAGCCAGAGAATACGCCAGCTCACAGATATTCAGGAAGGTGATCACCTGCGCGATGGTCAGCTGTAAACCGTTGATATCACTTCCGTACAGGCGTACGAAAAAACTGACTTTGACAAAGCCGATCAACGGTAAGATCACAGCTGCGATCGTACTTACCAGAAAGTTGTAAAAGGAATATCTGGTTCTCGTATTAGCCTCCAATCACCTTGTTAAACAGAAATGCGGTTATTTTGTTGTAAAACTGCAGAAATACCCTGTTTTTTGTGTTCAGATACTTGATGTAGGGATTCTTCTTCCAGTCCGGATAATACGTCTTCATGACTTTCTGTGAAGATTCATAGTATTCTGACCAGTGGTTGCTGCGGATAAAGCGGAACATCCCGTACAGGCGCAGATGCTCGACATGCAGGTATTCCAGTTCGTTCCTAAACTTATCCGCATACCCGTTTTCCGCGAAGTTCTTACGCAGCAGTTCCATGATACCGAAGATCTCCACCAGACGCGGAGAGTCGTTGTTCTGCATGATACTGCCTTCTCTCTGACGGTAGTGGATCAGACACTCCGGCAGATATCCGATGCGGGATGTCTGCGCAAAGATCATGGTCGTCACCGGAATATCTTCATACCAGGTATTCAGCGGATAAGCCATACCCTTCTCTGTAAAAAAATCCGCCCGGTAAAGCTTGTTCCACGCAAACATCGGCGAAAGCATCGCCCTTTTCTGCAGATCTGCCACCGGCCAGTCTGTAAGTCCCTTCATCACAAAACGACGGCTGACTTCCGTATACCAGTATTCGATATCCGTAACAACGACATCATAGCCTTCTTCGATCTTATTCAGTAATTTCTCATACAACTCCGGTTCAACAAAATCATCACTGTCCAGGAAAGCGATGTACTCGCCCTTCGCATACCGTACACCGTAGTTTCTGGCATCTGACAATCCTCCGTTAGGCTTATGAAGAAGCACAAAACGATCCGGATGCTCAGACACAAACTTCTGGGCAATTTCCGGACTATGATCCGTAGAACCATCATTGACGATCAGTACTTCCATATCCTGCAGAGTCTGCGCTTCCAGAGACTGCAGGCACTCTTCAAGATACTGTTCTACGTTATACATCGGAACGATAACGGATACTTTCATTATGCGTTCCTTTTCGCCTGATTCTCCCGGAATTCCTTGAGCATTTTCTTCTTCAGGTTCTGATATACAGCTTTACTGCCAACCTTGCCCATCAGAATACTATCTCTTGTCTTTTCCACAAATCCGTTCTTGGAGTATTTCTTATAAAACGGACGAATATCCTTATCATAAGGTTTAAGACGATCCAGGAAGGTTTCCAGATGATCCATGATTTTCATGAATTCTTCTTCCGAACAGGATAGATTCCTCGTCTGGTATAACATGTACTTGAAGCTTTCAAACATTCTGTACCAGAAGATCGGCGGAATATTCGTTCTGCGTTCCGCCTGGTTGATGACACCCTTGAATACCGAGATCTGTCCGTTTAACGCCTTAAAGGATACATCCGTCATCGTATTCCCCGGACGGTCAATCAGATAATTCGCCAGAGAGATATCCGTGTAGATCACCTTTTCCGCGGTAAGTAAACTCAGATAAAACAAGATATTATCCGTATAACCTACTTTCTCAGGAAAACTGATATTCTGAGCTACTTCACGTTTGTATAACTTGGCATGAGGACTCGGATCAATAAAGAATAAATCGTTATATGCGGCTGTACCATGATGATACACGGTATTCGTCAGTAAGGTCACAAACTCACGGTTATACGCATAGGTATAGTCCTTATCCGTACTATTTACATAGACATAAGACTTTGCGCCGATCGTGATATCCGCATCGGAGACTTCCGCAAGATCCAGCAATACGCGCACAGCATCCGGTTCTAATGTGTCATCGGGATCACAAATGAGAAAATACGGTGTATCTATCGTATTTACAGCAAGCTGCAGTACAGATCCGTATCCTCCGTTCTCCTTCTTGATACAGTGAAAGATCTCCGGGAACTTCTGTACATACTCGTCAATAATCACCTGACTGTTATCCGGACTGCCGTCATTGATTGCCAGGACAACAAAATCATGCGATGTTTGTTTCAGGAATGACTCAAAACAATCCTTCAGATATTTTTCTACGTTGTATATCGGAACAACGATCGTAACTTTTGCCACAACAATCACCCTTTCATACGCATACGCCGGTAAAAGAGATATACTTTCAGAAATAACGGATTCCCGTAGATCCAGTCATACTTCTCTCTGTATATATTATATTTGCATTTGGGGAATTCCGGCCACGTGTTTTTCATATACCAGAAACAGACCTTGATGAATTCATCTGCCATCGCATAATCCGTACAATCCCTGGTCTTCTTCAGACACTCCAGAATATTGATCCCGCCGAGAAACTTCAATTCTTCATAATACTTTTCATAGATACCCAGACGTTTATAGTCATCGATCGTCAGTTTGATCATATCCAGTACACAGTACACGGACATGTTGAAGAGATGCGTAAGATTTCCCGGTCGATCCTGCAGATAGTCATACAGAGGTTCATTCACGAACGCGATCTTGTCTGCCCGGGCAAGAAGTCTGTATGTAGTGCCAAGATCTTCGTAGTTATATCCCCACGGATAACGGATCTGGTTCTCTCTGAACAGAGAGACCCTGTAGATCTTGTTCCAGGCAGCGTTCTTCATCTTTGTGATCATCTCCGGATGATCATTCAGGAAATACACCTGATTCTGATTATAGGGATGCGATACTACTTCTTTCTTGCCGGTTGCCACAAAGTACTGGTAGATATCAAAGATCACGATATCCGCATCTGTCTCATGAAGTTTGGTAACACACTTTTCCAGAAGATCCGGTTCGATCCAGTCATCCGCGTCGATAAACTCCAGATACTTTCCTTTAGCCGCATCCAGTCCGGCATTGCGCGCATCTGCCAGCCCGCCGTTTTCCTTATCCACGATCCGGATTCGTTTATCCTTCTCCGCGTATTCCTTACAGATATCCAGGGAATGATCCTTACTGCCGTCATTGACCAGGATCAGTTCAAAATCCGTAAATGTCTGTGCAAGTACAGAATCAATACATTTACGAAGATACTTCTCTGAATTGTACATGTTGATCACAACACTGACTTCAGTCATAGGTTTATCTCCTTATAAACCGGGATAAGATACGTCCGGTAAGATCTTCTTTTGTTACCAGTAAAATCATACCATAGACTATCATCCCTAGTACAATCGCAGTCAATGTACCTGGGAACGAAGCCGGCAGAACAGAAGCCGCATAATGCACGATCACATACATGATGACCGACCCAAGCAGATAGATCAGGTAACTGCGGTCAAGAAAAGACAAATGCGTATGCCTGATGACCACGCTGTACTGTACCGCGAACACCGTGAATTCCGCCGCCACACTGGCCATGATTGCACCGTAGGCACCATACCGGGGAATCAGGAACGTATTCAGGATAAAGTTGAGCAAAGCCCCGGCAAGGACACTACGTGTATACTGTTTCTCCAGACCTACCGGAACCATGTACTGGATACCGGTAACGTTTGACATGGAAATAAACACAATGATCGGTGAGCCGTACATGATCAGATCCGCAATGATCGGTGCTGTCGGCAGGAACCAGTGCACAAAAGTACGTGCAATCGCAATCATCCCGAAACACATCGGGAAAGCCAGCAGACAGGAAAACTTCATCGTTGTATTGATCAGGGCTTCTGTCTGTTCCTCTCCGTCTGCCTGATTGCGGATCACGTTGGAAACACGGGACAATACTACCGTACCGATGGAGGTAATGAAGTACAGGAACATCTGGATGAAGCCCATCGCCGTCTTGTAGTAATTCAGGTGTTCCGCGCTGTGCAGAGCACCAAGCATCGTCCTGTCCAGCATGGTGTAGACGCTGATGGCAATCGTCGGCACAAATAACCGGAACGTGGCGATAAAGTGATGTTTGTACGCATTGACCAGAGATACAGGCTTAAATTCAATATACTGGCGAAGCTGAAAGAACATAATGAACTGGCCAATCAGTTCACTGCCTGAGTTGATCAGCACATATTTCCACAAATCTTCCGGTGTCTTGCACAGTAACATGATCATCGTCACACCGATGATCTTTACCGTAATATTACGTATACTGGCTTTCTTGAAGTCTTCTACCCCGTAGAAGAACCAGGTGATATCCAGCATGGATGCCAGCATGGTCGTCCCGGCCAGCACAAAGATGTTGTAATTCTCTTTGATCGTGAATGAGATAAACACAT